>JANRLZ010000512.1:0-3048 GCA_033762055.1 Saprospiraceae bacterium
CCCTCATAAATCCCCTCTAAAATCTTAAATCATGTAATCTAAAATCTTAAATCAATCTAACAGACGAGTGCATGCCAACCTCAATTTGCCCTGATACTCAGCCTTCACCGGGGAATTTTCGGATCAGTTTGGAAACGCCTGCCGAGATTTCGGCGAAGGGCAGGGGTTCTTTGGCAATGTAACTGACCATCAGGGAGATACGCAGACCGGCGCTTTCGAGTTTGTCGTACAATTCGGCTTTTTGCAGCCGGTATGCCTCGCGAATTTGTCGCTTGAGACGGTTGCGTTGAACGGCGGTTTTGAAATTGCGTTTGGGAACGGCGATTACGATTTGCGCCGGACTCATTTCGGCCAGATGCGGGGGCGCTTCCGACCAGACGACGCGCAGCGGATACGCCACATACGATTTACCGCCTTTGAACAGCGCGCCAATGGCCTTGCGGCTTTTCAGTCGTTCGTATCGGATAAAAGTGGGCATGTGCGTCGGGACAAAAATAAGACTTCCGATGCCGTGCGGCCCCGGAAGTCTTATTTTAAATGCAGGGAAAGGCGGGCTACCACCCGTCTATCCGGAATTATTTCAGGCGACGCTCGTCGGAAACCGTGAGTTTCCAGCGGCCCTGCTTGCGGCGGCGAGCCAGTACTTTGCGGCCATTTTTTGACGACATGCGCTCGCGGAATCCATGCGTGTTCTTGCGGGAGCGGCGCGAGGGTTGGAATGTACGTTTCATCGCTTACTCGTTGATAAATTGTGCTGTCCGAAAAACGGAGCGCAAAGGTAAAACAACAATTGGAAAAACAAAACGTCGGCACAGAATTTTTCAAGACCCCTGTGGGGCCTTACAAAAACAGCAGCTGCCCACAATCTGTGATTTAGACAGGATCGACAACATTTACAGGATAATCACCCTAAAAACGTACAAGGCCTGTAAATCCTGCTAACCCACAACCTGTAAGACAAGCGCTGTGACGGGAATTTAATGTTTCACCTATCGCTGCACGACAAATTTGCCGTTTCCAATCATGATTCCGTTTTGTTCTACCCGAAAGTGATACATCCCGGCGGCCAATTGCGCCTTGTTCAGGGAGAACACCGTTCCGTCCGTATCCATTTCCACTTGTAACCGCCCCTGTAAATCAAACACCTGCAAACGCAAGGGGGCGCTTCGATCCAGGCCGGTCACTTCGAGCAGCGCGGCATCGGAGAAGGGGTTGGGACTTACCTTAACCTGATAGCGCGGCTGTTCGGGTTGCCAGAGACCGACGGTGATGAAGTTTTCACCCAGGCGGTGTCGGGTGGTGTTGGTGATGACGGGGTCGTTAAAATCGAAATAAATGGCCGCCGTATTCTCAATCACCGTTTCCAGCGGCGCATCGGCGCGATGCTGGATGGTAAATTTCACAAAACCGTGTGAAGCGGGTTCATTCACATTGGAATCGGGCAGCAAAATATTTTCATACAGAAACGTCAGCACCCCGGCGCCACTCAAATCCCAGGAATAAGCATGGCTGCTTGCGCCCGGCCGGAATGTAGCCGGATCAAGCCAGGCCGACAAGGTATCCACCAGGCGCACCGTGAAGGCGGTGTCGTTGCCGGTATTCTGAAAACGAATGAGGTACTCGAGTGCGGTGCCGGGACGAATATAGTGTTCTTCGCCATAGCCAAGGGGGAAGCCCTGCTTGTCGTTCGGGTCATAAGAACCTGTGTTTTGCAGGCAGTGAATGTCCACGAATTCATCAGCATCGTCGGTGGGGAATTGCATGACAAAGCCCGTGGAGAAGGTAGGGCCGGTGGTACATCCTTCCACTGAAACGCCCGGCGAGGAGGCGCCCGGATGGAATGGTTCCTGTTCAACTTCAAGGCGCCAGGTACTGCCGTTCGCTGGCACACTGACCGTTACAAATTCACCGGCGTCAAGTTGAAGCGGCGCGCTCATGAGCATCACCTGGTCTTCGATCACGATATAATCCAGTGCATTTGGCATGTTGCCAACACCTACGTTTTCAACCCTGAAATGCACCGAATCGGCATCACATTCGCTGCTGATACGCAGGCTGGCGCCCGACCATTGCACATTGGGGGCAATACAAAGCGTATCGGGGTAAATATGTGCCTCGGTACAATGCGTTTGCCCCACGACGGCATCACAACCCAGGAGCGCGCGGAAATTGAAAGCGCCGCAATCGCCCGTTTCCACATCGCCCAGTTCAAACCGTACCTGGCTATTACCCAGATCAGTGTATGGAATATTGCTGCTAACCACAGAAAGGAAGGGATCGAGCGTGACAATCACGTAGGCGTCTTCGGCGGTTTCGGTACCGAGGTTGCAATAAGAGACGTAGAAAAAATTGTTGTCGAAACATCGGCGCAAATTGCCCGAGGTAATATCTACCGAAAGCAGCGGACAACCGGCTAATTTTTTGAAAAGTATGTCGGATGCCACCACCGTTTCATCCGGTACCGACACCACAAAACTACCCGGCGCTGCGCAGGCCTCCCATAGTACGCTGGGCGCTATGGCCGACACTACATAGGTGTCGCCGGCCACCAAATTGATTATATAATTGCCGTCAGTATCTGTGACGGCAAAATAATCGCCTAATGCGCCATCGGCGCGCACAATCCAGCCGCCCAGCACGGGTTCGCCGGGGTCGGCGACACAGTTCAGGATCGTGTCTTCAAGTACGCGCCCCTGAATGCGGGCACAAAGGCCGTTGGCGCTGGGCAACACCTCCATGACATCGGTAGCGGTGCATCCATTCACAGGATTGGTAACCAGCAAGGTGTAAATACCCGGTTCATTCACCACCGGGTTCAGGGTTGTTCCGCCTGAAACGATGTTCCCGTTGGACGTTGTCCATAAATAAATAAACTGTACGCCGGGAGTGCTGCTGCCCACCAGGGTCACGACACCGCCCTCGCAGGGGATGTTCAGGTCGGGACCGGCATTGGCAAGCGGAGAAAAAATGTCCTCCGTCACCACAACGGATGCCACCGAGGTGCAGCCGTTGGAGAGGTCGGTAACCAGAAGTGTGTATAAACCGGGC
>JANRLZ010000513.1:0-1889 GCA_033762055.1 Saprospiraceae bacterium
AATCGGCGCTCGAACTCAGTGGCGGGCAGCAGCAACGGTTATGCATTGCGCGTGCTATTGCAGTGGAACCGGAAATCATCCTTTTGGATGAACCCTGTTCCGCCCTTGATCCCATTTCTACGCAAAAAATTGAAGCTTTGATGCATAGCCTCCGGCAAAAATTCACACAAGTTATTGTTACACACAATATGCAGCAGGCGCAACGGGTGGCCGATTATACGGCATTTATGTACTTGGGCGAATTGATAGAATTTGGTACGACACAGCAAATTTTTGAAGCCCCGAAACAAGCACTTACCAGAAACTACGTGGAAGGGCATTTTGGTTAATTGCCACGCTGGTTTAGAGAGCATGTATAGATTTTCCTCTATCTGCTGCAAGCGCCAAATTTAGTCCTGGACTGCGTTGGCTTTTTTCGCCGTAGCATCCGGTTACGTCTGCAAAAGCCGCCTTGCCCAATACTAAATTTGTACGCTTTCGCTGGATCAGGAAAATCTATATATGCTCTTATTGACCTGTTATGAAGTTTCGATACTTCGCCGATTAGTACAAATGGATTCCCGGGATGTTTTTTGATCGTTCCTTACCGCATTTCCATGACCAAATGCACCAGGCCATCTACAATAAACTGCACGCCGATGGCAATAACAATAAAGCCCATAATACGGGCAATTGCATTAAGCCCGCCCGCGCCGAATACCTTGAAAAGGAAAGGCGCAATACGTAAACAACCCCACACCAGCACGGCAACGGCAACAATGGCGGCCATGATGTACACCCGCTCGCTCCAGGCGGGATGCTGGTTGTACTGGGTAATCAGATAGGAAATAGAACCCGGTCCTGACAACATGGGCATGGCCATGGGCGAGAATGCAATGTCATGCCGCTCCTGCGCGTGTTTTTCCACTTCCTTGTCGTAGCCCCGGCGTTTGGCAAAACGCCCCGACAGTAAGCCAAAACCGCTGATCAACAGGGTCATGCCGCCTGCAATGCGCAGCGAGTGGATGGTGAGGCCGAAAAAAGACAGGATATAATTGCCCGCAATAAAAAAACTGATCAGAATCAGCATGAAATACAGGCTGGTTTGCAAGGCAATTTTGTTGCGTTCGGGACGCGGACGGTCGCTGGTAAGCGCCACATACACCGGGATGGCGCCGGGCGGGTCAACAATGGAAAAAAGTGAAAAAAGGGTCGCGATGAAAAATTCCATAATTACAACGCAAAAATAACAGGCCGGAAAAACACCGGGCGACCCCAAAGAGTCGCCCGGTGGAAGAAGCGGTAAAAGTACGGTAAGCAGATCAGGATTTACCGGCATCCAGTTCGTCTTGCCATTTTTTCAATTCATCCCACTTGCCCTGATCGGCCAGTTCGGCTTGTTTGGGCCAGGTGCCGGGATCGTGAATCTGATAATTCGGGCCGGCGGCGTCGAGTATTTCTTTGATCTTGTCAACGGCGGTTTCTGCCAGCGATTTCCAGGTTTTGATACCGGCTTTGTGCAGCAGTTCCTCGATTTTCGGGCCGATGCCTTCCACGATTTTCAGATCGTCCCATTTCCATTTTTTATCGGCGAACATGATCGTGGCAGGGTTGGCCGCTTTTTTGGCGCCGCCACCGGCCGCCGCCTGTTCGCGCAGGGCGTTGCGTTCGCTTTCGCACATCATCAGGTCACCCTTGACTTTGCGGATTTGTTCGGCTTTTGCCTCGATATCGGCATCGGCCTGGGTAAGTTTTACGCGCAATTCAGTCAGTTCTTCGCTTTGTGCGCTCACACGTCCACTCAGTTCGGTTACCTGGTTGCGCAAGCTGCCTACCTTATAATAGGCGTAGGCGGCCAGCCAGCCGAGCAGGAAGGGGATCAGACAGAGGGCAAGGGCAGTCGGGAGGTT
>JANRLZ010000514.1:0-7710 GCA_033762055.1 Saprospiraceae bacterium
TTGTTCTCTCATAAGCCACCGTCCACCGTAGGCCGTCCACCGTAGGCCGTCAACCGTACGCCGTCCACCGTAGGCCGTCCACCGTAGGCCGTCCACCGTCTCCCGTCCACCGTAGGCCGTCCACCGTAAGCCGTCTACCGTCCGCCGTCCACCGTAGGCCGTCTACCGTCCACCGTCCACCGTTAGAGACCTTTCTCTACGAGATAACGTTCGGCGTCGAGGGCAGCCATGCAGCCGGTGCCGGCCGCCGTTACTGCCTGGCGATAAATTTTGTCCTGCGCATCGCCACAGGCAAACACACCGGGAATGTTGGTAAACGAACGCCCGGGCGTCGCCTTGATGTAACCGCTTTCATCGAGATCGAGCCAATCCTGGAAAATACCGGTGTTGGGCTGGTGACCGATGGCGACAAAGAACCCCGACACTTCGATGGTGCTGATTTCGCCGGTTTTATTGTTGCGGAGCCGGACGCCCGTGACACCTTCATCGCCCAGCACTTCTTCGGGCGAGGTATTCCAGTGTACGATGATATTGGGCGTATTCAACACACGTTCCTGCATGATTTTGGAAGCGCGCATCTCGTCGCGGCGCACCAGCAGGTGTACTTCCGAACAAATTTTTGCCAGATAGGTACTCTCTTCCGCAGCGGTATCGCCGCCGCCGACGATGGCGACTTTTTGTTTGCGGAAGAAAAAGCCGTCGCAAACGGCACAGGCAGAAACCCCCTTGTTTTCCAGCTCGTGTTCGCCGGGAATACCCAGCCATTTGGCGCTGGCGCCGGTGGCAATAATGACCGTCGGCGAGTGAATTTCATCCCCCGATTCGCTCCAAACCTTGTGGATCGGGCCGCTGAAATCTACCTTTACGATCATTTCATTTCGAATGACCGTTTCAAAACGTTCGGCCTGTTTCCGAAAATCTTCCATCATTTCAGGCCCCATCCGGCCGGTCGGATAACCCGGGTAATTTTCTACGTCGTTGGTAATCATAAGTTGTCCGCCGGGCTGTGGTCCCGTGTACATCACCGGATTGAGTCCGGCACGGGCGGCATAAATGGCGGCGGTATATCCGGCTGGTCCGGAGCCGATGATGAGGCATTTTACTTTTTCCATGTATTGTTGCGAGCGTTTTAGCCGATGCATTGTAGCAAGGGCGCGCAAAAGTAGCAAGCCTGAACAGGAAAAACGAAAGGCGGGTTGCGACAAATGTCTGACGGGCGTTCAAATGTCTTTACGCAGACTTTTGAGCGGCGCCAATGGACACTGGTTTGCGTTTTCCCCACCATTTCAAGGCCCAAAAAAGGACGGCGAGAAGCAACAACAAGCCCCATAAATGCACAATACCCAGAAAGATCAATACAAGAATTTCTCCTCCGGCATGCAGGGCGTCGGTACAACTTGCGGCAAACGGTTTTTGGGGTAAAACGACATCGGTATTGGCAACCACCGTCTGGCGAAGCAGGGGCGGCTGGTAAATGGCCACCCGGAGGGTGCTGTACCGGATCTCGTCTTCTAATTTTAATTTTTCCAGACGCGCCTGATCGCCGGCGGCGCGACTGTCGCGATCGCGATCGGCTTTGGGGAGCTGATCGTTTTCACGGGAATTTTCCAGCGCATTGCGGTAAATGCCTTCACGCAACATCTTTAGTTCCTTGTCCAGCATTTGCAGTTCAACGTCTTCGGCAGCGACGTGGCGATGCTCGAAGTATTCGGACAAACGGCCGATAGCGCGCAGTACGGTGTCCAATTGCCGGCAGGGTACCCGCACGATAAGATGGGTTTGAACGGTATAACGGGTCGTTTCAATGGCTGAATCGCGACTGATCGGCGAGATATGATGCAAATCGGTTGCGCTGTTTAACTGGCTGGAGGTAACAAAACCCCCATGCCGAAGCACAATGTCTTCGATTTGCAGGGTGGCGGAAGCCGTGTTTTTTACCCGAAAGCGTAAATCGGCGTTGCGCACAAATTTTTTTAATGAATCAACAGCGCTGAATCTGGCCGCAGAGGATGAAAACAAATCGCCGGACGAAGCGGCGTCGCCAAACTGTTGAACAGCCACCGGCGCCGTTTCTGACTCGACGGTTGATTGCTGGAGTGGAGGCGGCGGTGCAAAATCGGAAAATGCGGCTTCACTTTTTTGCTGACAAGCGTGTAAGGCCAAAAAAGCGCTGATCAACAACATGGGTAGGAGGGAAATTCGAAAGTGGTGGTGCATCATATCAGGTTTGAATTGTTTCTTGTCGCCGATTTGGGCGAGTCGCCCTTTGATGCATCTACCCGGCTGAATTACATATCGGCTGCCAACATTCAATCCGATACTCCCATGCGCACCCTCCCGCAATTACTTGAGCTGGTTGCAAAATATTCGAAAGAAAACCCGTTTCCGCCGTCCCCCGGTGAATTATATGATCCTTGCAGTTACATCCTGACGCTGGGGGGCAAACGATTGCGCCCTGCGCTGGTGTTGATGGGCTGCGAGGTATTTAGCGATGAGATTGATAACGCTTTGCCGGCAGCCTGGGCGGTTGAGTTGTTTCATAACTTTACCCTCATGCACGACGATATCATGGATGCTGCGCCGCTGCGCCGGGGCAAGCCAACCGTGCATGAAAAATGGAGCACCACCACCGCCATTCTCAGCGGCGATGTCATGTTGATTCATGCCTATCAGTTTCTTGCCGACCATCCGGATGCAGCCACAGCAGCTCGTTTGATCCGGATTTTTAATCGGGTAGCCCGCGAAGTATGTGAAGGACAGCAAATGGATATCAATTTTGAGACCCGTGCAAACGTGGAAATTCCGGAATATCTGCGCATGATTGAGTTGAAAACCGCGGTATTGTTGGGTGGGGCGCTTGAAATGGGCGCCGTTTGTGGCGGAGCTAATGAGGCCGATGCACGGCGCTTGTACGAATTCGGTCGATTGGCCGGTATCGCTTTTCAAATACAAGACGACCTGCTGGATACCTACGGCGATCCGGAAAAATTCGGCAAGCAAGTGGGAGGTGATATTTTACAAAACAAAAAAACGTTGCTGGTGCTAAAAACCTTAGAAAATGCCCCGGAAGCCGATCGAAAAGAACTGACCAACTGGATGCAGACCGGCGTGGAAAATGCAGAAAAAAAAGTAGCGGCTGTACGCGCCATTTTTGATCGCAACAACCTGCCAACCCTCATTTCAGCCGAAAAAATGCGATTTCAGGCCGAAGCATTTCACCATTTGGATGCCGTTACGATGTCGGAGGAGAGAAAAACAGCATTGCGGCAAACTGTAGCCGATTTGCTCGAAAGAGAATATTGAAAAAGGGAGGTTTATATGGAGGTTTATTGGGTTTAGGAGAGGTTTATGAGGTTTAGGAGAGGTTTATACAACTATAATAAACCTCCTAAACCCCATAAACCGTTATAAACCAAATCAACTTCTTCAATTATCGCCGGAAAAATTAAAGTTGAAATTCCAGTCATCACCGTCCAATTTCATACCGGCGTTGTTTTTGATAATCTCCTCATACTTGCGGCGCATTTCTTCCGATTGTTTTTTCTTGTTGACTTTCAATTCTTTCGCATTGATTTTGAGCGAAAAATTGTTCGGGTCGGAAATCAGGCCATCGCGCAACAGTTCTGATTTCAAGCGCTCCTGCATGGCTTTCTGGCGTTTTTCCCAGGCACGCTGTTCTTCCTGCCATTTTTCTTGTTCTTTCGTCCATTTTTCCTGTTCTTTTTCCCAGCGTTTTTGCTCTTTTTCCCATTCTTTTTGTTGCTGTTTCAATTCTTTTTCATGGCGCTTGTGGTCTCTTTCCATGGCGCGGCGGTATTCGTCCATAGCACGGGCATGTTCTTCTTTGGCGCGTTCCATTTCCCGGTTCATTTGTTCACGGGTTTCTTCCGAAAAACGATGTCCCATGGCAATGCCCTCGCCAAAGTCATAGGAATAGTCGCCATCCCCGTAGAAAAAGTGGGTGTTGTCGCCGCCGATATGAATACCAGGCAGGTCAAATGTTTCCCCTTTTTCAATCTTTTCCCCATTGACCCATATTTCTCCATTTTTAACGATTACTTCCGATACTTCCCCATGATTATCCAGCCGAATAATCGTATTTCCATCTTTGTCCTTATCCGATTCGACACTGATACCACTGCCATGCACATAAATAGGGGGCAAGGGCGCGAGCGGCTGCAACGGCGCCTGAGGAGTGCCGAATAAATAAGCCCTCGGAGCGCCGGGGGGTGCCGGAGCGCCGGGCGCCGCAGGAGCATCGGGCGCCCAGACGCCACCGCGATCGCCATCCATCCAGAATACCCTCGGGGCATGCGGCGGAGCAGGCGGGGGTACCTCCGCTGAAAGTTCTTCTATCAAATCGGAGTGCGCATTAAATTCGGAAGAAGGAATTTCCTTGCCGTCAATGTTTAGGCGGGTAATCTCCCCGTTTTTATACTCCGCTTCTACGCGGCCGTTTTCGTCTTCCCGGGTGATTTTTCGGGTGTTTTTGGGCTTGGGTAAACTGTCGGCCTGTAGCGTTTCATCTGGCTGGTCGGCGCCAAACAGCGCCTGGGGCAAGTCTGCTATTTGTGCGAAAGCGGCCTCTACAGTCGGCGCCGTGTTTGCCCGAAAGCCCACCAGGGCCAATAGTGCGAGCAGAATAAAGGTTGCTGTGATCTTTTCCATAACTTGATGTTGTTGTTGTGGTGCCTGATTCAAAATTCGCCGTACGCGTTCAAGCAGGGGACGGCGTCGGCGTGTTCCGCTCAGTGCCAGTGCCAGAGCGGGAACAGGAGCGGCCATTTCCTGTACCTGCACCAATGCGCGGGCAAAAGCGATCGGATTGCCGGTAGCGGCCAGTGCTACATCGTCGCAGGCATTTTCACGCTCGCGACGAATAACGCCCGACAGCCACCACACGGCAGGGTGGTAATAAAAAATCGTTTCAATAAATGCTTGCAACAGGTTGAAAATCCAGTCGCGACGAGCAATATGCGCCAGTTCGTGCGCCAGTACGGCTTCAACCTCTGCTGCAGACAGGCGGTTGATAAAACCGATGGGCAATAAAACAAGGGGTTTGAGCCAACCAATGGTAAGCGGCGCATGAACAAGGGCTGATTCCAGCAGTATAACCGGGCGCCGAATGCCGATGATTTGTATCAACGCCTGCATCTTTTCCTCCCAGTGAGCATCCGGTTGTAAGACACTGCGCGACCGTAAGCGCTGCACCTGCCACCATCCGCCACCCAAACGAAGCAGGAAAAACACAAATCCAATCAACCAGGTGGCTACCACGACCGGGCTGTTGTTTTCGAGCCACCGACTCGCGCCCTGCCAAAAACTGGCGCTCTCTTCTTCATGAGCAGCCATAATAATGAAATTTTCCGCACCTGCGAACCTTTCCGAAAGCAAGACTTCGGGAGCCTCCCATTCGACAAAGAAGGTCGCAGCAGCAGCAACGAATACCAGCAGTAGCGATATGTAGGCCGCCCGGTATCGGTTTCGGGCACTGCGCAGGCGTGGCAAAACAACCAGCAGCGCAATAGCAATCAATGCACCCTGCCAGAGCGCATGGGCGAGCGTCCATCCGAGGGCGCGGAGCAGAGAGTCGGAAATGGTAATCATAGCTTATTTCCCTTGTTCGATTTTTGCAATGAGCGCCTTGATTTCATCCAGTTCTTCAGCACTGGCATTATGGTTGCCGAGCGCCTGCATCACCAGGCGCGCTGCGCTGCCCCGAAAGGCATTGTCAACAAATTGCTGGAGCAACAAACCCTGCGTATCGCTTTCCTGAACGGCGGGGGTATAGGTGTGCGTACGCCCGTCCTCCACCCGTGTAACCAGTCCCTTTTCATACATGATTTGCATGATTTTCAGGGTGGTGGTATATCCTGTTTCTTTGGATTTACCCGGTTGTTCGTTGAGCAGATCGTTTACCGTCCGTACGGTACTCGGCCCCTGGGCCCAAAGGATGTGAAGAATTTCGAGTTCCGAATCGGTCGGTTTGGCGAGTGACATGGTGTTGCAGAATGAGAGTAAGTGTCGGAATTGAACGCAAAGATTCTACGAAGTATTTCGTAGTTGCAAATTTTTCTACGAAAATTTTCGTAATAACGGCTAACAAAAAAAAATTTTCAATCTAATTGCCTGAAAAACAGTGTTTTGAAAAAAATAAATTTTTTTTTTCAAAATCGTGGCAGCGAAAAGGTAAGATCCCCCGTTTTACGACGGTCTTTGGCTGAAAAGCCTTTAATCAAACAACCAACCATACTTAGCCATGACTGCAACTTTCACTTACACCCTGGTGCTTGCGGCGATTTACGCCGGCCGAAAGATTTACGCCATGAAACCATCCACCACGGCCTTACCAAATTTTTCCCACACACCACATCGCCCCGCCAGGTATATATCCTGACGGGGCGATTGCTTTGGCGGGTAAGTCTTCCCGATCAATAGAAACCGTTTTAAAACAGTTTTTTAACAAATCACGGCTCCTTCCTGGTTGATGGGCGAGAGAAATATTTCGCTGTCCAAATGATGTTCGGCAAAAGCACGCTGCATGGCGGCGCCGGCGTTTTCGGCGATCAGACTGTTGGCACAAAGGGCAAAGACCGAAGGGCCTGCGCCGGAAATACTGCAACCAAGCGCACCGGCTTCGAGGGCGGCCGTTTTCACCGCATAAAAACCGGGAATAAGATGGGCGCGTTGCGGTTCTACGATCTCGTCATTCAAACTTCTGCCTACCAGCGCCAAATCGGCATTGAAAAGCCCGATCACGAAAGCGGCGACATTGGCGCTTTGCCGCACAAATTTTTCCATGGGTACATCGGGGCGGAGCACGGCGCGCGCATCGCGGGTGAATAATTCCATCTTGGGATGCACAAGCGCCACATACAATCCGCGCGGTACATGCAGCCGATGCACATCAAGCGTAACATGGTCGCGCACCAGCACCATGCCGCCCAGCAGCGACGGGGCGATATTGTCGGCTTGTGGACTTCCGGATGCGATTTGTTCGCCGGCTGCGGCGAAAGGCAGGAGTTCGCGTTTGCTCATGCCGGTGCGCAGCAGTTCGCTTACGGCCAGGACAGCGGCGGCAGCACTGGCTGCACTGCTGCCCATACCGCTGCCAATGGGCATTTTTTTGTGAATTTCGAGTTCGATGCCACGGGCAGATTCGCCGAGATGTGCAAGCAAGCGTAGGGCTGCGACGCCGGCCGTATTCTGTTCCGGCTCATACGGTAATTTGCCGGCGGCGCCGGTTATTTTCGTGATACGCACACCGGGAATATCGCTTTTGCGCGCAATGACCTCATCGCCGGGCCTTTCTATGGCAAGGCCCATGATGTCGAATCCAATACCGATATTGCCCACGGCGGCCGGGGCGAATGCTTTGATACCCAAAATATTAAACGACTTGGCGGCTGTTTGAAGTGAAAGCCGCAAAAGTACCGCCCGTGTGCCTGTTTTTTATGAAGAAAATAAAAAAGCGGCACTAACGACTTGCTGGTCGTCGGCGCCGCTTCTTCTGCTAAGTTCAGGGGAAATCAGCCGTGCAAACTGTTGTAAGGACGCATTTCCTCGCCCAACCAGTTGATATTCCAGTCGTCTTTGGGAAGGAGCATACGTTTGGCCTGACGGGTGGCTTTACGGCGGAGGTAGGCTACTGCCAACCGGGGGGATTTGCGCCAGATGCGGCGGAATTTGTTGATACGCGGTGCTGCCATG
>JANRLZ010000515.1:0-5699 GCA_033762055.1 Saprospiraceae bacterium
CCGGACTGAAAAGGCATCTTTTGGAACCTGTTCTTCCGGTCTTTTTCGGGCAATATGGCCCGATATTCCCCTCAAAAGCACCTTTGCCCGGAACCCAAAACCTGCTCTTGTCTGTCTCGCCAGCATTTTTCAGACACACCCTAATTCGCAAATCACTTTCGTTCGTGATTTTTCAATCATTCAGAAGATAGTATACAGAACATTACAGCCTTTTTTTCAGCAATATGAAAAAACAAATTTGGGGAGTCTTGCCCTTTTTTCTTTCTTCTATTTTCACCATTAATTCGCAAAATCTAATCGCTACCTATGCAGGAGGATGGGCAAATGATGCTTTTTACGACATTATCCAGCTCTCCAACGGTCATTTTCTGGTAGCCGGGAGCACCGAAACCCTGGATTGGGCGCCCGCCACAACTTCCATACTGGCTTTTCAGAATCCGGGAATCGCCAACAATGCCGGCAGCGGGAAAATTGCTTTTCTGGCAGAACTTTCGGCAGACCTGCAGACGATGCTTGCCATTTATCATTTGCCAGCCGGTGCTGCCGAAAATTTTAGGTATATCAAAACCACCAACCTTCCCGGCGACCCGACCGGTGAGATTTACATAAGCGGAGATACGGAAGACACGCAAAACGGCGGTTATTTCATCGGAAAACTCAATGGAAACTTTGTCACATCTCCTCCCACCGGTTTTAGCTGGGTGGAAAATGTAAAAGCCGCTACCGGCCAATACCCCGACATTTACCAGCCCTGGGATGTGGGCAATGACGGAAAAGTTGTATATGCGTATGGCGATTCGCATGCTTACAACTGGTCGGCCGTATACCGGCTTGATGCCGAAGGCATCGACGATGTGGTACCTGCCTGGCGGGTGCACTGGCTGGTGGCAGGGGGCGAATATTATGGAGATGCCAACGATCATCCAGGGGGGATCGAGGCGCTGGCATACAGCGCGATCGTATTTAAACGCGATGCCAACCGCTGCGAATTAAGATCGGCGGAATCAGAAGACTATCAATTGTGGCAGCCAGATGGGAATGGGGGTATGAAAAAAGGAAAGTGGCCGCTGGATATCCTTTACGACGGGCCATGTACGCCCGGTGTGCCAGGAAACAATACCAATGGCCCGGGGTACACCGGGTATTCCCCGGGCGCTACATTTACCTACGGCCCTTCGTCCATCTGCATAGATCGCCGAACCAACCATCTTTACATCGGATTTAATGCAAAAAGTGTTTTGCCCGACGGACAACCTGATTTTGAACCGGTGGTCATGTCTATGGATGCAAACGGCGCCCTGCGATGGTGGTCCAGGTTATACCATGAAGTCCGCCCCGACGGTTCTTACCATGTTTCCGAACCCGATCAATATGTAGATGCCTTGGCCATGGATTATTCGACGCAGGAAGGGCGGCTGGTAGTCGGCGCCCGATGTCACGGAAACAATACCGAAAACCTTTGGGAAGGAAATGAAATCGCCGGAAATCCTGGCGCAAATGGATTCCAGAATCGCTTTACCGGAAGCAATGGCAATATTCATATTTCGTGGCTCGGCAAACTCGATTGTGCCAATGGCGCGCTTGTCAACAGTACGTATATGGCTGAATATGCCGAGGGCGGCCAGTCCTGGGGCGCCCCTCACCCTGATCCAAACCTTGACGGATGGCCCGATCCCAATGGCGGGTGGCCGGATGTAAACACCACCTACCTGGCAAAAAATGCGATAAAGTCAACATCCGACGGTTCCGTAGCCGTTTTAGGCGTCGGGCGCCGCACCATCACCACTGCGAATGCCTTCCAGAAAATGGTAAAACCAGGTCATGGAGGACAATCCTGCTGGAACGCATTCACTCGGGTTTATTCGCCTTCGTTGGAAAAACCGCTGTACAGTTCGTTATTCGTGGGACAGTGGGATACACTCACCCAAACCGGCGGCGATAATGTTACCCTGTATGGTTTGTGGAAAACAGCCAAGGGGATTGTTGTAGTCGGCAAACACAAAGGGAGCGGCGCTGAAATACCATTGGCAAATGTCCCCGACTGGGGGGGCGGAAATTATCAGGGTGAAAGCGCTGTGCTTGCCCACTTTACCGCCGATAACATCACTAATACCAACGACGGCCCCGCCGGCACAACCGCCGTGTGGCATCGCCAGCCGTCGGTATATTTGAACGTTGCGCCCAACCCGGCCCAGCACCTGTTTGAAATTGAATGGAGTGCCGCAACAGGTGAACAAGACGCAGAATTATCTGCTTACAATCAACTGCAGCAAGTGGTGTATAGAGAAAAATCTTGCTGCAATCGCTTGCAGGTGTCTTGTCAGGACTGGCCGCCCGGCGTCTATTATCTTGTACTGCAAACCGGTAACACAACCGTTTCAAAAAAACTGTTGGTCGTCAAATAACCCCTTCCTCTGCGTTTTTAGACAGCCTCTCTTTTGCTTCCTTTATCCTTCCACTGTCAGCAAACGACTCGCCAGTTTGCGCGCTTCCTGCTTCGGACTGCGCCACCATTGCGCCGAGAGTACGGGAACATAGGCAATCCCCTGCTGGCGGAAATATTGCCCCAGTTTTTCCTCCCATTCATAACTGGGTTGAAGCGTTTTTGCCAATACGCCATCAAAAGCCAGAACGCTGCTCCTTTCTTCACTGCCTTTGCCCTGGATGAACAAAGGCACCCGAACCCCGGCAGCCATGGCAGAGCGTTTCATCTGACTTTGTTCGAAGTACGGTCGAAGGGCCAGTTCCACCTCTTCCCCGAATACGGTCGGCTCGAAATAGGAGTCCACATAAGCGAGCAGGTTTTTCATTTTGTTCAATTGCTCTTCCGCCGCATCGCGTTCGCCGCGTTGCAGAAAATCGGCAAAAGTGACCAAGTGCGACAAAATACAAGTACCCAGGAAATTTTTGTCTGCCGCCAACACTGAATGCAATCCCTCCGGAATGCTGTGCGCTATGTAAAACTTCTGGGTGGCCCGTGTCAGCACGACATGCAACTGGTTGAATCCCAGCTGACTGTTCCAGAAATGCAAATGGCGGGTGAGTGTTCCCTGCGCATCGGTTGCGCCATGCGCCAGCGAGAGCAGGAGTACGTCAACGTGCTGACCTTGTAATTCGGCAAACTGGTACACACCCAGTCCGTTGAGGTAGAGTTGCTGGATTTTTTCCCATCCGGCCATTTTTCGTTGCCGGATGCGCAGCAGTTGTGCGGCAATCAGATCACGTTGTTGCACGGTCGCACAGGCGATCCCTACCACCGGATAGGTGTTCATAGGGGTGGGTTCAATCAGATTCAGCCAGTCAATGATCTGCCGCGCTTCTGCCTCATTGGTTCCTGCTGCTTCATCATATCGTCCTTCCACGTTGATTACCACGGTAGAATCGAGCGCCGAGCGTCCGGAAGGGATGCGTTTGAACGGCGTACCAAAAGCGATTTTGTTGAATCGCACCCAGCCTTCGGGCGTATCCTGATGCTGATAGTCAAGGTGTTGAGCCTTGGCGCCAATTTCTTTACAAAATTCGAGAATATCATCCGAGGCAAACGGCGTCATGTCTTGCCGCTCGTCGCCAAACACCACAAAATGCTTGGCCATATCAAATAAATGATAACATTCCTGCTTGGGAATATTATGGGCTTCATCTACCAGTACTACATCAAACTGCATTTTTGACAATTGTACCACATCAAGCGCCACTTCCGGTGTGGTAAGCAACACGGGCAGTGTTTCGGTGAGTGGCCAGATGTGTTTCTGGAACAATTCTTCTGCCCGCATTCCGGCCGATAATTTGCGATTGTCTTTGCCAAACCAGTTTTTATAATCCCCTGAAAACGAAGACTTCATGTCGCGAAGGGCTTTGTTCTTGCGTTCCTGCCACAAGGCGCTGATCTGTGCGGGAAGCATCTGGCGCAGTTCGCGGCTGTAGGCGCCACAGTTGTCGAGCGTATCTTCATCCCACTGCATTTCCGGGCGGAACTGGTTTTGGAGCAGGTGGTGCAGGTACCAGCTTTCAAAAGCGGCCTGCCATTGTTTGGGTTTGATTTTGCAAAGTGCGCGCACGGTTTTCTGTGCGGCGGGTTCGAGCGCAAGCCAGTGTTTTTGCCAAATATAAAAATCGTCAAAATCGCGGAGATAGAACTGGGTGTCTTCGAGGCGGGCAATCACATCTTCCAGAAACTCCTGGCGTTTGGGCACCGTGAGCATTTCGTGTTTCAATGCATCCTGATACAGCCCGGAAGCATTAAATTCCTCCACAAAAGAATCGAGCGCCGTTTCAAGATCGCGGATTTGTTCTTTGAAATCCAGTTCCGGATGAACGCTTTTGGCGTTAAGTCGGCGCACATCCTCCCGTACGACGGCAGGCACACGACGGCGCCACATTTTGAGGGCCGCATCGAAGTCTTTGGTTAATTCGCTGATTTTCCGAATGTTGCGGGGATCGAACTGGGCAGGGAAATCAAATTCAAAATACCGGCGCATGCCATGTGCGCGGCGCATTTCGTCAAATATCTCGCCGATGCGCTCCTTGGCGGCCACCAGTTCCTTGTATTTGTCGGAAAATACCCCGTACAATTTTTCCGCATTTGAAATCGGCTTTTCAAAATCGGGTCCAAAACGCATCACGCCGTCCTCCAGTCCGTTTTGAATCCGTTTCACATAAAGCGCCAGATCGCTGTAATATTGTTCAAAATGATCGTGCAAACCTTCATCGTAGTCGTTGGTTTTGCCGATGTAGCGGTGGTGCAGGGCCGTGGCTTTTGCGAGCAGGGTACGCACGGTATTTTCGGTCCAGGAGCGCCCTTTTTCCTTGTCATGATCGTTGAATACGTTGTGACTCAGTCGGTTGAGCGGGTGGTGGAGGGTCGGAAAACGCCGAAAAAGCGGCTCGGAAGCATAGATAGCCGCTACGATGGCCTCATATTCCTGGATATTGAACGAAAAGTCGGCGGGGTTGAGTTGACTCAGCAACAGGTCTTTGCCTTCCGTTCTATTGGCGCGCAGGAAGCGGCCCACGGTTTCTGTAAAATTCAGTTCGCCGAAAAATGGCTGGTGAATAATCTGCCAGGCGTGGTCGAGTTTCCCCTGTTCGCGCTGGGTTTTGTTCAAAACGGTTTTGAATAGCTCAGGGTTATGTCCGGCTTTGCTTTTGGCATCGGCGCTCACACGGAGCATATCGGCCAGCATCAATTTGTCGCCCTCAAGGTCGCGAACGACAAACGAAAGATCACCCACCCCTTTCTCCAGCAGGAATTTCTGGGCCCGACGAAGCGAATTGATGCTTTTCGAAACCACCAGGCATTTTTTTCCGTTGGAAAGCGCGTTCATTGCAATCGCCGAGATGAGGTAGGTTTTACCCGATCCGGATGCGCCTTCCACGACCGTCAGTGCGTTGCGTTGTACCGACTCGAGGGCCGAGCGTTGCGAAGGGTCGAGGGGCAACAGCGTGAAACTGTGCGCCCATGCACCGGAATCAGAGGGCAGATTGGGCGCCACCGACGGGGGCTGCGTAACCTGTGTCCGGGGCAGGGTGGGAAAAATACCGGCCACCGCCGACCACAACAAACGCCCCGATCCACGCTCGCCTTCCCATCGCTCAAAGGGTTGAATGCTCAGCGGTAATCCGTCTTCAGCCAGCCCCAATCGCTGTCTTACGGCTTCACACAGGTTGCAAAATGCCTCTACCGAAATCCGTTTGCCTTC
>JANRLZ010000516.1:0-7091 GCA_033762055.1 Saprospiraceae bacterium
CCGGACTGAAAAGGCATCTTTTGGAACCTGTTCTTCCGGTCTTTTTCGGGCAATATGGCCCGATATTCCCCTCAAAAGCACCTTTGCCCGGAACCCAAAACCTGCTCTTGTCTGTCTCGCCAGCATTTTTCAGACACACCCAGTTACTGATTACAAAAAGGTAACTGATTACTAATAGAAATCAAACGTATGTAACTTTGCGCTATGAATTTCAAATTTTTTTAAAAAAATGAAAAAGCAGGTTATTTATAAAACACGTGGGCATCGCGCCGACATTGGACCGATAGAAATCTATCGCCTGGTATCCAATAATTATGTAACTCATGTGGGACATTTTGTGTTTTTGGATTACATTCCGCCATATATGTTGGCTCAAAAGCAATTTAATCCCAATGCAGCTCACCCACATCGCGGCATTGCTACGCTTACTTATAGTTTAAGTGGTGAGTTTGAGCATTTCGATAGTCGTGGACATCGTGGAACAATATATTCGGGTGGTGTCCAATGGATGAAGGCAGGAAACGGTATTGTCCATAATGAAGCCCCCAGTCCCGACACGAGAACAGGTGTCAAACTCATGCACGGCTTTCAGTTTTGGATTAACCTGCCCGCCGTTGAAAAAAAGAAAAATCCTGAATATATGGCGTTACAAGCCGAAGGATTGCCTGTATTGCAATTGGACGATAATGCAGGGACTTTGAAAGTGGTTGTAGGAGAATATGGTGGGCAAACCTCTAAAATTCCTACATATGCCCAACAATATTTGTATCATATTCGCCTGAATGCGGGAAAAACATTTACCTTACCTACCGAAATTGGTTTGGAATATGCCGCCTTTCTACCACAACACGACCTTGTTATCAATGAAAAAAGGTATTATCATGGTGATTTAATCGGCTTTGATGATACAGGTGGTGATATTGAATTTACCAATAATTTGGAAGTAGAAGCCGAGTTTATCTTATTTGGTGGCGAAAAATACAACGAGCCTTTTGCGGCACAAGGGCCTTTTGTGATGACTACGCAAGAGGAAATTCGAGAGGCTTATTTTGATGCTCAAAAAGGCAAATACGGTAAGATTGTTTACAGTTAAATCAATGTATGGCAACTACAATCTGGATTATCAAAGGGCTATTAGCCGCCTTGTTCGCCTTTTCGGGCTTGAACAAACTCTTTTTGCCCAAAGCGCAATTGCTTGAAAAAGGCATGAAAGGCTTGGTAAATCTTGAAGAACGGCAAATCAAAGGAATTGGTGTTCTCGAAGTTTTGGGTACAATCGGCTTGATTTTGCCGGGTTTATTGAATATTTATCCCGCTTTATCGGGCGTTACAGCCTTGTGTTTGGGTCTGACGGTCATTGTAGCGGCACGCATACATCAGCAATTGAAATTGTCGATTGTGCCAAATATTGTCATTTTAGCGATGTGTCTTTTTGTGGCTTATTGGGCGTTTTTTTAAGAATACGCCTCTTTTAGCACATAGTAAGGGGATAAAAATTGAAAAAAATCCGAGAACGGCTTAACCTCATAATGACACCCGCCATCGTTCACCCCCAATTAGCCCTCCAAAGGCCTGAGCCGAGCCATAAGCCAACCTTACCCCGCCTTCACCCCAAATTATCGGCAAAATCGCTGCATCGCAATAAATTATTCGGCAAATCGGAAAATTAACCGCAGCAGGCGTATATTTGCCCCATACAGCCCCCGCGCGGGTGCGTATTGTTGCCGGCCCGACGCCGGCCTTTCCGGTTTCCTTAATATGTTTCCTGTCAAAATGCTGTTGTTGCGCTGCAGCTAGGTGCGGTGTGTGTGCACATGCAAAAACACACCGCCCTATACCGGTATCAGGCCGGTCGGCCAGGCAGGTGCTGTTTATCACGCTCCCCCTCCTTAATCATGTCACAACATTAACCATTCAACAATCTTCGCATGCAAAACAAAATTATAGTCGGCTTCCCCCTGTACGACGGCTGTACCCTGGTGGATTTTGTCGGCGCCACCCAGGTGTTTGACGCCGCAGATGGTTTTTCGCCGATCTGGCTATCGTACAAGCCAAGCATAAAAACCGCTGAAGGATTTATCATAGACTTTACCGTCCAACCCAGTTCCTGTTATTCATTTGACGACCACCCGCCCATTGACCTGCTTTTTGTGCCGGGTGGCGGCTCCGACGGCGTCGCAGGGGCGATACAGGACAAAACCTTCATGGATTTTATCTGGAAAACCGCGCCAAACGCGCAATGGCGGGGCTCTGTCTGCACCGGTGCTTTTATCCTGGCCGCCGCCGGTATCCTCAAAAATTGCAGCGCCACCACTTACTGGAGCCAGTTGGCTACGTTGAATTATTATTCAAAAGCGCTGAACCTCAATCTGACGGTAACCGATGACTATTACCCGCGCTTCATGATCCACCAGGATTTGAAACTGTTCTCCGGCGGCGGTATTTCTTCCTCTCTCGACCTTGCCCTGAGCCTGGTCACGGTCATTGCCGACGCCGATACGGCGATGGCGGCGCAACTCCAAATTCAGTACCAGCCCTCGCCGCCCGTCGAAGCGGGCATTCCCGCCGTAGCGCCGCCTGCAATCGTTGCGCCGCAAAGGGAAGGCGGTGTTTCTTACGCAGAACAATTGATTAATGCCCTGAAGCATATTCCGGCTGCACCGTTGAGAAAATAAACGGCCTATTCGTTCAATCATTCACCTTTCAACATTCATAACAATGACGAACAACCTTCCCTCACTGCTTTGCAAAGGCCTCTTTGCAATGGCCCTGATTTTTTTACTGCATGCCTGCGGCAGTCCCGCGCCGGCTCCGACAACCGGCCCCACCACCTATATCCGGAAAAACGCCAGTAAACCGGAGGCCGCCGCCGATCTGGCCGCACTCAATGTGGCGATGGCCAAGATGAAACAAATGCCCTGCGATTCGGTGCAAAGCTGGTACTATCAGGGCGCCATCCATTCCATGCCTATGTCGGTGGCCAATGGTAACCCCTTGTGCCCTTCCTACACCACCATGGCGCAAATGAAAACGGCGTGGATGAACTGTACCCATGATCCTATGGGCGCCTCTGAAATGCACTTTTTGCTTTGGCACCGACTGTATATCTGGCATTTTGAAAAAATTATCCGGGAATTGTCGGGGAAAAAAGACTTTGCCCTCCCCTACTGGGATTATACCGACAAACAATACCGGGTCATGCCGGAAATATTCCGCAACCCGAAAGATTCGCTCTACGAGTCGGCACGACTGGCCAGTCTGAACGCGGGTGAACCGATACAGCCCTTTATGAACCCCAAACTCGACATGACCAAAAACGATGAATGCACGATTTATTCGGTCTTTAACAGCCAGGTGGATCAGGCGCCGCACGGAGCGATGCACAACTATGTAGGCGGCGGTTATGCAGGAGATTCGACCCTGTGGAACCGGATTTATCAGGGGCCCAACTACGGACTCATGGCCCAGGTGGAATCGGCCGGTTTCGATCCGATCTTTTTTGTGCACCACGCCAATATTGACTACCTGTGGGAGCGTTGGTACCAAAGTCCCAACGGCGCACAGCCCAATCTCGACAGTTTGCTGCAGCAACCCTGGGCCTACGTATTTTTCAACCCTGATGGCAAAAAGGTAGTATACAGCATTCAGGATGCTTTCAAACAGGCCTTTAATATGGACTACCAATATGATGTTTTGCAGGATACGGTGAAACCACCTAAAGCAAAAACAGCCGTGCCGGAAAACCGGAAAGAAATCGCCAGTCTGGTACTGGACCACCCGGTGACCAAGGCAGCCCACCCGGTTCCAATGGCGCTCGCCAACGTCAAACAAAATCTGTTGCAAGGCCAGGATATGAGCCGGAAAGCCACGATTATGATCCTGACTGTCGGCTTCAAGCAGCAACCGCGTTTCGACTACGAAGTGTATGTGGATACCGACCAGCCCGACGCGAGCAAACTGGCCGGCCATCTGACTTTCTTTGGCGCCATGCACATGAAGGAACCAGCGGCTGAATACACCAAAACCTTCACCTTCGACATTACGAAAGAGTTTGACGTCACCAAATTGAACAACAACTTCAAACTGCTGATTGTCAACTCAACGGGCCAACCGGCCAATGAAATATCGGTGAAAAAAGTGAAGATCGAAACCCGCGATTTCTGATCGAAAAAAAGAAAAGCGGCGCAGCCATTTTACGAAAGCGGGGATGTGCTGCGCCGCTTTTTTCACTGCCATTCTCAACCGCAAAGACGCATCAAAACCTCAATCCGGCTTGAATAGCGCCGAAATATATCGGCTTTTCCCTGTCTTGACCCGCCACCGGATGGCCGTTGCTTCGGTAGTAAACATAAGCCAGGCCGACAGGCTGTAGGTCAACATAAAACGGCAGTTTCCCCCGTTTGTTAAATTCAAATGTATAGCCCAACAAGCCGCCAATCTCCAGATCGAAGCTTCGGTAGTCTTTGCCGTCAACGACTGAATTGTCGAGTCGTCCCGGCCCCGCAGCATTGTACCATTCGATATTAAAACCTTTCCATGCGTAGTGGCGATAGCCAAAGAGCAGGGCTGAATTGGAAAAATCCCCTTCCTTTTCGCGAAATTCGCTGGGGCGGTGCAACAGGCCCAGGTAAATTTCACCTGCACTTTTTTCGTGCTCGAACAAACGGTACAATGCCTTGACAGAATAAAGATTTCCGGGATAAACAATCCACAAGGGATTGACTTCCACACTCCATTTTTTGGGTTGATTTTGGGCCGACAGCCATGCCTGGTTAAAAAACAGGGCGGCAATAAGCAGGGGAAAGACACATTTTTTCATTGAAAAGGAACGACTTGGTGTGAATAGATCGGGTTGAAACAACAACCATGAAAATGACAAGGCAAAGGTGAGGGCATACCACCCCCTTTGTCCTTGATTCATGTCAGGTTGTGCCGTCAATCTATTGATCTACATCAAGAAATCATCCTCCCTGAATCGAAATTTCCTTTCGGAGGCGGCTTAATGCTTCGGGCGTAATACCCAGATAAGAGGCAATCATGTGCAAGGGTACCCTGCTCATAACCTTGGGACGCTCGTTGAGCAGGCGCAGGTAGCGTTCGCGGGCAGGGCTTGCAACCAGTTCAACATTTCGATAGGAGACAAAAATGGCGATCTGTTCGGCCATGATCTTGCCAAAACGAAGAAAATGATTGCTCTGACTATAAAGTTGCTCCAGATCGTCGTGCCGAATGGAAAGCAATTGCAGTGGTTCAAGCGCTTCAAGATAATATAAGGATGGTTTTTGAGCAACAAGACTTCCGAGTTCGGTGACGAAACCGTTTTCAAAAAAGAATTGCCGGCTTAATTCTTTACCATCATGCAGAAAAAAAATTCTGACACAGCCCGCTACAATAAAATCTATATGCTTGCAAACCTGCCCTTCGCTCAGCAGATATTCCCCTTTCCTGAATGTGCGATATTGAAACTTGGGCAAAGCCAGCGACCATTCCTCCTCTGGTACGTGAACGATTCGCTGAATCGTGTCTTTTAGTGCCTGGTACATGTAGCGTTGATGGATATGAGGTTTGAAAACAGTTTCTTACTTCGCCTCCCCTTGCATCACCAATTTTTTGATCAGCACGATCTGCCCCAGATGGTAGTGTGCATGCTCGATGACACCGTGCACATTGCGGTAATAATTGCCGTATTTTCCGTCGAAAAAGGGAGCAAACAGTTTTTCTTCCGGCATTTGTTCGATCAGCTGAGCCAGGGTTTCCGCGTCGGCCCAGCATTTTTCGAGCAAGGCCTCCCAGTCGGCCTGCGATGCAATAGGCGGGTGGTCGAAACTGTAAATATCCTTGCCTTCGAGCGGTCCGCCCTGCAAGACTTTTACTAAAATATTGATGTAGTAATGGATATGGTAGCTCAGGGCTGCGATGGTGTTGAAGTTGTGCACCTTGGTGGTTGCCTGTTGCCACGTTACATCGGAAAGGTGTGTTTTCAGGTCGGAAACCGTCCAGTTACCCCCGAAATGAACGTCGCGCAGGAGCTTTGCAATTTGTGTGGAGAGTTGCATGAAAAACGGGCTGGTTTGAAAAGTCCGGATGTTATAGTCAGTTGATAATGGTTTATGATGGTTTATCGGGTTGATATAATTGATTGTCAGATTGTTATCACCCGGCTATTTTCATAACCACTTTGCGTCGACTATAAAATCGGGCTTTAGTGCAAAAAGTTCAGGACGAAGATAGTTTCTATCTTGGATCCGTTCGATGATAAAACATTTTTGTAAATTTTTTTTCAATAAAGACACAAATTGTTTTTAATTTAGTTTATCTTTGCCCTCCCTTTTAAAAAACAACCTTTCCATTTTTTAACTAACAACAAACAATTAAGCTATGGCACGAGTCAGTGTTTACCTGAATTTCCCCCGCAACACCGAGACCGTTTTCAATTTCTACAAATCCGTTTTTGGTGGTGAATTCATGGACGAAATCAACCGATATGGAGAAATGCCCCCCCAGGAAGGCTTGCCGACCTTAGCGGAAGAAGACAAAAACCTCGTGTTGCACATCGCCCTGCCCATATTGGGCGGTGCATTTGTGCTCATGGGTTCCGACGCGCCGGAATCCATGGGTTTTCATGTCAAATTCGGCAACAATATTTACATCAATCTGGAACCGGATACCCGCGCAGAAACCCGCCGGCTTTTCGACGCGCTTTCTGCTGGCGGACAGGTAGAAATGGAACTTCAGGACATGTTCTGGGGCGCGTACTATGGCAGTTGCACCGACCAATTCGGCGTACGCTGGATGTTCAACTGCGCAGAAAAAGCCTGAGAAATTTTTTTAGTTCGACTTTAGCCGATAGGGCTGCCTAAAATGGCTAAAGTCGAACTAAGCATGTCTAGATTTTCCTCCATCCGCTGCAAGCGCCAAATTTAGTCCTGGACTGCGTTGGCTTTTTTCGCCTTAGCCTCCGGCTACGTCTGCAAAAGCCGCCTTGCCCAAAACTAAATTTGTACGCTTTCGCTGGATCAGGAAAATCTAGACACGCTCTAAGAAGTTGAAGCATATTTTTGCCAAATCAATTTCGTTTGGGTATTCCCCCC
>JANRLZ010000517.1:0-4034 GCA_033762055.1 Saprospiraceae bacterium
CCAGCCGGTCGCGCAGCGCAGCGTCCATTTCGACCCGCGGAATGTTTTCAATCGCCACATTGGCACGGGCAATGGCGCGATAATGCCCCCGGTAAACCGGTGCAATAAACGGGTTGGTGGCATCTATAAGGAAATTGTCCATATCGCCCATCAAAGGCTGGTCGTTGGGCGTTGATCCTTTGTCGGCGTCGTCGCTGAGCACATCGGTGCAGGCCAAGTAGGGCAAGGCGCAAAGGTCGAACGAGCGATAGATCTCATACACGGCATTGGTGGCCTGCACGGCATGATCGGCTGTGAGGAAAAATTCTTCGAAGGTTAATTCGCCCGGTGGCCGGCGATCGAGAAAGTCTTTTTGGCAATTGGTAGCGACCAGCAAAAGGGCCGCTGCGGCGATGAGTGATTTGAATGGTGTGCTCATACGCTTATTTTTATTGGTGAAAATATGCAGTGATTCATGTGTTTGTTAAGTGTTTGTCTAAATTTTTATTTTCCTGAAAATCAACGCTTTATGAACCTGGCGTTATAAAAAACAAGTTATTTATCTCGATAAACGCCTTGTTTTTTATTTATCCAGAACCATAAATCCTTGATTTTCAGTTCAACAAAAATTTAGACAAGCACTAAGGTGCTTCACACGTTCCTAAAACGCGACATCCAGACCAAACAGGAAGGTTTTGGCCATGGGGTAATTCAGATTGTCAATTCCGGCCCTGAAAACGCTGTCGTTCGGAAATTCAGGCGTAAAACCGGAATAACTTTGTTTGGTCCAGATATTGGTGCCGCTGGCATAAACCCGCAAACGGCTCATGCCGGCGTGTTTCAACCATTGTTTCGGGAATGAATAGCCGATGGCAATGCTGCGCAAACGCAAAAACGAACCGTCTTCGATCAGAAAATCCGACATGCGGTAATTGTGCCCGCCATTGGTTACGCGCGGTACGGTATTGCTGCTGCCTTCGCCGGTCCAGCGCCCTTCATACCACAGTGTTTCCCAGTTGGGTGTGTCGAAACGGGCCACTGTCTTGGCATTCACCACTTTGTTGCCCTTTACCCCAAAAAAGTCGAAAGCAGCGTCAAAGCCAAACAGTTCGAAGCCAAAATTGAAGCCGTACGTCAGTGTGGGTATCGGACTGCCGAGGTAGGTACGGTCGGCGGCGCTGAGGATACTGTCGCCATTCAGGTCGGCAAAACGGAAGTCTCCCGGTTTTTCCACGCCAAAATTGGGCGAACTGTCAATTTCTTCCTGGTTCTGGAAAACGCCTTCTACCTGGTAGCCATAAAAAGCGCCGATCGGGCCGCCTACCACGGTGCGGGTGGCGAAATCGCCCTGCGACGTTATGGCATCGAAGATTTCGGATTTGCCCTCATTGAGTTTCAACACCTTGTTTTGAAGGGGAGAAAACATAAGGCCTACATTGTAATTGAAATTGCGGCGCGATTCCCGCCATTGCAGCGTAAAATCCCAGCCCACATTTTCCACCTCTGCGGCATTGACAAATGGATTGCTGCCCGAACCGACATAATCGGGTATGGGCAAATCGCCCAGAATGTCGTAGGTAAAGCGCCGGAACCAGTCAATTTCGGCGGTAAATTTCCCTTTAAACAACCCGAATTCAATGCCGATGTCGGTCTGTTCGGTAGTTTCCCAGCGCACATCGGCATTGGCGTAGTTGACCAGGGTGGCGCCCGGTTGAACGGTGTCGCCAAAAGCGGAATACAGCTCGTCGGTGATGATACCCAGCGAGGGGTAGTTCTGGATGCGATCGTTGCCGGTAACCCCCCAGGAGGCGCGCAGTTTGAGTCGGTCAAACAACTTGAAACCTTTCATAAAAGGTTCCTGCGTGACATTCCAGCCTGCTGCCACTGAAGGGAAATAGCCCCAACGGTTATCTTTCGAAAACCGTGAAGAGCCATCCGCCCGCAGCGAAGCGGTAAGCAGATAACGGTCGAAGAAAGTGGCGTTCACACGTCCCAGAAAACTGAGCATGGCCCACTCTCTTATTTCGCGGCCGTTGGGTTGCAGGATGCCGTTCACCGTATTGCGACGGTCGAAACTAAACTCCTGGGCGGTTTGGCCCACAATGGCATTCAGGCGCAGATCTTTCCATTCCTTGTCGTACATCAGGGTGTTTTCCAACAGCCAGTTGCGCCAGTTTACAGTGTCGCGGGTGGTGCGTTCCAGGTTGTTTTGCTGGGAAGAAGAGACCACAAAAACGGGTTCATATGCGAACAACGATTCATCCCGACGATCGAAACCATAATTGGTACGCAGGGTGAAATTTTTCCAGAAATTCCAGGTGCCATACACCGTGCCCACCCAGCGATTGACGCGAGCGTTTTGATCGCTTTTGTAAAACAAATCAGCCGCCGGGTTGCCGATGGACTGACCAAAAAAAGTCGGGTCGGTAAAATCGCCGGTACTGTCGCGTGGCGCATATACGGGCGGCATACGGTACACACCGCCCAGTACATTCCCGCCGGCATATTGTAAATTACCCAGTGAATAGGCCATATTGGTACCGATGCGCAAGGTTTTCAGCACCGGATATTCGAGGTTGGCGCGTGCCGTGGAGCGGTTGAACTTGGTTTCTTCCACGATCCCTTTTTGGTCGAAGTAGTTGGCCGACACGTTGTAGTTGATTTTTTTCCAGATACCGCTCACACCGAGCTGGATACTGCCGATGGGCGCATCCCGGTACACCTCGTCCTGCCAGTCGGTGCCCGCGCCCAATGAATCCGGGTTGCTGAAATAATTGTTTCCTCTCAGCTCATTGTACATCTGCGCAAACTGGGCGGCGTTGGCCAGGGGCAGTTTTTTGGCGATGGTCTGCGTCCCGTAATACGAGTTGAGCGAAAACACGGCCTTGCGGTCGGTAACGCCGCGTTTGGTGGAAATGATGATAACGCCATTGGCGCCGCGGTTGCCATAAATAGCCGTAGCAGAAGCATCTTTCAACACCTCCACGCTTGCAATATCTTGCGGATTGAGAAAAGAAATATCGTCAAGCAACATGCCGTCTACCACAAACAAGGGACTGGCGTTGTTGAGCGTACCCGTGCCACGAATGCGAATGGTAGCGCCGGCGCCGGGCTGGCCGCTGGCCGGAGAAATGTACAGGCCCGCTACTTTCCCCTGTAAAGCCTGTTCGACCGATGCCGTTGGAATTCGTTCCAGGTCTTTGGATTTAACGGTACCCACGCTGCCGGTAAGGTCGCTTTTGCGTTGAATACCATAGCCCACCACCACCACCTCTTCCAAAACGCCGGCATCTTCTTCGAGGGCGACATCAATGCTGCTACGACCTGCCAGCGGAATTTCCTGCGTGGCGTAACCGGTGTAGTTGACGACCAGGGTAGCATTGGCATCGGCCACGGAGATGGAAAAGTTGCCGTCCAAATCAGTAATCGTTCCATTGGCGGTTCCTTTTTCCTTTACCGAAGCGCCAATGACCGGGTCTCCGTTTGCCTTGTCGGTGATTTTCCCGGTAATGCGTGTTTGCGCCGACAAACCCAGCGCCATCAGACAAAACAGGGTCGGCAAGAAGGTGAATTTTGTAAATAATCGCTTCATACTGTGTAATTTTTAGTGATCCGTGGACAGGTGGCCTTTTCGATTTGTAAGGGGGAAAAAGTGGCCGGATTATTTCAGTGTCACTTTTACTTTTTTCAGCTCCTCGGAGTTGCCGCCGAGCATGATTTCATAGTCGCCAGGTTCGACGCCAAACGTCATATCACGGCGATAAAAACCCAGCTCGCGTTCGGTCAGTGTGAAACTGAGTTCGCGGGATTCGCCCGGCTGGAGCATGATTTTGTGAAAACCCTTTAGTTCCTTCACCGGGCGTGTCACTGAGCCGACAAGGTCACGGACGTACAGCTGCGCCACTTCTTCGCCCGCCACTTTACCGGTATTGCTTACCGTCACTTTTACCGTCAGCGAAGGCGTCAGGCGTCCTTTTTTTCCACCTGAGTTCAAGTTAGCGGGTGTTTCATTCCAGCTTGCCTTTGGTTCGCTGTACGTAAAGGTGGTGTAACTG
>JANRLZ010000518.1:0-4708 GCA_033762055.1 Saprospiraceae bacterium
GCTCGATCAGCAATGGAAAGATGCCCGGGTTGCCTTAAATGCCATTCCCGAAACAGAAAAGGTGCCGCGCCGGACAGAGCTTGAGAAGTTGATACGCCGGGGTGAAAAAATGAAAAAGAAAAATCCATGGGTAGCAACCGCGCTTTCCGTGCCGGTTCCTGGATTGGGAAAAGTGTATGCCGGACAGTGGAAAGACGGAATCATCGGTCTGTTGTTTGTAGGAGCCAATGCCTGGCAGGCTGTTCGCCGCTTCGATAAAGAGGGGACGGATACTTTTTGGGGCTGGATTCACGGCGGTATGGCGCTCGGATTTTACACCGGCAACCTCTACGGCGCCCATAAAGCGGCGCGACAACAAAACAAAAAGAAACAAGCCCGTTTAAAACATGACACTGAAGCGCTTCTTTTTCCTGTGCTGGATTAGTACTGCTGGCGCCCTGTCGGCGCAGACGACCGACCAGGCGCTGGTATTCGCCCGTGAGCAGTTGGCCGCAGGAAACCAGGAACTGGCGATAAAAACCTACCAACGGGTATTGTTTTTCTCCGGCACGCGGCACCGCGATGAATGCCAGCGACAACTGGCTGCCCTGCATGCAGTCAGCGGAAATTATGACAAAGCGATTTATTACTGCGATCTGCTTTACCAGAGTGCGAGCAACGACAGTCTGCGTTACGAGGCACTTTTTAGTAAGACAGGCCTTTTAATGGTGCAAAACCAATATAAAAAAGCATTGCTGGAGCTCTTGTCGTTGCCCAAAAGCATTCCGGAACCCTGGATGAGCAGAAAACGCCTTTATCTCGGTGCGGCGCATTTTGGAATACGGGATTTTGATGCTGCAAGAGAAGATTTATTACCCCTCTTTGCCGCCGACGATCTGGAAGGGAAAAAAGAATTTGAACGACTGATGCGGCAGGCGGAACGCGCCGCGCGAAAAAACCCCAAAACGGCCCGCTGGCTCAGCACCTTCCTCCCCGGTGCAGGGCAATTTTATGCCGGCGATATCAAGAATGGACTCAACTCTCTCCTGTTAAATGCTGCTCTGGGCTATTGGTTTGTCGCCACCGCCACTTCCTTCACGGTGGTAGACGCCGCCGCCTCCATTTCCCCCTGGTTGTTTCGGTATTACGGCGGCGGAATCAAGCGCGCCGGCGATATTGTTCAAAGAAAGAAGGAGGAAAAGTTGCGCAAAATTTTTGGAAAAATCCTGACGACACTACCCGCAAATTGAACCCGATACATAGGTTTTTTTTCAAATTTTGATGATTTTTTGGGTATAAAAAGCGGCACTGCTTTCATCATAATATTCCAGCCAATAGACACCGGCCGGCAATTGGCTCAAATGGAGTGTTGTTTCAAAAAATAGTTGATTTTGCTCGAGCAACGTAATGCCCGACAAATTTTTTAAACGAAACCAGGCAACGCCCTCGGCTGGTTTTTCAATATAAATCTTCAAAAGGTCGGCGACCGGATTGGGATAAGCCAGCAATGGGCCTGGTTTCCTGTATTTGGAGGTGTCGGGACAAGCAATCAGCAACATGTTATCAAGCCAAACCAATCGGCGGCTAATCCATGTTTTCATGTTATTAATCTCTTCCTCGTGCGTTTTTGCGATCGGTTTAGGATTGGGCCACAAACCTCTTCCCAAAATCGGATATAATTCAAAATGATGGTTTTTTGACGTACCTAATGCAGTTGTTAATGAATCAATCACTCTGAAAATCTCCCTTTGCGTCCAGACAGTCGTGCGTAATTCCTGCCAGCGGCACGCCAAATTAGCCCGGTAAAGAGAATCTTGCAATAACCTAGCCCACCAAAACGGCACACCATAAGGTTCGCCTTCAAACGTCCACCCTTCCGGGTATTCATTGTCTGCATAATTCGCATTGCGCCAGGCCAGATTAAAATCCCACAAAGGTCCGGCTTTCAACTTGCCATGCCCAGCCCAGCCGTGTGGTTTGACCAAATAGCCGCTCAGACGGTATGCATCCACGTTTTTACACAATTCATGGTTGAGAAAATAATCAATAAATGAATTTTCATCTGCATAATGCCGCCACCCCGTATGAAATTCCTGAAAATAATCGCTTGCCAGCGCTTGTTCAAAACTATCAACATAAGCCTGCAGGTACGTTGCTTCGTTCGGGTGTATATTGTCGGCATTCGGGTAAACGTAGTTAAAATAGACGCTACCGCCACCTTCAGGACGAAATTCGGAATACCAACCCGGGGCGTCTTTTCGATCCACTTTTATGATATAACCACCGGAAATGGATTCATCCAGCGGGTCGGCGCCGGAAGGCGCCGGTATATTGACGCGTTGTACATCGCGTTTTATTTTTTCCAGCAAGGTGTAAACACCCATGTATTGACCGTTGAGCATCAGTTCGCAAAAACGTGTTCGCGGCACATAATCATGGCTCATCCTGTCGGCAAGGGTCAGGGTTAAAGCATTTCGGACCAGGCTTTTGTCAGAAAACGGCCCGTGTAACACCCAATCGGAACCGGCCGGCAGGCCAAGTAAAGCAACGTTGACATCATGTCCGGCCAGGTCGCGGGTTTCAAATGAATAGGAGGGTTGCCAAAATGTTTTTGAACTGGCGCCATGCCATTCTATACCGATCGGGCCCTCATAGGCATTATATGGGCCGGTTGTGGCATTTAATTGTCCATTGCCCTGATCGGCGACAGAAAGTCTGGCATAAATTTTCAGGTCGTCGAGGACATGTTGTCCAAGTGTATTGATGGAAAGAATAGGGAGTGTACTTGATTTGAAAGGGGTTTCACTGGCGGCAGGGTGATGACCAAATACCAGTCGCCAGCTGAGCAAATCGCCTTGCATATCTTCGGCGTAGAGGGTTTCGATCAGCAGGCGCCAGTTGCGATTGGGGTTTTGACCGTTATTTACCATTCCCAGGGGTAAGATCGGCTGATATCCGCCCGAATAGGGAGGGTTTTCAAAGGGGAAGTACTTTCCTTTTTCTCCAAAACAAGTGGAATAAAAATGATCGGCGCCACTACGGCCGTTTAAGTGCGTTAACTTAACCATCGTGCCATCAGGCGCATACAATGTCAGGATCAGGCGGTTCATTCGCTCAAATTCGATGTCAACACAAACAGACTCCAGTCCAAATCCATTTTGTAGAATGCTGTCGGGAAGGCCGGATACCGAAATCTTGGATACCAGGATACGATCAGGCACGATGGGGGTAATTTCCCCGCTTTGAAACACCTGGGCCAAAAGAATAGTCGGAAAAATCAATCCCAGCAGTGTAGCGATTTTTTTCATGATATACTGTGAGAATTGTGATTTTGATATCCCTGTGGGAAGAAAAAAGGGATAAAATAATAAAAAAAACGAAATAATTGCGACGCAAACAACGCCATATGACATCAGTTTGCCTTCATTTTTTGGATTACCCCGTATAAAACCAGATTGAAACAGGAATTTGAGCCTCCGAAAATTTTGGCCCTTGTAAATTATGATAAAATTAGGAACGAGGCATTACCTTTGCACCCCGAAATGAAAAAACGAACAGCAGCGCTTTTCACTTCGGCTATGCCGCAAACAGGTTTTTTAATGAACCTGTTTGCGGCATTTTTTTTTCTTATTCCGCCCTCGAATCAAACATACGAATCGAAACAATGAGAGACGCGTCTATCCAGTCCTTACTTATCATCGGCTCCGGCCCCATCATTATCGGCCAGGCTTGCGAATTTGACTATTCCGGCTCCCAGGCCAGTCGTTCCCTGCGTGAAGAAGGGATCAAGGTGGCTTTGATAAATTCAAATCCGGCCACCATTATGACTGATCCTGTGACTGCCGATTATGTGTACCTGCGCCCGCTTACCCCCGAAAGTATTGAACAAATCCTGCAGGAACACCAGGAAAACCCCAACCTGCCACCCATTGACGCCGTTTTGCCGACGATGGGCGGACAAACGGCCCTCAATCTCGCCATAGAATGCGAAAAAATGGGCATCTGGGAACAATACGGTGTGCGCATGATTGGCGTTGACACCAAAGCCATCGAGACCACCGAAAATCGGGAAGAGTTCAAAAAGTTGGTCCTTGAACTCGGATTATCCGTCGCCCCGTCATACATCGCCAATTCTTTTCTTGAAGGCAAAGAGGCCGCACAAAAAATCGGCTTCCCGCTGGTCATACGTCCTTCTTACACGCTGGGCGGCACGGGCGGCGGTTTTTGTATGAAAGAAGAAGAATTTGATGAAGCCCTCAAACGCGGTCTGAACGCATCGCCCACCCACGAAGTACTGGTGGAAAAAGCGGTGTTGGGCTGGAAAGAATTCGAACTTGAATTGCTGCGCGACAGCAATGACAATGTGGTGATTATCTGCACAGTCGAAAATCTGGACCCCATGGGCGTTCATACCGGCGACAGTATTACCGTTGCCCCGGCCATGACGCTAAGTGATACCGGTTTTCAGGACATGCGCAACCAGGCCATCAAAATCATGCGCGCCCTGGGCAATTTTGCAGGCGGCTGCAATGTGCAATTTGCTCAAAACCCCGAAACAGAAGAATTGATTGCCGTTGAAGTGAATCCGCGGGTGTCCCGATCCTCCGCACTGGCCAGTAAAGCCACCGGCTACCCGATCGCCAAAATAGCGGCCAAACTTGCCATTGGTTATACGCTGGATGAATTGAAAAACCAGATTACCAAAACCACCTCGGCCTACTTTGAACCG
>JANRLZ010000519.1:0-5089 GCA_033762055.1 Saprospiraceae bacterium
CCATACGTGATGTTCAAAACTGTCGAGAGAAAGGTCGTTCAGGCGCACACTTCCTTCCTGCGGATGATAAAAGTTGAGCAAGAGTTTTAACAGGGTGGTTTTTCCTGATCCGGAGGTGCCTACAATGGCGGTTGTTTTTCCATGTGGAAAATGCAAATTCAGGTGCTTCAGCACCCAGGGGTCGGTTGGGCCACCATATCGAAAAGAGACATTTTGCACGCTTAGATCCCCTTTCTCAGGCAATTGACCGGATTTGGCATCGTCGTTGTCGCGTTCATCGGCGCGCTGATGTATTTCATTCATACGCTCCAGGCTGATTTTTGCCTCCTGGGCATGTAATATGAATTGCACCAGCGACTCGAGCGGGCCATTCATGTGACCGATGATGTATTGTACCGCCAGCATGGCGCCAAGGCTCATCTGGTTGTCAATTACCGCCTGAGCGGCCAATACGGAGATTACGATATTTTTCCCTTCGTTGATAAAAGCCGCGCCCGCACGTTGCGATTGATCGGTGGCGAGATAGGAGACATTGACCCGAAAAAGTCGCGCCTGGATGCGTTCCCAGGCCCATCGTTTTTGTCGTTCGGCGTTGTGCAGTTTGATCTCCTGCATGCCGTTGACCAATTGAATCAATGCCTGCTGGTTTTCGGCCATTTGCTCAAAACGCCGGTAGTCGAGCGAACGGCGTCGTGATAAAAACAGCCAAACCCAGCCAAAATAGGCCATCGCGCCGATAAAAAACACCAGAAAAATCAATCGGTTATAAAACAACAACACCCCGCCGAATACCATCAGATTGACCACAGAAAAAAGCGTCACCAGCGAGGAGGAGGTCAAAAAACGCTCCACCCGTTCGTTGTCGTAAATGCGCTGCAACAAATCGCCCGTCATTTTCGCATCGAAATAAGACATCGGGAGCCGCATGAGTTTGAGCAGAAAGTCGGACACCAGATTGATGTTGATGCGCGTCCCGATGTGTAACAATATCCAGCCGCGGATAAATTCAACCGCCACCTGGCTGCCAAAGAGGACTGCTTGCGCCGTCAGGATTAAATAAACAAAATTAAGATCGCGCAACTGCACGCCTTTGTCTACCAGTGCCTGCATTAAAAAGGGGAATGCCAACTGGATAAGACTTCCCAGCAAAAGACCGATAAACAACTGCCAGATCAAGCGTTTGTGCTGCGCCACATAGGGCCACAAAAAACGGAAACCGGAGCGATCTGCTTTTTCGCCTTCCCGATCAAAAAATTCGGGGGTAGTTTCCATGAGCAGGAGAATCCCTTGTGGTTCGGTATTGACCACATCGCTGATCCAGCCGTTCAAAAACGTTTGTTCGGGAAGCGCTTCCTTGCCCGAGGCGGGGTCGGCTACAAATACCTTTCCGCCTGAAATTTTATACACAACGACAAAATGCTCCTGTTTCCAGTGCGCAATACAAGGCAACGGAATATCCTTGGCAAGTCGGTCAAAGCCGGTTTTTACACCGAGTGTGCGCATTCCGATTTTTTCGGCTGCCTCGGCAATGCCTGCGAGCGAAGCGCTTACCTTATCGGTATGCGATAACTGACGCAAATATTCAATGGAATACGAACGTCCATAATGTCGCGAAACCATGCGCAGGCATGCCGCCCCGCAATCGGAAGAGTCAAATTGTTTGTCGAACGGAAACTTGTCCACAAAAATGTTTGGGAGGGGTTTGGCTGCAAAAATAGGCGAATTCATTTTGTTTTTGAGCGCAAGCGGAAATCCTCGAAGTTTTCAAACCTGAATTTTGAAAATAACTTGCAGTTTTTTGACGTGAATTGAAGCGTCACTCGCCAATTTTGCACCCGAATTTCGCCTTCCCATGCTACAAAAAGAACAAATTGCCGAGCGTTTCCGTCAATTACAAGACGACATTTGTCATGCCCTTGAATCAGTTGACAAGGGCGGAAAATTTCGTGAAGACATCTGGCTGCGCCCGGAAGGCGGCGGCGGACGGAGCCGGGTAATTGAAGGCGATGTAATCGAAAAAGGCGGCGTTATGTTTTCTGCTGTTCACGGCCCTCTGCCGGAAATAACGGCCAAGGCCATGCAATTGGCGCCCACCGATTTTTTTGCTACCGGCGTTTCCATCGTTTTGCATCCGCGCAGTCCCATGGCGCCGATTATCCACATGAATGTGCGCTATTTTGAAACCGCAGGTCGTGACAGATGGTGGTTTGGCGGCGGCATTGATCTGACACCGCATTACGTAATTCCGGAAGACGCCCGATATTTTCACCAGCGGCTGCGCGATACCTGCGAACGTTTTTCTCCGAAGTTTTATCCCGATTTCAAGCAACAGGCCGACGATTATTTTTACCTGCGTCACCGGCAGGAAACCCGTGGCGTCGGCGGCATTTTCTTTGACTATCTCGACGAGAAAAGCGGCCTTTCACAGGAAAAACTATTCGATTTTGCCATTGCTGTGGGTGAAACTTTTGCCCCCACTTACACCGAGTTGTTACACCGTGCGGCGCCCCGCTCTTTTGGCGAACGGGAAAAAAACTGGCAGCAATTGCGACGCGGACGTTACGTTGAATTCAACCTCGTGTGGGATCGCGGCACCAAATTCGGTCTTGAAACCAATGGTCGTACCGAGAGTATCCTGGTGTCAATGCCGCCCACCGCCCAATGGGTGTACAACTCGCCCCCTGCTCCCGATAGCGAGGAAGCGCAAACACTTGCCTGGCTGCGGAAAGGTGTCAAGTGGCTGGAAATCTGATCGCGTTCAAGGGGTTGAAACGACTAATCGCAAAGCACAAGTAAAACTGGACTGGGTACGGTAAAACCCATATTTTTTATCCCACGCTCCCGATTTCAAATCATCATCAAGTCGTCGTACCAATTCCTCTTCCAATCCCGGAGGCAAAAACCCCCAGGCCGACTGCGCGCGGCGTATTTCTGGTTGCAAAAAAGCTTCCGGGCGACCATAAAATGCCTCCTGAAATCCGTCTGCACAATCCAGTGGAATCGGAATTTTAATTTCCTCAATATCACCGCCCATCGCTTTTCGGAGCGCAGGCATGTCCGGATAACGCGCTTTTTCCACGGCAATCAGTTCGGGGAAATAATGGACATTCCAAAAATCATCAAGCGCAGCCGGATCAAAGGTCATAACAATCATCCGGCCACTTGTCACCCGACGCAGTTCACGTAGCCCTTTGGCCATGTCGGGCCAGTGATGAACGGTAACCAGGGCCATTGAAGCATCAAAACTTTGGTCGTCGAAAGGTAAATAGTCGGCTTTTGCATGAATGGCTGGAATTCTTTGCAACGCCAGGCGTTGCGCACGCATGGCAGCCGAAGGTTCAACGGCCACAACATAGCGGTCATCCGGTTCGTAGGAGCCGGCGCCGGCGCCCACATTCAGCACTGTACGTGCATCGCCCAGCGCTTGGTGGATAAATGCGGCGATGCGAGGATCGGTTTGCCGGACACCCGCGTAGCGATGTCCGGGTTGATCGTAATCAAAGGCAGGATTTTCTATTTTCATGAAATAACTGTGATTCGGGTGGTTTTTGCGACTGGTTTGATTGCCGCCAGGTATGATTTTCAACCACTTAGTAAATACTTCATTCCCAAAACATTCCGGCACTGGTAAAAATGTGTCGCACAAAGCAATTATTCGGGGTTTTACCCATAAAATAGGCAAAATGAAACGTATTTTGCAGGCGATGCGTTGGCACAAGCGGAAAGATGCCGATTTTTGCAAAGACGCTTTCCCGGACAAATCATAATTTTGCCGCCAGGTATTTTTTCACTCCGATTCCGAACATAATATGGCAGCCAATCTCAACTTTCTCGACGAACTCCGCTGGCGCGGTTTAATTCACGACTTCACCCCCGGCGTTGAAGAACATTTCAACAAAGGGGTCGTGCGCGCATACATCGGCTTTGACCCGACAGCGCCCTCTCTTACGATTGGCAATTACGTGCAAGTCATGCTGCTTACCTTCCTGCAACGTGCCGGCCACCAACCCGTCGTACTCATGGGTGGTGCTACCGGCCGCATCGGCGACCCGAGCGGCAAGGACAAAGAACGTGATCTAAAAAGTTTTGATGAGTTGGACGGCAATCTGGCACGGCAGACCGAGCAGTTCAAACGCCTGCTCAACTTTGACCCTGCTGTCAAAAATCATGCGCTGCTTACCAATAATTACGATTTTTACAAAGACATGAACGTACTGGATTTCCTGCGCGATGTAGGTAAATTCCTGACGGTCAACTACATGATGTCGAAAGAAAGCGTTCGCCGCCGTATCGAAGGCGAATCGGGTATTTCCTTTACTGAGTTTAGCTACCAGTTGCTGCAAGGCTATGATTTTGTGCTGTTGCACCGGAATTACGGCATCACTGTTCAAATGGGGGGCTCCGACCAATTTGGCAACATCACATCCGGCGTTGAACTGGCGAGAAAAATTGATGAAACCAAATTGTATGCGCTTACCACCCCGCTGCTTACGAAAGCCGACGGTTCCAAATTCGGCAAAAGTGAAGCGGGTAATATATGGCTCGATCCCGGTCTGACCAGTCCGTACAAGTTTTACCAGTTCTGGCTCAATGCCGATGACCGCGATCTGCCCAAATTCCTGCGCTATTTCTCGCTGAAAAACAGAGAAGAAATCGAATCGCTGGAGTCTTCGGCGACCGCACAGGAAATCAAACGCATCTTTGCCGAAGAAATCACCGTACGAATTCACGGAACCGCTGCCTACGAATCGGTGCTGGCCGTTTCCCAACTGCTCTTCGATCCTAAAGCCGAAGCCGACACGCTTCGCCGGCTCGACGCGGTCACTCTGGCGCAAGTCGCAGAAGAAATTCCTGCCCCTCGTGCCTCCATTTCGGCCATTCAGTCGGGGCAAAGTATCCTGGATTTTCTGTCGGAAACGACCGGTATTGTAGAAAGCCGCAGCGAAGCGAAACGCGCTGTGCAAGCCAACACTATTTCTATTAACAAACAGAAAATCAACGACTTATCTGCTCTTGTATCTCCGTCCGACCTATTGCATGGAAAGTACATGATGGTAGAAAACGGCAAGAAAAACAAATACATGGTAGT
>JANRLZ010000520.1:0-19075 GCA_033762055.1 Saprospiraceae bacterium
TGGTTATTTCAGGAAATTCCCGTAGCAAATCACCCGCAAGCGGACCAGGCATGGCCTGGAAAGTAAAAATCTGCCCGTCGGAAGTCTGATCTTGCAACAAGACATGAATTTGCGGCAATCGTTCGTGAAAACGATCGTAGCGCCATTCGTCCATTACCCACAGTAAAATCAGGGTGCCTGCGCTGAGGCCCACAGCGAGTCCGACGATGTTTAAAAAGGCGTAACCGGGGTTTTTGCGCAGGCTGCGCCAGGCGGTAAGCAGGTAGGTGTTGATCATAGCCAGGTTATTTGTTGAATGCGGCCGCCCAGGCCAACATATCGGGATATAGTTCGGATACTTTTTTACCGGCAGGGCGATTGCGATATAATTCCAGCAATTTTTGGTTGAATTCCCTGAATTTCAGGAAGCCGCGCCATTCTACCATCTGTTTTTCCACCCGGGCATTCACCGTTTCAAACGTAACGGCATCGTAGGTGTCGAGGGCGTAAAGGGAAAACACGGCCCAGGTCATGTATTCATTAAATACCGCGTAGGGCGAGTCATACCCGGCAGTCATTTTTTCGTCGGCCCAGAAGGATAACGGCTGAAAAATTTCCCTGATCTGATTTACATAGTTATCACTGACCCCATTGACATAATTGTGGTCAATTTCGGTAAATACCACACGGGTCATATAACCTTCCCACACTTTGTCGCTGGTTTCAGGTTTTTTTCCGTTGGCATCGCAAATAAACATCACGGTCTGACGGAAGTCCTTGTTTTCGAAACGATTGGTACAATGCCAGCCGCCTACCAAAGGGGAAAAAGTGATGCGATAATGATCGTATCGTTGAGGGAATTCGCGTTCGCACCACGCCCATTGCGGCTGAATCGGCATATATTTTTCCGCTTCATGGATCAAATCGGTGTAATACCCGCCGTGCCCTTTGTAAAAAGCCCGGAAACCTGATTTTTTGGCAAAATCCTCGAGTTGTGCGATCATGGGTTCCAGCACATTGCGGTCGCTCCAGTTGAGGCGGTGGTAAATGCCATCCTTGCGAAGCCGGTCGCCCTGAAAAAAATAGCCGCAGGCATCCATTTTGTAGTGGCCGTACAGGTTGCGCAGCTCCGTTTCCATGGTCGCCACGACCGGATGGTCTTTCCAGGGACTGAAGTGCTTCATTACTTCCTCGTAATACGCCGAATTATGCTCGACCATGTTTTTGTCGGCAATGCCCGTAGGGGTAAGCGCCATGACGATTAGCACCAGTTCCTGTACTTCCGGTATTTCAAACTGGCTTTTACCTTTGTTTTGCGCAATGTAATTTTTGCTGAAACGGGCGGGGTCGGGTGGCATGGGCTGCGGACTGATCTGCGTCAGCGCCGAGTCTTTTCCGTTTAAAAGAATATAAAACTGGTAATTTTTACCCAATTGTGCCTTGCAGACAAAACTGTCTACGTCGGTGTAAAACACCACCCGGTTCCACTTCTTTTTCGTCCCAAAACTCATGATGTCGGGTTTCACTTCGGGTACGATCGTCCAGGTATTCCCGGAAGGAACACCATTGATGGAATAGGTGATATTTTCGGTATTCGAACGAATACAAGGCAATTGTGCCAGGCATTCGTTTAATGCCCACAAGAGAGAAAAGAGGAGAAAAAATGTGTGTTTCATGTACGTGGTTAAAACGGTTAGATCTGTTTATCCCGGACACCCCTACTCACTCCGCAAACTCTTCACCGGGTTGGCCAGCGCAGCCCGGATGCTTTGCAAACTGACGGTGATAAATGCAACAACTGCGGTTACAAGGCCTGCCGTCACAAACATCCAAACCTGCATGTCAATGCGGTATGCAAATTCGGCTAGCCATTGTTCCATAAAGTAATAGGCCAGCGGTGCTGCAATAAAGAATGCGATCAATACCAGCAAGAGGAAATCTTTGGCCAACAAGTTCATCAGACCGCTCACAGTAGCGCCCAATACCTTGCGGATGCCAATTTCCCGGGTACGTTGCTCTGCTGTATAGGCGGCAAGGCCAGTCATGCCCAGACAGGCAATAAAGATGGAGAAAACAGAAAAAACGCCAAACAAAGCGCCAAAACGAAGATCAGAACGGTATTGAATATCCAGTTTTTCATCTACAAAACCATAATCAAAATAGGACGAGGGGAAATGTTTGCGCCAGGCGGCTTCAACCGCAGCAACTGATTCTGCCGGCCGTTTCATGTCTATTCGCAAAACAATGCTCGAAAAATTGCGTGTTGTAGGAAGTAGCGCCAAAGGTTCCACTTTACGTTTCAGTGTATTGAAGTGAAAATCCTGCACAACACCGATCACCTGCCCTTTCCGGCCCCACATACTAAATGGTTTTCCAATAGCCGCTTCCGGCGATTCCCATCCAAAGGCTTTTACTGCTGCTTCGTTGAGTATAAAATTCTGGGAAGAATCGGTGGGCCAGTCGGCAGGAAATTCGAGTGAAAAATTGCGTCCGGCCAGGAATTTCAACCCGAAAACATCCGCATAATGCTGGTCAACAAAAAAACGATAGGTACTGCTTTGAATTTTCTTGCCACTCTGATCTACCGTGCTGGCGCCGCTGTTGCCCGTTCCGCCAATCGGAAGTTTGTTGGCAACCGCCATTCCCGATACATAGGCTGAATTTAGCGTGACATCGTTCCGGAATGCTTCTATGCCTTCTGCAATAGCAGGGTCGCCATTTACTCGGAGAGAAAGCAGGGCTTCTTTGTTATAGCCCAGGTCTTTTTGATGAATATAATTCATCTGGCCACGAATGGTCAATACACATATTATCAGCGCGATGGACAGAGAAAACTGGGTGGTAACCAGCACTTTGCGAAGCATGGCCCCACCTGAAGCCGGCAATGCTGCATTGCCTTTCAACACATTGACCGTATTAAATCCGGATATCGTCAACGCCGGATAAATTCCGGCGCCCAGCCCCAGGATAGTAGCAACACCGCCGACAAACAGCAGCAACCATCGTTCGTCAAACAAACTGATTTCTTTGCCGGTCATATCCTGAAACAGCGGCTCCAACACCCCGCCCAGCGCCAGCGCGATCCCCGCTGAAAGAATGGCGGTCATCACCGATTCGAGTAAAAATTGGCCCATCAGCTGCCCGCGTTGTGCGCCCAAAGCTTTGCGAACGCCCACCCCGCGTGCACGTTTTGCCGAGCGGGCAGTTGCCATATTTACATAATTGATACCTGCCACAAACAGAATGAGCAATCCTACGGTGCCGAAAATAAACAAGTGGCCGGCATCGCCCGTTGGGGCAATTTCATACCGTAAATCGGAATGCAGATAAATGTCGCTGAGGGGTTGCAAAAAGAATTCGTAACGCAGGTCCACCCCGTATTTCTGGTAAATTGGCTGGAGGTATTTTTCATAAAATCCGGGCAATTTGGCCTCCAGCGCCCGTCGGTCGGCGCCGGGTTTGAGCAGGAGATAGGTATGGTAGGAATTGTTTCCCCAACCATCTTCGCTCATGGCCTCCGGTTCAAGGGCGAGGAAAGTGCTGAATGAAATCAGCATGTCAAAATCGAAATGCGAGGGTCTTGGCCGACCAGAAAGAACACCCGTTACCCGGAATTCGGCGCCTTTACCGGTGGTATCGTACAGCATCATCCGGAAGGTTCGCCCCACCGGATCCTGATCGCCAAAATATTTCCGGGCCAGTTTTTCGGTTAATACCACTGTAAACGGTTCATCCAGGGCTGTTTGGGTATCGCCGTTTTTCAATTTATAATTGTAAATTGAAAAAAACGAGGTGTCAACGGTTAATAATTTCTCTTCCAAAAACTGTTGCTCCCCCACCCTGACAATAGCACCATCATCGGTAAAACGCACAAACGACTCCACTTCCGGGTAGTCGCGCAGCAGTGTCGGACCGGTGGGAATACTGGTGACAGCCTGGCTGAATGTTTCGGTTTCGGTAATAACCTTCGAAGCGACCCGTACAATCCGCTCTGCATTCGGGAAATAGCGGTCACGGCGCCATTCATCCCATACCCAAAGAGCGATGAAAGCCGAACAAGACAAGGCTGTCGCCAGCCCCAGCATATTCAAGACGGAAAAGAAACGCTCGTTGCGTAAATTCCGCCAGGAGTTGATTAATGCGTTTATCATAGCAAATAGTTGTGACCGGTTCTCACCGGAAAAATAGACCCAAACAAATGTGAATGGCAAAGAAATACTGCATCATTTGATAGCTGAGCTTCACGCGGCCTCCCCGGCATTTCAAAAATCATCTTTTACCATATCATACCGCACCCCTACTCACTCCGCAAACTCTTCACCGGGTTGGCCAGCGCAGCCCGGATGCTTTGCAAACTGACGGTCAAAAAAGCGATCAACACCGCTGCAAGCCCCGCCAGGGCAAACATCCACCATTCCAGTTCGATGTGATAGGCAAAGTCCGACAGCCATTGCCGCATAAAATACCAGGCTACGGGCGTCGCGATCAAAATGGCGACAAAAACCAGCTTCAGAAAATCCATAGCCAGCAATCTGGTAATACCCTCTACCGAAGCGCCCAGCACTTTGCGAATCCCGATTTCCTTGGTGCGCTGCATCACTACATACGAGGCCAGTCCGAACAATCCCAGACAGGCGATAAACATGGCCAGCAGGGTGAACAAACCGAATACTTTTCCAAATTGTAAATCGGCCTTGTACTGTCGGTCAAAATATTCATCGAGGAAAAAATAACTGAACGGGTCGGCCGGAAAATGTGTTTTCCAGGCTGCTTCAACCCGGGAAAGGGTACCGGGCAAGTCAGATCCGGCATTGATTTTCACCGAGTAATAGCCATGCTGCTCGGGGGCATAACGCACACACATCGGGTCAACGGCTTTTTGCAAACCCTGGTGATGGAAGTCGCCGATCACACCACGAACTGTTAGGGTGTCGCGACGGCCACGCATTATCTTTTGTCCGATCGCCGCTTCCGGAGAGGAGAATCCCAACAAGGTCGCTGCAGTGGCATTCAGCAGGGCCGATTGTCGGTCGGTGGTTTCAAAATTCCGGCCAGCCAGTATTTTCAGGTCGTATGATTGGGTAAATTCGGCGTCTATGCCAAGGATGTACAACGTATGCATGTTATTGGTTTCGCTCTGCATCCGGCGAAACCCGCTGGTCCAGTAAATTTCTTCTCCCGGCACCGACGATGAACCGGCGATACGCGCGATACCCGGCATTTGCAGTACCTCATTTTTAAAACCTGTGTAAACATTCTGATAAACCGAATCAACGAGGGTGGCCGGCCCTTGCAAAACCAGTGTTTGTGCACGGTCAAAACCGGGATCCTGGCTGCGCATAAATTTAACCTGACGTGTCACTACTACAATCCCGACCAGCATGGCAATTGAAACGGCAAATTGCCCCACAATCAACCCCCGGCGGAGGTTGACACCGCTGGAAGAGGTCTTGAACGCGCCTTTGAGGATGCTAACGGGTTTGAAGCCCGACAAAACCAGGGCGGGGTAAAAGCCGGAAAGCAAGGTTCCGAGGGTAAAAACAGCCAACATCCAGCCGGATGAAGCGCCGACCAGTATATGCATCGGTATTTTTTTGTTCAAGAGTTCAGCCAAAGCGGGCTGTGCCAGCCAAACCATGAAAAAAGCGATGAGCAGCGCTCCCGCATTCAGCAACAAACTCTCGGTCATAAATTGCCGGATGAGCTGTCCGCGTGTTGCACCCGATACCTTGCGAACTCCCACCTCGCGTGCACGCTCGGTAGCACGGGCCGTAGCGAGGTTGAGGTAATTGACCCAGGCAATTCCGAGGATAAACAAGGCCACCAAAAGCAGTAAACCGACGGCCTTGCCATCGCCGTTCACCTCTGCTTCCTGGTTCAGTTCGGAATACAGGTGAATGTCGGTAAGCCGCTGGGCATAGGTGTTATTGCGGATATTTGCCACCGTCGCATTTTCGCGCGAGTTGACATATTTTTCGGTAAAAGCAGGCAATTTACCTAAGAATCCGGCATGATCAGCGCCCGGGCGCAACCGTACATAGGTGTAAAAGTCATACCAACCCCAACTGGTTTCAAGCGGACGCGTGGTATCGCGCCATTCCGTCAACACACGCTGGCCCAGCGTAGGCATCGAAACGAGATAATCCACGTCGAGGTGCGAGTTATCCGGAAAATGTTTAAAAATACCGCTCACAGCCAGTGCGGTGGTCCAACCGTTGAAATTTCCTTGTAAACTTTGTCCCACCACATCGGCGTCGCCAAACAATTTTTGCGCCAGCGATTCGGACAGTACGATTTGTCCCGGCGCCGTCAGGGCTTCGGCAGCATTCCCCGCTGAGAGCGGGATTTCAAATACATCCAGAAAAGCGTTGTCGGCGTAGTAACCTTTTTTCTCTGCAAATTTCACGTCGCGTGCCGGGTTGCTGAACACGGCTTCCGCATCGTGCAGCCGACAGGTAGCATCCACTTCCGGGAATTCGCGTAAAACGGTCGGTCCATACGCCGGATAGATGGTGGCTGATTTCCAGGCAAATTTGTCTTTTTGATAGCAGTCAATCCACAGCCTGTAAATATCGTCGGCACGACTGATATTTCGGTCATAACTCCGCTCATAACGTACGTACTGCAAGATAGCCAGGCAACAAGCCATACCCAACGCAAGGCCCGACAAATTGAGCAATGAATAGCCGGGGCGGTTGCGCAGGTTTCGCAGCGCAAGGAGGAGGTAATTGTTTAACATAGCCGTTTATTTTTAGGCAATCTCTCCCAGCAACATGCGGCGCTGCCGGGCCAGTTCGTCTTTTTTTACAAATGTGATGGGCACAAAATCGTCGGTAGGCGCCCCGATATAATACAAGGCCCATTCCTGATCGTATTGCCCCAGCATTTGGCGGATACACTCAACACGATCGGCTTCAGGCATTGTACAATCGGCCCAGTGCAGCAACTCCACCCGATAGTGCATCTGCTGTCGCGCACCATTGATGGTAACCTCTATTTCAATGTCCTGTTTTCCGGGTAAATTGGGGATAGGAATTGCGATGTAAGCCATGAGTTATGAAGGATGAAGGATGAAGGATGAAGGATGAGGGATGAAGTATGAGGGAGGAAGGATGAGGGATGAGGGATGAGGGAGGAGGGAGGAGGGTAAAAAAATCTTCATCCTTCATCCCTCATCCCTCATACTTCATCCCTCATGCTTCATCCCTAAAAACCTACTCGCTGCGCAGGCTTTTGACGGGGTTGGCGAGGGCGGCTTTTAGGGATTGGAAACTCACCGTAAGCAGGGCAATCAGGATGGCGCCTGCGCCGGCCAGCAAAAACATCCAGCTTTCTATTTCTATGCGGTAGGCAAAATCTCCCAGCCACTTTCCCATGAAATAATAGGCAACCGGAAAAGCAATGACAAACGCCACAACGACCAGTTGAAGGAATTCTCTGGATAACAAGGTCACAACTGAAACTACACTGGCGCCCAATACTTTACGCACACCGATTTCCTTTGTTTTTTGCTCAACAATAAAAGCGGTGAGCCCGATAAGTCCCAAAGCATTAAGCATGAGGGCCAGCAGGGTGACAAGTTGAAAAAGCGTAAATGTGCGTGATTCTGCACGGTAGAGCGAGGCAAGATGCTCATCCAGAAAAGCCGATTCAAACAGGGTTTCGGGATAAATTTTTTTCCATATTTTTTCAATGGACGACAAGGTTGCCGCATTTGCCACCGCAGGTTCGAGCGAAATGCCGAGATTGTTTTTGAACATATGAAAAGGCATCAATACGGTCGAACCCACCGTTTCCCGCAGGGAGTGGGTGTGAAAATCGCGCACCACTCCTACGATGGCGGGAGTGACCCGGTTGATTCCAATCATGATTTCTTTTCCCAGCGCCGCTTCCGGCGTGGCAAATCCCAGGGCATTTGCGCCCGATTCATTGATGACACATACATAACGACGCTCCTGCTCCGGAATGCTTTCGGCGCACTGCACTTCGTCGGAGGAATTGATGAACCGCCCTGCAAGCATTTCGATCCCGTAGGTTTCCTTGTAGTTCGCGTCGCAAATTTTCACAGCCACTTCAATTTTTGAGCGGTCATAGTTTTCACGCAGGTTGTATATGGTTCCCAATTGTCCCCATTTCGCAGTTGGCGCGCCGGCGCCTTGCGAAACATGCCGTACGCCTGGAATTTGAGCAATCTCGTTTTTTAATGCGTTTATTCTTTCAGAATTTGCCTCCGGCAAACGAATATCAACAATTCCATCCTGTCTGAAGCCAAGCGGCTTATCCCTTAAATACTTCATTTGCATGGCAGCCACTATGACCGCTGTGATAAAAATTTGCGCCACGACAAACTGAAAGGTGACCAACCCGCGGCGCAAAAACAGCGATATGCGAGAGTGTCGCATGTTGAATGTCCCGCGCAATACCTCTGAGGGGTTAAACCCAGCCAAAACGAGTGCGGGGTAAAAACCCGCCAAAAGCGTGGTAAGCAGGCAGAGTGCCGCCAGCAATCCGAGTACCTGCGGCGACCACCACTGTGCCACTATTTGGCGTTCGAGAAAAACATTGAGCGGGGACAACAGCATCGCGGCAGTGAAGGCTGCCAGGGCCGTTGCCGTAGCACTCAATACAAAGGTTTGTCCGAGAAAACCAAAAGCAAGTTGCCAACGATCGGCGCCCAGGGTTTTTCGAACGCCCGTTTCTTTGGCGCGCTGCGAGGCGATGGCGGTAGAAAGGTTGACGTAGTTGACACAAGCAACCAGCAATAAAAACAAACCAATGGCGCCCAGCCAATAAAACCGTTCAAAATCAACTGTATAGGACGGATTCATCTCCGCGTGCACCATCTCCGAGTGTATGTTGGCCAATGGTTGAAGTGCATACCGGAAGCTGCTTTCGTCCTGTTTGTCTTTGCGGGCATTGGCAATGGTTGCGAGTTGTTCGCCAACTGAAGCTGCTGACGTACCGGGTGGCAATCGCAGGTAAACGTAGCGCCCTCCGTTGAAAAAGCCCCAGTTCGTCTGGTCGTTTTCCGATGATGACAAGGAAGGCCACGACACGAGCATGCTGAATTGCAGATGCGAGTTGGCAGGCGGGTCGGGCATCAATCCGGCGACCTCAAGTTCTTTTCGTTCCTCTCCGCTCCCGAGGCGAAAGGTTTTTCCCACCGCGTTGCCGCCAGGAAAATAGCGGGCCGCCGTGCTTTTAGTCAGGATTACCTTGTTGGGTTGACGCAATAACCAGGCCGGCTGGCCGGCATCAGTTTTGAAATTGAAAAGATCAAAAAATGCGGAGTCGGCATATATGACGTTTTTTTCCTGAAAAATATAGTCACCGGAGAGCTGAACAACCGTTTCATCCAACCAGTACACATTGGCAATGTCCTGAATACCTCCAACATCGTCGCGTAATGCGCCGGCAACCGGCCCCTGGGCAAGCGGCAGGTTTTCCTTGCCGGTCATGTGCGTTAATTCACATACCACCCGATAGATGTTTCCGGTATCGCGGTGAAAATTATCAAAACTTCTTTCATGCAAAAGCAGCAACCCGATCAGCAAACTGATCGTCAGGCCGACATAAAGGCCCGTAAAATTGAGCAAAGTAAAAGCCTTGTGGCGTCGAAGGCTACGTAATGCGAGCGTAATTTGTTGTAACATAGCATTTTACCGACGCATCGCCGGCTACTTTTTTATTGAAAGTATTGTTCAGGCATTTTCATTTGTTTCTTTTCAAACCGCTATTATCATTCATTCCGCAATGCTTTCACCGGATTGGCCCATGCAGCTTTCAGCGACTGTATGCCTACTGTCAGCAAGGCTACCACGATGGACAGGGCGCCGGCCAGCAAAAACATCCAGCTTTCTATTTCTATGCGGTAGGCAAAATTGGCCAGCCATTGGTGCATGAAATAATATGCGAACGGCGAGGCTAAAAGGAATGCAACAAAAATCAGTTTCAAAAAACCTCCCGTCAACATGCCTGTAATCCCTGCAATACTGGCGCCCAACACTTTGCGTATCCCGATTTCTTTCCTGCGGCGCTGCACCTGATAGGCGGTAAGTCCGAGTAACCCCAGGCAGGATACTGCAATCGCCAGGGCGGCAAACAAACCGAATATTTGCCCGAACCGTGTTTCCTGCTGGTACTGCCGGGCAAAATGTTCGTCCAGCATCCAATAACGAAACGGTTGGTCGGGAAATAACCGGCTCCAGGTCTTCTGCATGGCCGGCAGGGTGGCTGAAATGTGTTCCGGCGCAATTTTTACGGTCAAATATTGTAACTCGGCAGGTGGGAAGCAGTAGTACAAGGTGGGTTTAGGGGTCGTTTTCAGCGATTCGATGTGAAAGTTATCTACCACCGCCCCAATGATCATAGTGGCGCCGTTTTCGCTGTTCTCGTAGGCAATTTCCCTTCCGACAGCCGCCTCCGGAGAAGGAAAGCCCAGTGCCTCCAACATGGCGCGATTGATGCTGACCGTGCGGTAACGCGCGGTTTCGTTTGCCTGCAACCGATGCTCGCCGGCTAATACTTTAATCCCCATTAAATCAAAAAACTGCGCATCAGTTTCAACAAAATAGGAGGTAATACCCACATAATCCGGCTTTTCCGTCCAGCGCAACGGACGGTTACTGCCGCTGATACCATTGATTCCGAGCCCCGGCGCTACGCTCGATGATGCCAGTCCACCAACGCCAGGCAATTGAGCGCAGGCAGTTTTAAACACCCCGATCCGTTGTGCCGCCAGGCTATCCTGCGGACTGCCGGCCCGAACCGATTTTACAGCAACCAACTGATCCAGTTGAACACCGAGTTCGTGGTTTTTTAAAAAATCAAGCTGTTTGCTTACTACCAATACGCCGAAAATGAGACCAATGGAACAGGAAAATTGCACCACCACCAATCCCTTGCGCAAAGATTCGGCATGACTGCCGGCAAATTGCCCGCGCAATACCACCGCCGGACGAAATCCGGAAAGCAGCAAGGCCGGGTACAATCCGGCCGGCAAGGCGATCAGTAGCACCCACGCTGCACTGCCGGCCCAAAAAGAAAGATCGGGTGTGTCTGCCATCTCATTGCCGGTGAGTTGGCCAAACCAGGGCAATAACTGCCAAAAACACAGCGCTGATGCACCAAAAGCAGCCAGGCTCAACAACACACTTTCGAGCAAAAACTGCCCGATAAGCATCCCCTTGCCGGCGCCAAGCGCTTTGCGTATACCAACTTCCTTGCCTCTCTCGTGAGCAAAAGCCGTGGCCAGGTTGATGTAATTGATAAAAGCAATGCCGAGGATAAGCAGCGCGATAATTCGAAGGAAATAAACAGTGCGCGCGCTGCTGTTGGGCTCAAGTTCGTACGTAAGATCGGAGTGCAGGTGAATATCTGTAAACCGTTGTATATCCAGCCGGATGCCCTCGCTTTTTAAATGGGCTTCGCTCAGTTCAGCCAGTTTGCCGCGTACAGTTTCAGGGTCAAAACCCGGTGCCAGCTGAAGATAGTTGTAGTCCCAATAGGATTCAAAATTGTCGCGATGCCCCATCGCATACCGGGTGGCGTACGACAGCAGCATATCAAATTTCAGGTGTGTATTCAACGGCGGATCGGCTACTACGCCGCGTATGGTGTAGCGCCCTGCCAACATACCTTCTGTTATCTCCAGCGTTTTTCCGGTGGCATCTTCCATACCAAACAAGCGCATGGCCTGGCTGCGGGCGAGTACCGCAGAATATGGCTCGTTCAGGCAATTTGCTGCATCACCAAATAAAAAGGGAGCCGGGAACATGCGAAAAAAACCGGGGTCGGTAGCATAGCAACGCGCCAATTCGAACGGCTGTTCACCGGCCAGAACAACCATTTCGGGGCTGCTGCCACAGTATAATCGCGCGTAATCAGTCACTCCCGACAGCTCGGCTTTTAGCACAGGGCCTATTGCACTGTGGGTATTGGCATCCAGTGTGACCTTTCCGCCACCTTGTGAAAGGTTATACACCCGCCATATCTGCGCGGCATGCGGACTCTGCAAATCGTACTGGTATTCGTATCGAACATAACAAAACAGCAGCAAAGCGGCAGTCATACCGGTCACCAGACCGGCAAAATTCAAACCGGTAAAGACCGGTTGTTTGCGAAATAGAAATCGCAGGTAGTGTGTAAACATGGTGCCTGCATTGAACAAGTGAATGAAGATCTGCGACTATTCGCTTCGCAGTGATTTTACCGGATTGGCCAGTGCGGCTTTTATACTTTGGTAACTGACCGTCAGAAAAGCGATAGCAATTGCTATTAATGCCGCCAATATGAATATCGGGGGTTCAATTTCAATACGGTAGGCAAAATCAGCCAACCACTGTTTCATCCAGTAATAGGCAAGGGGGAATGCCAAAAGAAACGAGAGCATTACCAGTTTCATAAAATCGCGGGCGAGCATACCCGTAATACCAATCACACTGGCGCCCAGCACTTTGCGAATTCCTATTTCTTTGTTTCGCCGTTCGGCAGCAAATGCAGCCAGGGCAAACAAACCGAGCCCGGCAATAAAAATGGCCAGTCCGGCAAATAACATCGCCACTTTACCGGTCTGCTGTTCACGGCGATACAATGCATCCAGATGATCGTCGAGGAAGACATAATCGAAAGCCGTATTTGGCATGGTGCGTTGAAAAACGACCTCCAGCTCACGCATCGCCAGCCTTAATTGCTGCGAGGAAAGTTTTACCAGTAAATAATCGAAGCCTTCGGTTCGCCCATTATGAAAGGCATAAGGGCCGATTTTTTCGCGCATACTGCCAAAATGAAAATCTTCCACCACACCAACCACTACCGGATTGGGCAGGTCCACCTCTGCCTGGCGACCGATGGCTTGCTCAGGCGTCCAGCCTAAATAATCCACCGCCGAACGATTGAGTACGACTTCTGTAATGGTATCGCCCGGCGCCGGCGTACGCATGGGACTGCCGGCCAGCATGGGTATTTCAAGTACGGAAAACACGTCAGCGCGTGCGCGACAGGTCGTGAGTGCGTTGCCTTCTGTTTCATTGGGTCGGGTGATGTTTCGGCCACTGCCTTCTTCGCCGGGAAAAGTTTGTGAAAACGCGGCGCCTTTTACAGCGCTCAATTGTTTGACTTCCGTTTCCAATGCGAGCATTTGCTCTTTTGTTTCGGCACCGGCCACTTTCAATGCGACCATCTGCTCAGGAGAATAGCCCAATTTTTTATTCTGAATAAAATTCAACTGTTTGTAAACCACCACCGTCGCCACAATGAGTGCTGTCGAAATACAGAATTGAAAAACAACCAGCCCTTTCCGAAACCATCCGCCGCCGCCAGAGCGAGCAGTTTGCCGCAGTGTCTGCATGGGCGAAAAGGAGGACAAATACATGGCAGGATAAGCGCCGGCTACCAGCGTGACTACCAGCCAGATGCCAGCAATTCCCACCCAAAACCAGGGCGCCGCCAAAAAACCGAGGCCCAGCTGCTTGTCGGCCAGGGTATTAAAAAGAGGCAATCCCAGGCGCAGCAGCAAAATACTGCTGCCGATGCCGAGGAGGGTGATGAGGGCTGTTTCGGCATAAAACCGGGTGGCCAATTGCCCCTTTCCGGCCCCCAGCGTTTTTCGCAAACTCACTTCTTTCGACCGTTGCTGCGACTGCGCCGTGGCGAGGTTCATGTAATTGATGCAGGCAATCAGGAGCAGCAACACCGCCAACCCGATGAGGATGCGCACCTGACGGACATCGCCGTACGGTTGTTCGTCGTACGACGACATGTCGGCGGAATAAAGATGTACGTCAAGCAACGGCTTAAGGGAAAATCTGAAATGATGGCGTTCCGGCGGAGCATGTTGTTTTACCAGCGTAGCAATGCCTGCTTCCAGTTCGGGCAAGGGCGGCGCATCGGACCGAAGCAACAGATAGGTATAAAAACTGGCATTTCCCCAACTGTAACGCTCCGGTTTTCCAAAGTTGATGCTTTGAAACGAGCCGATAATATCAAAAGGCAGGTGGGTGTTGGGTGGAAAATCGGCAAAGACACCGGTTACTTCCAGGTCTATGTAATTATCTACCCGAATGGTTTGTCCCAACGGTTCCTGATCGCCGAAATAACGCTTTGCGGTTGCAGCGCTGAGCAAGACGGTACCCGGACGCGCCAACCCCTCGCCCGAACCTTTCAGCAGTTGTAAACTAAACACATTGAGTACATTCGGGTCGGCCCAGTACAAGCGATTTTCGGCATAATTGCGCTGTGCAGCACGTACATTGGCCGTTCCGTTGAAGTTGTTGGCAAAAACGCGCGTGGCAATTTCCACTCCCGGAAGATAGGTCTGTAAAAAAGAGGCCAGTACATTGGGCGCTGCCCCTAATTTACGCACCCGGCCATCATATTCATACGCTGTTTCCACCCGTACAATCCGTTCTGCCTTGCTGTGAAAGCGCTCAAACGAAAGCTCATCCTGTACAAAAAGCAACACCGCAACGGCAGCAGCCAGGCCGAATGCCAGTCCCAGCAAGTTGATCGTGCTGAAAAGTTTGTTGTTGCCCAGATGGCGGAATGCGAGGCGGAAATAGTTAAAAAGCATGACAGATTGAATTATTCACTGCGCAATGATTTGACCGGGTTGGTGAGCGCAGCCTTGATACTTTGAAAACTGACGGTTATAAATGCAATCAACACGGCGGCTATGCCGGCTACTGCAAACATCCACCACTGCATATCAATACGATAGGCAAAATCAGCCAGCCATTTTTGCATAAACCAGTAAGCGATCGGAACGGCCAGCACAAACGAAACCAGCACCAATTTCAAAAAGTCTTTGGCCAACAATCCCGTGATACCTGCCACACTGGCGCCCAGTACCTTGCGGATACCGATTTCCTTGGTGCGACGCTGGGCCGCGTGTGCTGCCAGACCCAGCAGACCCAGGCAGGATATAAAGATGGCCAAACTGCCGAAACCTTTACAGGTAGCCGAAAAACGCGTCTCATTCCGGTAAAAATTGGCGATGCTTTCGTCCAGAAAACTGCCGTCAAAGACTTGTTCGGGCAGTATCTCATCAAAGATTTTTTGAACAGCCGCTGTGGTTGCTTCCATGTTGTCGGGTCGCATTTTGATTCCCACTTGCGAATAAAAACGGGCGCGGGTGGTAATCAGCGTCGGTTCATGTTCTTCACGCAACGAATGGGTGTGAAAATCTTCCACCACGCCCACTACTTTCATCACCCGTCTGCCACCAAGGCGAATGTTTTGTCCGACGGCCTCCTCCGGCTGACTGATGCCCAGTTTACGGAGCATGGTTTCATTGACAATGGCCTCGCGCATGGTATCACTGGGCTCGAGCCAGCGCCCGGCACGCAATCGGAAACCGTAGGTTTTTTGCCAGTCGGCATCGCAAAATTTGAGCGAGGTATTAAACGGCTCGTCGTCGGAATGTGTACCGAATCGGAAGTTGCTGCTCCATGTATTTCCGGATGAAGGCTGGTCGCTGCACAAGCTGACCGCTTCAACGGCAGCAATCTCAAGCAGGCGATTTTTCAGCGTTTGCTGACGGGCAATCGTTGCGCTGTCGCTGTTCATCGGGAAAGTGTACACCAGGTTTTTGTCGAAGCCCAAATCCCTCGACCGGACATAGTCGAGTTGGCCAATAATCACAATTGCCCCGATGACCAGGGCTTGGGCGATAAAGAACTGCAAGACAACCAGCGATTTTCGCAAAAAAACGCCCCCGGACTTCCCTTGTTGAACATTACTTTTCAAAGCCTGTATGGGGTTAAAACCAGACAAAACAGCGGCCGGATACAGACCGGCAAACAGGGTTACAGCCAGCGCAGTCGTTCCAAGAAATGCCCACAGTGCCGGATCGGAAAAAAACGGATGCTGGTCCGGCACATCCGAAATATGCTTGAGCAAGGGCGCGCCGACAAACGCCAGCATTCCGCCCAACATCACCGAAAAAGCAACCACCAACGCTGTTTCGCTCATAAACTGCCCGATGAGGCGGCCACGATCACCGCCCAGGGTTTTGCGCACGCCCACCTCCTTTGCACGCAGCGAAGCCTGGGCCGTTGTCAGATTGATAAAATTGAAACAGGCCATCACCAAAATCAAAATCCCGATGGAAGCCAGCACCCACAAACGGCTTTTAGGCGTCAACTGGCCGCTGGAGGTATGATAACGCTCATCATAATGCAGGGTCGGCATAGGCTGGAGTTCATGGTATTTGCTTCGATAGCCATTTTCACTGTACTCCTTTTCACCTACTTTGGCGAGGGCTGCATTGGCCGATTCCAGCTGGCCCGCATCGCCGAGCATGGCATATACCTGATTGTTGCTGCTGCATGCGCCCCATTCCTCATCATAAAAATACAGATGAGCGTTGGGTTTGAGGGTAGCGTAAGAAATGAGGGCGTTAAACGGCAAGTCGCAATTGACCGGCATATCCTCCACCACACCTTTTACGGTTACCGGCACCAGGTTGTCGAGCAGCAGTGTTTTTCCCATCGCCATGCGCCAGTCGTCGAAGCATTTTTTTGCCATTGTCTCCGACAAAACCACCGAACCGAGGTCGTTCAAAGCGGTAGCCGGATCGCCGGCCAGCCACCTGAGGTTGAAAATCCGGAAAAAAGAAGGTTCGGCAAAAAAACTCAGCTCCGGATGGTCCTCTTGTGGCGAGAATTTTTTGAGCGGGGGGCCGCCGGCAGGATTGGGCACAATGATATTGGGCCAGGCCTCACGTACGCGGCACATTGCCTCAAATTGTGGCACAGATTGCCGCATGGCTTCCATCGCCGGGATTGGAATACAGACCGAAGGCTCAACGCCGCCTTCGCGGGTGCGTTCGGACGTAACCACCCGAACAATACGATCGTAGTGGTTGAAATGCTGATTAAAACTTAATTCATACCGCACGATACGGTAGATCAACAGCACGGCAGCAATACCCACTGCCAGGCCCAAAACATTCAGGGCAGTGAACCCCTTTTGCCGCTGCAAATTGCGGAATGCTATCTTTAAGTGATTGCTTATCATTTTTTGTCGGGTGGTATAAGGTGGTAATTGTGATTTGCGCGGTCACTCACTGCGCAGCACATCAGCGGGGTTGGTGCTTACAGCTTGTCGAACTTTCACCCCGACAATCAGTGCCGAGATTCCAAACAGCGCTATCACAGCCATGAGCAGCGTAAGCGGTTCGACTCCCACATTTATTTTAAAGATATTATCCATGAGGAATCGGGTAAAAAACCAGCCCGCATAACATCCCAAGGCGGCGGCTACGACGAAAATCCAGAAATAACCGCGATTGACAATGTGCATGATGTGGAACATGCGGGCGCCTACGACTTTACGCAAAGCGATTTCTTTCATTTTTTTCAATACCGTCAGCGAAACCAGCGCAAAAAGGCCGGTAGCAGTAAGCAGGATGGCCACTACGGCAAACCATGAAAAAAGGGTGGCGATGCTGGTTGTCACCCGAAGGGCTTCGGCGCCTACCTGATCCTGATAAAACCCGAAGAAAGGTTGGAGCGGGAACATCTGCGCCCATTTGGCTTTTACCTGATCGTGAACGGCCTTGAGTTCGGAGGGTTGGGCCTTGATGATCATGTTAAAATATTGATCGGGGCGTGTCAGTCGCATGGCCTGGGCTTTCAGCGGTTCAAAAAGGTGTTCCTGATGAAAATTATGCAACACGCCCACCACGGCATAATCTACCGTATCTATTCGTATCCGCTTACCAAGGGCAGCGGCAGCACTCCAGCCAAATTCGGCCGCAGTTTTTTGGGTAATCAGCAGCGATTCGTGCAAATCGGCTTCCCGGTTCGGGTCCAGCGCCCGGCCTTCAATCAATCGCAAAGCCATCACATCAAGGTAGTTTTCGCCGATATCAAACAAATTAACCTCGTGCTTCTGGCCTTCCGATTCCGCAGTCGGGGTGCGATAACCAAACCCGATATGCGATCGGGTGCCTGCCACGCTTTCCACACCGGGTATGGTCTGTACCGCATCGCGGAAAGCAGTAAAATTTTGCTGTCCGGGCCATCTGACGCCCATCAAGCCGCTGCGTTCGTAGCCATAGTCGTAATTTTTCTGAAAATTCGCATTTCTGGCAAATGCAATTCCCGCCACCACAGTAATAAGCGAAACCATCACCTGTACCCCCAGCAGCAGCCGGGAAAACAGGTTGGTGCCCCCAAATTTCACCCCCCCGCGAAATATCTGAGAGGCGTTGAAATTACTGATATAAAAGGCCGGATAAGCGCCTGCCAACAAGGTGGTAAACAGCAGAATACCCGCCATAAAACGAAGCAATGATGGATCTTTTGCATAATCAGCGCCGAGCGAAATGCCCTCAAACATCTGATTGTAAGTATGAAGCCACCAGTTGTTTAACGTCAAAGACAACAGCAAAGCTGCCAACACAACCACCCCGCATTCGAGTAAAACTTGTCGCATCAATTGAAAACGAGTACCGCCCAAAGCCTTGCGCACGCCCATCTCGCGCAAACGCCGGTTGGAACGCGCCACCGTGGTATTCGCAAAATTGAGGCAGGCCGACAGGAAGATCAATCCGGCAATCACGAAAGGGCCATAGGCCGCTGCATCATCCGGGCGGTTGTACAAACCATTGGACTGAATATCGGCAGTTTGATCCGCCATGGTCGAAAAAGGCAGGAGCCGGAACCCCGTTACTTTCCAGTCGGGGCGCGCCGCATTTTGTTGTGGCAGGTATTTTTTCAAGGCAGCTTCCAAATGTGCCGCATCAGCCGGATTCGGAATCCTGAAAATGACGGCATCAAGCATCCATTTCCAGTCGTCGGAACGAACGAAACTGGTGTCGCTGGTTTTCAGGTTTTCAAAGTGAGTAAGCAGGCCAAAACGAAAGGAGGAGTTCAAAGGCACATTTTTCAACACACCCCGAACGGTCAGCGGTACCGAACGGGTGTCACCGGCGTACAACACCAGTGTTTTCCCGATAGGGTCGTTTTTCCCAAAATATTTTTCGGCAGTCTTTTCGGTCAATAACACCGAGTTTTTATCCGAAAGGTCATTGGTGCCTGCAACTAGTGGAAAATTAAACAACTGGAAAAAAGCAGGGTCGGTAAAATCCACC
>JANRLZ010000521.1:0-30710 GCA_033762055.1 Saprospiraceae bacterium
CCCCCCCGCCCCCCGCCGCATTCGTTTTGAAAAAAGGTGTAAAGGCGATCAACCCCCAGCGACCAGTTCTTCTACCTTTCCGCCTTTGATTTTCAGGATACGTCCGGTACGGCGGGCCAGATCAAGGTCGTGCGTGACCAGCACGAGGGTGGTGCCGGCGGTTCGGTTGAGGTCAAAGATGAGGTCAACGATTCCGGCGGCATTCTCACTGTCGAGATTGCCTGTAGGTTCGTCGGCGAAGAGGATTTTTGGTTGGTTGGAGAAGGCGCGGGCAATGCAAACACGCTGTTGTTCACCTCCGGAGAGTTGGGCAGGGTAGTGGTCGAGGCGTTCGGAAAGTCCTACTTTAGTCAGCCATTCCCGTGCTATTTTTTCCGCATTTGCGTCGCCGCGCAGCTCGAGCGGTACCATCACGTTTTCGAGGGCGGTGAGGGTCGGGATGAGTTGGAAATTTTGAAAAACAAATCCGACATAGCGGTTGCGTACCTCTGCGCGCTCATCTTCCGACAAATTATCCAGTGCAATTTGATTCAGCGAAACGGAACCGCTGCTGGCCCGGTCGAGTCCGGCGCAGAGGCCGAGCAGGGTAGTCTTGCCCGAGCCGCTGGGGCCGACAATCGCGAAAGTGTCGCCGGCTTCGAGTTGGAAACTGACCTGGTCGAGCACCGTGAGGTCGGCGCCGTTGGCAGTGCGGTATTTTTTGCTGAGTTGTGTAACAGATAACATGGCGCAAAGGTGCGAAATACAAAAACAGGGAAACAGTGATCCGGCTTTCCGGTTGTGAAATGCAGACAAACACCCCCGTTTTTTCGATGGAACACCTGGAAGAAACGCCCAAAAAACAACGCCCCGTCTGTACGACGGGGCGCTGCAACATTCGCCTTTAAACAATAGAATTTAATTATGATCGTGGTGAGTTGATGATTCGACTGATTAAGCGGCTGTCTAAAGTTTTTTCAACGATTGCCTTTTATGACTTTTGGATTCCGACGGCGTTAAATTTTTCATCATAGTTTCCGGCTATGACGGCAAAATTTGCCTTGTCTCACCTCAAAATCCATTAGACCTCTTGCGAAAGTAGCGTTTGAGCCAAAACCAGCGCATTTTATGGTTGGGCAAGGCCTGTTTTTGAGTTCGTACTGGAATATGTCCGGACGAAAAAACAGCCGAAGTTCAGCCGGAAAAGGCTCGGTTTGGGCCAAACAGATACTTTCGCAAGAGGTCTATTAAAAGTCAATTCGTCAAAAAACTTTAGACAGCCGCTTCGAATCAGTGGTTTTTTGGCGATTATCAGCCTTTAAGCATCAAAACTAGGCCCTTAGTTTTCTTGCCACCCGATCGGGACGGCCAGCACGGGGATGTGGGCGTGATTCACGGTGTCTTCCGTGATGCTGCCGAAAAGCATGTGCGACAATCCCTGGCGCTGGTGGGTGGCCATGACGATCAGATCGGCGTTCGAAAGATCGGCGGCGACCAGGATGGCATTGTCTTCAAAGAAGGTGCTGGACGTGATAATAACGTCGGTTTTTCTCAGTCCGGCGGCTTCTGCGAAGCGGTTTTTCTGGGCTTCGGCAGAGCCATCGGTTGGCAACCCGGAAGGGTTGTTGAGGTAAAGTACTTTTACCCGGAAATCGAACAGTTTTTCCCATTTGGCGAGGTAATAAAATACCCCGCGCTGTTCGCTTTTAAGGGTGGTGGGCAGCAATACCATTTTCGGATCAAAAGATTCGATACCTTCCGGAACCGACAAAACCGGACAAGGAGAGGTTCGTATGACTTTTTCGGTGTTGGAGCCGACGAGGAATTCATTCATGCCCGAGGCGCCTTTGGTACCCATGACGACCAGGTCTACATTGTCTTCGTTGGCTACGTTACGCACGGTGGTGTGGAGATACCCTTCTTCGACGCGCAGGGAAATATCCAGCCGGGAATAAGCCGGCTCAGCCAACAGCTCCATTTTCAGTTTTTCCAGTTCAACGGTCGCCGTTTCGTCGTATTCCTGGTCGTCGCCGGCGTAGCCGGCTGCCACGGCATATTCAGAAAACGGTGCGGAATAAACCGCCGCTACATTGACGTGCAACATTTCGAGTTGTGCGCCGCTGCGTCGCGCTATTTCTGCGGCTACATGAAGCGCCTGGATGGAATTAGGGGAATAATCAATGGGGACGAGGATTTTTTTCATAACAGGAGGCATTGGTTTGCGGGAACAAAGATGGCCTCTCCGAACATACCCTGCCAATGACGTTGGTCATAGGCGGGGTTGATTTTAGTCGAGGGTGCGTACTCCGGCGGATAGTCTTTTTAGGGCGTGTCTGAAAAATACTTGCCGGACTGAAAAGGCATCTTTTGGAACCTGTTCTTCAGGTCTTTTTCGGGCAATATGGCCCGATATTCCCCTCAAAAGCACCTTTGCCCAGAACCCAAAACCTGCTCTTGTCTGTCTCGCCAGCATTGTTCAGACACACCATAGTTTAAAAATTGAACGCCGGTGCTTTTTTAACACTCCCGAGATATACCATAATCTACTAAACTCCATCAACTTTCTAAACCCCATAAACCTCCTAAACAAAATAAACCTCCTCCCTACTTCAAATACATCATCTTCACTTCGTAGGCCCCGTTAACAACTACCTTTTCATTTTCTTCGATTCCTTTCAGAATGAGCGTGCGTGTGCCGTCATCTTCACCGGTTTGAACGTAAGCGAGTTCAAATTCTTCCGGCGCGTGTTTCAGGAAGACAGCGGTTTTTCCATTGATTTCGGTCAGCGCGGAATTAGGAACGCTGATCTGGCGAATGGTTTGCTGGTTGAGGGCTTTGATGGTGACGAATTCACCAATTTTAAATTCGCCTTTCGGGTTGTCCATTTCAAACAGTACCCGCTGACTCTGATTACCGGGATTCATGGTTTGGGCGGGTGAAATAAGTCGCACTTCGGCGCTTTTGTGGTTGTCGGCCGAACAAGTTACCAGAAATTTATTGCCTGTCCGTACCACCGGTACATCGCGGTCATACACTTGCGCCTCCACATACACTTTTTGCAGATTGGTCAGGGTAAACAGGGTTTGCCCGGCACTTACTTCGGCGCCCGGGGCAAGTGTAAATGCGCCAACCACGCCGGAAATAGGCGCTACAAGGGTCACAGTGCGCCGATTGGCATCCGAGTTGGCTGAAACAGTCTTGTTTTCCAGGGTTTGCAGTTCGGCTGTGGCCGTTTGGTAGGCAGCTTCTGCTGCCTGCAGGTCGCGTCCGGCGGCTATATCGGCAATTTTTTGCAGGCGTTCCAACTCACGTTTGGCGGCAGCCACCCGCACCTTAGCCGTTTCGATCTGAAGTGCCAGTCCGCTGTTGTTGGCCGCAATGCCTACCTGATCGGGCGTTGCCACGTTTTGCTCCAGCACCGCGAGTGTCTGACCGGCTTTGACGCTTTGCCCTACCGCCACCTGGACGCGACTGATCCGGCCGCCCTGCGGCGCAAGCACCGCGCCAAACCCGCCCGAGGCCGGTATAATCGTACCATACATCGTGGTGGCGGAATGATAATCGCCCACCAAAATCGGTTGGGTGAGTATTTCAAACAAAAACTGGGTCTCTTTGGGCGCATATACTTCCTTGCCGTATCCGCCGCCGGAATCTGCGCCGTGTTCGTCGCCATGTGCGAAAGCGAGGTTTCCGCCCGGCATCGTAAACCAGGCACTGCCCAGCAACAACAAGGTAGTGAGTACCCTGTTTTTTCGTTTTGAAACAAAAAACATCAGCGAAATACCCAGCAACAAGCCCCCCAGAAAGGTAAGCCATTGCGGCCAGCCCTCCGGCTCGGGTTTATGATTGAGTTCATCCGGGTGGGGCAGGGCTTTCCCTACTTCCACCGCCTTGATCCCGATCAGGTCGGCGCCGTTGGGGTGGGCGATCTGGATGTTCAGGGTGTAAACCTTGTTTTCAGGGAAAGTAGTGTGCAGTTCATACACGCCCGGCGACAAAATTTCGACCTCGAAAACCTGCTGCGGGTTTTCTGCTGCGCTGATTTTTAATTCCGCTTTTTCGATGGGTCGGTTGCTGAAATAATCGGCGATAAACAGGGTCAAATGCACTTCCTGGCCGGCCTTTATTTCCGGATAATACAGCGTGAGTTCGTATTTGTCCGACTGGCCATATACTGCAAAATGGTCGGCCGCAACCTGTGCGCCGGTGGGCAGTTCGTCGCCGTGCGCATGCAGGAAATGTGGAAAGGTTGCGCTAAAAAAAGCGAGTACGCAAAGCAGGATGTATTTCATGACAGAGTTGTTTTTTTGAAATAGTTTATTCACCGGCGAGGTATCTGAGATATAGCTGGGCATTGTTCAGGTTTTCAATCAGGTTGGCATATTCGCTTTGGAGCGTCCACGCTTCGTCGAGACTGCGCAGGAAGGCCGGGTAATCGAGTTGACCGGCATCACGCAACCGTAGCGCGGCGGCACGCAGCGAGCGACTTTGTGGCAAGGCGGTTGTTTGATAATAACGCAATTGGCCGAGGTAGGTATTTATCTCCGAACGTGTACGTTCCCATTCCAGTTCGAGCGTTTGTGCAGCGGCCTGGCTCCGGTGTTGCACTGCCTGTGCTTCAATTTCAGCGGCTTTCCGTCCGGCGCTGTATTGTCCGGCCCAGAGTGGAATACCCACACTGGCGCAAAAGCGGTAGTCGAGCGGGGTTTCCCGCGGTCCCTGGTTGAGATAACCGATCGAAAACCCGGGCAGGGCACGGCTTTTAGCCAGGCGGATTTGTTGTTCGGCTACTTGTATGGCCTGTTGTTGGTAGGCCAGCACGGGGGCATTTTCAGACGCAACTGTTTGTGCGGTGGTATCTGCTTCCAGTTCAGTCAGGTTGCCCAGTTCGGCGATGCCGGTTAACTGGCTCAGTTGTTGGCGCGAACGTTCGAGCGATTGCCGGGCTGCAAGGAAATCCTGCCGCACTTTTCCGGCTTCGATTTCGGCCATGGTTTTTTGTAAAAAGTCAATTTCGCCTGCTTCAAACTGCCGAAGCGCCGAGCCGGCAATTTGCTGGTACAGGCTGTCGCGTATTGCCCACTGGCGGTGGTTGTATGCAGCCACCTGGGTTTCGAGGTAAAGGCGGCGAACCGTATAGCGCAGTTCGTTTTCGCTGAGTCGTTGCTCGGCGCGTGCCAGGCCGGTTTCGGCCCGTGCCGCTTGTTTGCGGCGCTTGTACACCGTAGGAAAATCAAATGATTGCAGGACGCCGACGGCATAAAACTCGCCGGTTGGACTTTCCATATTGACCTCCGGGTTCGACAGATCCAATGACGCACGTTCCGCCTGTTTTTTGGCCTGCACTTCCATGGATGCGGCTTTCACCGAGGGGTGCTGCTGCAAGGCGGCAGCAACGGCAGCCTCAGGGGTAGTTTGTGCAACCGTCGCCCACGAAAAGCCGAACAAGACGCTGGTAATTATTATTTTTTGCATGCTTTCGCCGTAAATTTTAGATTTATGGTGTCCGAGACTGTTAAACCTCTCAACAAGAACTCAATTCTCGAATTCTTAAAAACGCATCGAATCGAACTCAAGGCGTTTGGAGTAGAGCGTATTGGATTATTTGGTTCGTTTGCATTAGGATTGGAACATCAGAATAGTGATATTGATTTTTTGGTAGATATTGATAAACCTGATCTAATAAAAATGGCTCAAATCGCCCTTTTTCTTGAGAATCAGTTTGGTCGGAAAGTTGATTTGACTAGAAGAGGCAAACACCTTCGTGCCCGTTTTTTGCAATCTATTGAACCGCACATTATTTATGCTTGATATTAGAATTCAAGATAATTATGGAGATAATCGCTCGTTCGATAGAGGTAATATTGCAAAGAATTACCCCTATTATAGCCACCGATCCGGATGAATTATCTGATGATGAAATTACATCATTAGATGCTAAATGCTATGAGATTGCTTTTAATCGGGGAAAAAATCAAACAAATTGAACAACTGGCTCCGGGTTTTTTTCATGAGTTTGGTATTGATTCGATTCCTATTATTCGAATGCGTGATTTCTTGTCGCACCATTATGAAGATGTTGACTATCTCACCTTCCTTGAAACATGCCGTATCCATATCCCCCAATTGTCATTAAAAATAGCCGAGATTCTCTCCTAATTCCCTCCTCCGCTTTTCTTTTCAAAATAACCTTCCACGGCTTTTTTACCCCAGGCCCAGAATACGGCCGGTGTAACGATCATGTCCAGCAATGTTGACGACAACAAGCCGCCCAGAATAACCGTCGCTACAGGATACAAAATCTCCTTGCCCGCAGCCTCGGCATCCAGCGTAAGCGGTATAAGCGCCAGCGCTGCAACCAGGGCTGTCATCAGTACCGGCACCAGACGCTCCAGCGAGCCGCGTATGATCATTTTTTTATCGAATTGCTCGCCTTCGTATTCCATCAGGTGCAGGTAATGTGAAATCATCATGATGCCGTTGCGTGAGGCAATACCGGTAAGGGTGATAAAACCCACCAGGGTTGCCACCGAAAAAGTGCCGCCTGTAAGCCATACCGCTGCCACTGACCCCACCAGCGCAAGCGGGATATTGAGCATAACCTGCAAAGCAATGCGCCACGAACTGAAGTGGGCATAAAGCACCAGAAAAATGCCCAGAACCACAAAAACGCTTAAAATTCCAATTAGCGAGGAAGCCTCCCGCTGCGCTTCAAACTGGCCGCCAAATTCCAGAAAATATCCCTGCGGCAACTTCACTTGCTCGCGAACTGCCTGTTCAGCCGCTTTTACCGTCGTCCCCAAATCTTGTTCCTGTACATTGAAAGACACGATGATACGACGCTGGCCATTCTCATGGCTTACCGAGTTGATGCCCTTTTCGTACTCGATGTGCGCGATACTTTCCAGCGGAATGAGCGTGCCATCGGGGGTGTGAATCTGGGTGTTGCGGATGTTTTCGAGATTTTCGCGGTCTTCCGCCACTGCTCGTAGCACCAGGTCGAAGGTTTTTTGTCCGTCGAGAATTTGTGAAATCACTTTCCCGCCATACAATACTTCCAGATCACGGGCAATTTCGCCGGTTTGCATTCCGTAGCGTTGCAGGGCATTGCGGTCGAGTCGTATGGTGAGCTGCGGCACCATGACCTGGCGTTCGATCTGCACATCCACCGCGCCGGGAATGGCGGCTACAGCCGATTGTACTTCGGCGGCAACGCTGCGCAATTCACCGAGGTCTTCGCCGAATATTTTGATGGCTACCTGTGCGCGCACCCCGCTCAACAAATGATCGAGCCGGTGCGAAATGGGCTGCCCGATGCTTACTGATACGCCGGCGAGGTTGGAGAGTTGTTTTCTGATATCCGCTACTACCTCCGAACGCGGGCGGGCATCGGATTTCAAATCCACATCAATTTCGGAATGACTGACCGGCTCTACGTGTTCGTCGAGTTCGGCGCGACCCGTACGACGCGCCACGCTTTGTACGTCGGCGACACGCAGTATAAGGCGTTCGGCTACGGTACCGATTTTGTTGCTTTCTTCGAGCGAGGTGCCGGCCGGCGCGTATAAATTGATGGTAAAGCTACCTTCATTAAACGGTGGTAAAAACTCGGTACCAAAACGCGTTACCATCATCATGGCGCCCAGTACCAATGCTGATGCGCCGCCAATGACCCAGCGCGGATGCTTCAATCCAAATTCAAGCAAGGTAAGGTCCCGCCTTTTCAACCAGCTTACCAGCCGACTTTCTTTCCCTTCGTTCAGCCTGGATGAGGGTAATAAATAAGAACACAAAGCCGGCGTCAGCGTGAGCGACACTACCAGCGATGCCAGAATGGACGTAATGTAGGCAATGCCCAATGGCGCAAAAATGCGTCCCTCGATTCCTTGCAATTGAAACAGCGGCAGGAACACCAGTACCACGATAACAGTAGCATATACAATCGAATTACGCACTTCGCTCGATGCATCGTAAATGACCTGCATGGCGGGTTTGGGACTGCCGAGTTCCTTGTTTTCACGCAAACGTCGGAACACGTTCTCCACGTCCACGATGGCATCATCCACCAATTCGCCGATGGCAATAGCCAGCCCACCCAGCGTCAGGGTATTGATGGAAATATCAAACCAGCGAAATACCAGGGCGGTAATGACCAGTGAAATTGGAATGGCTGTCAGGGTAATCAGCGTGGTACGAAAATTCAAAAGAAAAAGGAACAACACGATGACAACCAGGATAAAGCCGTCGCGCAGCGCATGCTCTACATTGGTCAATGAATTGACGATAAAGTCTTTTTGCTGAAAAACAGCGGTATTCAGTCGCACATCTGGGGGCAGCGAGGGTTGCAGGGCTGTCATGGCGGCTTCGACTTCGTCGGTTAGCGCCACGGTGTTGGCGCCGGGCTGTTTTTCCACGGTCAGAATGACCGCCGGCCGGGCATTCACGCTGGCATCGCCGCGTTTGACGGCAGCGCCGAATCGAACCTCGGCGACCTGGCTGAGCAGTACCGGCGAGCCTTCCCGGTTGGCGACAACGGTGCGTTGCAAATCTTCCAGATTTTTGGCCCTGCCCAACACGGAAATCAGTACCTCCGAGCCATAACGATTGAAAAAACTGCCTGTCGCGTTCAGATTGGCATTTTCCAATGCCTGGTCTATGTTTTCGAGGGTCAGATTGAACTGTTTTAATTTGGCGGAAGATACCAGCACCTGGTATTGCAGTCGTTCGCCGCCGATAGGAATGACCTGCGCCACACCCTTGATCGCCAACAAACGACGCCGGATGGTAAAATCGGCCAGCGTTCGCAGATCGGAAGGACTGCTGTGTACCTGTCCCGTGCTGTCGGGTTCGGCCGTTAAGCCGATGAGCATAATTTGCCCCATTACTGAAGAAATAGGGCCCATTACCGGTACGATGCCTTCGGGCAAAGGCACCGTAGCCAGTTTTTCGGCCACCAGTTGTCGTGCCCGAAATACATCAACTTCCCAGTCGAATTCTACATAAACCAGTCCGATTCCCCTCGATGAACTGCTACGAACGACTTCCACGCCCGGCGAGCCGTTGAGGGCTGTTTCGATGGGCAATACCGCCTGCACCTCGATTTCTTCGGGTGTCATGCCGTTTGCTTCCAGAAAAACCGTCACGCGCGGGCGATTCAAGTCGGGCAATACATCTACCGGCAATCGCAGCGTGATCCAGGCGCCCCAAACCAGCAAGAGGGCGGCCGAGGCCACCACAAAGAGGCGGTTTTGCAGAGAAAATTTGATCAGGGCGTTAAGCATTTTTTCTTCTTTTAATCGTCATAAAAAAAAGCGCAAATCCGCTACCTACCGTCAGCAAACCCAGAATGGAAAAGCCGCGCAGCACCCAGTTGTTGATATCGTCGCGCGAGCGATAATCCATGGTGTGGAACATCCACAACAGGTCGAATACGCGCCAGGCATCGTTGCGGAATTTTTGCACCGTTCCGCGCTCGGCACTTACATACACCGTCGTATTGGAGGGGTGATTAAATGTAACGGCGTAGGCAGGCAACGGGTCGTCGCGAAATTCATGGTGTCCATTCACCTTCGTAACATACTCCACTTTCTGTACCTCGGAGGCGCCATTGAAGGCTTTTTGGGCCATAGCCACCGCTTCCGCCTCGTTTATAGCAGCCCGCAATTCGCCGGAAACGGCATCGGCCAACCGGGTTTTTTTGGGCGCATGCAGGTCGGCGCCATGCGTGTGCGGGGAGTTCGGCTGGTAGGTGATCTGCCAACAGGAGCGATCCAATACTTGCACCAACCGCAAATCCATCAAATCAAATCGCCCCTCTGCGCGACGCAAATTTTCCAGTACAAGTGCCGGCGTACACATGGAGTCGGATACTGCAAGCGCCGGTGGCGGATTTTTCTGCGGATCGCCGTGTACTGTATCCAGATCCGACCAAGCAAAATAGAGTCCGCTGATGGTCCAGAACAACATCTGGATCCCTACGGTGACACCCAGAAAGCGGTGCAAACGGCGAAGGCGATAGGATTTTTTTGCCATTTTAGGTGTTTTGCCGGATTTGCCGGCATTATCAATAAAGAGCGACAAGCGCCGTCGGCTGTTTTTTGCGCCGCCGGCGCCTGTCCGCTCTTTGGTTAAAACTAATGATTATGCCCCTCGTGTCCAGCCTTGTCGCCGCCAACCTGAAGCACAAAATCGGCGGTATGCACCTTGCCTGCGGTCTGGAATTGCAGCCAGCCGCGGTAAGTGCCGGGCTGTGCAAATGTGGTGTGTATCTGCAATTTCCCGTTTTCCACTGCCGGATGGGTGTGCACAAATTCTTTTGAAGCCACTTCGACCATCACCAGATGCGCCTTTTCACCCAGGTAGTTTTCAAAACTCGCCGGGTCAAGGGTTTTTCCATTTTGCTTGATGGCAACGCCGATATGCTGGTGTTTGCCGGCAGTCAGCGCGCCCTCTGTTTGCATGGTGAGTTCGTAGCCACTGATGCTTGCTGTCAATTTTTCACGAGTATAAGCGATGGCTTTGGCGGGCTCGCCAGCTACGTTCAGTTCAATTTTATCTACCTGATTAAGTCCCCCCGTGGGTTTGAAATCAGCAAAAGCCCAGAATTTTCCACCGTTTTCAAAACGGGTTTCGTTGAGTCCGCGACCAGCGCTGAAATTTTCTCCTTTCGCCAGTACCTTGATGTCGTAACTACCCGTAGCGGTGTATTCGGGGTGAATATGATCGAACCAGGAGAGGTCGTCGGAGACCAGGATCAGGTGCATTTTCTTCTCGTGAACCAGATCGAGCGGCACCGGCGCCGATTCATTGCCTTTTATTTTGGGGGTAAAAGACAACATGGCTGCCTTGCCGGCTTCCAGTTGGGCGGGGTTGGCGCTGAATGCGGTGAAATATTCCGCCTGGGTCGCAGGCCCTTCCGCTTTTGAAAGCGCCAGATCCATGTTGCAGACCGGACAAGTGCCGGGCTGGTCGTAATATTTCCCCTTTTCGCAGTTCATGGGGCAGATGTATTTGCCGGCAGGCGCCTGGGCAACTGCGTTTTTGGCATGATCGTGCTTGCAGGCTGCAAAAGCGGCAAGCGACAACGCGAGCACGCAGCCCGCGATGAAGATATTTTTCATAAAACAGGAATGTTAGAAATGAATAATGCCGGATGAAATCCGGAAGGCCAAAAAAAATCAGGCGCTGATTTGAGGGGGCTGCCAAATGGGCAAATAGACTTCCTCCGGCATGTGATCGGCAAAATAAAAGGCCTGCCGACTGTTGTCATCCGTATCCGGCAATCTGATTGCAACCGGGGAAATCACCGGCAGAAACCCGCCGGCATAAGCGCCATTGGCGTTGCCGCAACCCGGACAGTGGCAACCTCCGCAACCATCTTCGTCCGGACAAGCCTGGCCGGGATGACTTTCACTGCACACATCGCTGTTTTCGCTGCAATGGGCCATTTCCGGCACATCGGTTGTCGTACAGCACCCTGTTTTTTCTTTTCCTGACCCGGAATCGCCACAAGCCCACACCGCGTCGGTAGGCGCGACAAGGCAGACGATCAGCCATGAAAAGAATAATAAACGTTGCATGGTAGTATGTGCAAAAGTAAAAAACAGGTGGAATCAATGGAAAACTATTATTTCTCCCCAACTCTCCTTTGCCGTGTTGACTTTCAGAATAAAAGTGCCTTTAAGTTGACGGGCGGGGCGACAAAATGCTTCATAACCGCTTGCTTCCTGATTGAAAACTGTTTTTCCAAACATGTCAAGCAACTGAATTTCCCTGATAGGGGCATACCTGCTCCTGACGCTGAATATACCCTCTTGTACCGGGTTGGGGAAAAGGGCAATGCCACTTTCCTCTACTTCCGCCACGCGGCTGCTGGTCGTCAATACGCCCCGGCGATACAATACCTGGTCGGAAGTAGCATCGGCGTAAACCAGATGGAAGATGCCATTTTGATACGCCAATGAAGGAAATTGCAGGGTATGACTCGGCACTGCCAGTCGTTGCGCCGTACTGTTCAACAATTGTAATCCCTTAATACTGTGATAAAACACCAACTCTTTGGCTTTTTCCACCATGATTATTCCGACCGTATCCCCCAGTGCCGCTATTTCCGGAAAAGTTTGCGCCGAAGGCGGCATGCTTTGACTGGGGAAACCGATTTGTTGCCCGAATTGCATGGCGCCGGCATGCAGCGAACTGGCATACACCTTTGCCATTCCATCGGCCTGGCTCATCCAGACGGTAAAAATACTGTCGCCCGAACGCGCCAACTGCGGCCCGCTGATGGGACAAACATTGACCAGCCAGTCTGTTTCATCCACATCAACCGCTACATCGAAGCTTTGTGCCAGATCGGTAGAGCGACTTACCCAGATGTCGCGCAGGTTTTGGTTGTTATTTCGATAAATAATCCAGACGGAGTCGCCGGAGGCCAACAGATCGGAGGTGCAGCATTCGCACACCATGCCGCCGGGTGAGGGCGCGTTGGCAACGACCGGCTCGCCAAAAGACGCTCCTCCATCTGTTGAACGCCGCACTTCGTACACGGCGCCGTTTTTTTCCCGGATATAACTTACCACCGGATTTCCCGTTCCATCGCTCACCACGGATGCAATGGTAATATAGCCCCCCGAAATGGGGCCTTGTACCTCGACAGGCGCCTCGAAAGTCAGTCCGCCATCGTCCGACCAGGTCAACCAGATGCCTTGTTGCAATTGTTCAAAAACCAGATAAATCCGGGTGTCGGACAGCGCTACGTCAAACCCGCCAAAACCGAATAAACTGGGTTCCTGCGGGGGCGCTACGACGGCAACCGGCGTGGTGAAGGCGCCGTTTTCGTAGCGTGCACACCAGATTTGGGAATTGGCGCTGCTGGTACCCCAGAATACCAGCGGCGTCCCGTCGGGCAGAAGTCGCACCCGCGGCGCCGTCACCGGCAGCGGGGTGGCAACTACCTGGGTCGAATCGCTCCAAACGACGCTGCTTTGTGCGCCGGACGGATGGTGAAAGCAGAAGCCAGCCAAAAAAAGAAGCAAACGCGGGAAAGACATTGGGCGAATTTTATACGGTCAAAATAAGCATGGCAGCCGACATGGCGACCATCAGGGCATCTTCAAACAAGGTGATATTACTCATGGGAAGGTTAAAAACTGCGCCAAGGCAGGCGCATTGAAACCGGCGTTTGGCCCGCAGGCTTTGCACGACCCCAATCAGGCTGATGCCCATGACCACAAAAGTAAGGCTGTTTACCCATACTGGACCGACGTTTAGGAGGAACAATATGCCGAGCGATAATTCCACCCAGGGGTACAAATAACCCCAACCCGGCCATTTGCGGGCCAGCACATCATAACTGCTGTAAGATGCGGCGAAAGCCGGCACATCCAGCAATTTAAAAAAGGAAAAAACCAGGAAAAATCCGGCCATGAAATGCCGCATCCAACGCATGCCGTCGAATACGCCGGCCATCGCTTCCACCAGCAAGGTAACCCCAAGGATATAAGCGAACACCATCAAAACCGGCCGGTAGGTTTGCCAGAAATTTTTGTCACTGCTTTCTTCCGATGCGGCCTCAGGGGTGACAGGTGTTTCGCTCAGCTGGTAACGCGGGCTTTCGCGCAGGGCGGCCTGCAGGGCAGACGTCGGTACATGGCGCTCCATGCGCAATACGACTTTGCCATCAAGTCCGACCCTGGCTTCGGTGATGCCCGGTACTTTTTCGAGCAGGCTTTTGACTTTGGTAACGCATCCCTCGCAGGTAATGCCTGAAATTTGATATTCGTGTGTCATTGCAGTACATTTTTTGTTACTGCAAAGGTCCGGGAGACCTGAAGGCCGTTACGTACAGGATTTTGACGAAGATGTACAAGGTTTTGCCCTATAAAGTATCGAGCATTTTTCGAGGGTGGTGGTGGCGGTGTCCTGCCTTGAACTGCGTAGGGGTCAGGCCGGTGACCTGCCGAAATTGATTGCTAAGGTGTTGGGTGCTGCTGTAACCCATTTGCCAGGCAATCTCGCCAAGCGAGTGTTCGTCATAGACCAGCAGTTCCTTTACGCGCTCAATTTTTTGGGCAATGATGTATTTTTCAATGGTAATACCTTCGACGGAGGAAAACAGTTTGCTCAACTGCGAATACTCATGTCCGGTTTGGCGCGCCAGGAAATCGGAAAAATTCATGGTTTCCGGTTTTTTGCCTGCCTGATGATGCACTTCGCCGACAACCAGGTTTTTTATTTGGGCTACCAGCCGGCTGTTGCGGTCGTCGAGCAATTCGAACCCTTCCTCAGCAAGACGTTGCCGCAACGCGGCCAGTTGAGTCGGTTCGGGCGGGTTGCGCAGATCCAGTTCGCCGAGTTCTACCCTTTTTGTTTCCAGCCCCAGGGCATCCAGGAGGCGTTCCACGGTTTTGATACAACGCCCGCACACCATATTTTTGATAAAAAGCGTCATTGTCGTCGCATTTTCGCTCAAATGTATGAATTTGCAACAACCGGCCTCCATCTGGAAATACATTTGCACCCAAAAAGTCACATGCAACACCGTACCGCCGTCGTCACCGGCGCCACCAAGGGATTGGGGCGCGCTATCGCTGAAATTTTTGCCGAAAAAGGTTTTGATTTGTTTGTGTGCGCCCGAACCGAAACGGATCTGGATGCGATGGCGGCAGAATGGGCGCAACGATTTCCTGCGCAACAACTTTTCCCCTTCCCAGCCGATGTCAGTAAAAAAGCCGAGGTACTGGAATTTGCCACTTTTGTCCGGCAACAGCATCGCCAACTGGATGTGCTGGTCAACAATGCCGGCATCTTTCTTCCCGGCGCTGTGTCGGAAGAACGCGAAGGAACGCTGGAAACCCTGCTTGAAACCAATTTGTACAGTGCCTACCACCTTACCCGTGCCCTGCTGCCGCTGATGGTGGCGCAAAAACGCGGACATATTTTCAATCTGTGCAGTATTGCCAGTATCGTGGCTTATCCGAATGGCGGCTCGTACAGTATTTCCAAATTTGCCTTGCTCGGCTTCTCCAAGGTGTTGCGCGAAGAACTGAAACCCAAAGGGATAAAGGTCACGGCCCTTCTGCCGGGGGCCGCCTGGTCGGATTCCTGGCAGGGGGTGGATTTGCCCGAGGATCGCCTGATGCAGGCCTCCGATGTGGCCAAAGCGCTGTGGGGATGCTATGACTTGAGCGAGGTAGCCGTGGTGGAAGAACTCATTTTACGCCCGCAGCTGGGCGATTTATGAAGGACCTTGATCGTTCCTGTACACCTTTGACATTCAAACTTTCACTTTCTGATTTTTTATCCGAACTATGAGATTTTTCTCCTTTTTTGCTTTGTTGTTACTGTTGGCAAGTGTTGCCTGCAGCGACAAAAAAATAACATCCATGTCAAAAGCCCCGGTACCTGCTCCCGCCGGAAACGTCGTGCTCGACACATTTGCCGACCTGCAGATTTTGTGGTACGATCTCCCGGGCTTTGAACAGTTGTCGCTCCGCCAAAAAACCTTTATTTACTACCTCTCTGAGGCCGCTCTGGCTGGTCGGGACATCATCTACGACCAGCACTTCAAATTCAATCTCCTGGTGCGAAAAACCATTGAAGCCATTCATCTTAGTTACAAGGGCGACCGCAAAACCGCCGACTGGAAAGCTTTTGAAGTGTATTCCAAACGCGTCTGGTTCAGCAACGGGATTCACCACCATTACAACGAAACCAAAATTCTACCCGGCTTTTCTGCCGAATATTTTAAACAGCTGATTTTAAACAGCGATCCTGCGCTGGTTCCACGAATCAATCAGAAAGATACGCCGGAAACCACCTTCGCCCAGTTGAAAGACATTATGTTCGACCCCGCCTATCGCTCCAAACGCACCGCCAAAGACGGTGATGATGTGGTGACGGCTTCGGCGGTGAATTTTTATGAAGGAGTGACGAGCCACGATGTGGATCAATTTTATGAGGAAAAACTCAAAGCAGCGGGTAAAAAGCCCCCCATGTTCGGGCTTAATTCCAAATTGGTGCGGCGAAACGGCAAATTGCAGGAAATTGTCTGGAAATCGGGAGGCATGTATGGCGCGGCGATAGACAAAATCGTGGAGAATTTGCAAAAAGCCATTCCGTATGCGGAAAACAAACAACAGGCAAAGGCGCTTGGATTGCTTGTTGAGTACTATAAAACCGGCGATTTGAAAACATTTGACGCCTACAACATTGCCTGGGTCAAAGACACCAAAAGCACGATTGACGTCATCAACGGCTTTATCGAGGTGTACCACGACCCCAAGGGTTACAAGGCCGACTTTGAAGCGGTGGTACAATATAATGACCCCGATGCTACGGCCAAAATGGCGATTGTGAGTAAAAACGCCCAATATTTTGAAAACAATTCCACCATTGCCGCCGCCCATAAGCGGAAAAAGGTAAAGGGGGTTTCTTACCGGGTGATCAATGTAGCGATGGAAGGCGGCGATTGCACGCCGAGTACGCCTATTGGCGTCAATTTGCCCAACTCAAACTGGATTCGCGAAGACTTTGGCTCCAAATCCGTGAGTTTAAACAATATAGAAAATGCCTACGGTAAAGCAGGCGGCGCATTAGCCACACAGGAGTTTGCCAATGATGCAGAGGAAATCGAGCATGCGCGCAAATACGGCGAAGCCTGTGGCAAAATGCATACCGCCCTGCATGAAGTGATCGGCCACGCCAGCGGCAAACTCAACCCCGGCATGGCAGAACCCAATATTACCCTTAAACAATATTCCAGCACCCTCGAAGAAGCGCGCGCCGACCTGGTGGCGCTGTACTTTATGCCCGATCCCAAACTGGTGGAATGGCAACTCCTGCCCGACGGCAACGCCTACAAGGCCGAGTACGACCAGTATATCCGCAACGGACTGCTCCAGCAATTGCGCCGTTTGCCTCCGGGCGCCGATATTGAAGAAGATCACATGCGCAACCGCCAGTTGGTGGCTGCCTGGGCTTTTGAAAAAGGCAAGGCGGATAAAGTGATCGTAAAAGAAATGCGCAACGGCAAAACCTATTACGACATCCGCGACTATGCCAAGCTGCGCGTGTTGTTCGGGCAGTTATTGGCTGAAATTCAACGCATTAAATCGGAAGGAGATTTTAAATCTGCGCAAGAACTGGTAGAAACCTATGGTGTAAAAACCGATGCGGCAACCGGCAAAGAGGTGAAATCACGCTACGCCGCTCTGCCGACCAAAGCTTACTCCGGCTTTGTACAGCCTCGTCTGGTACCGGTCAAAGATGCCGGAGGAAAAATTACCGACGTAAAGGTGGAGTACGAGCACGATTTTGTGAAGCAAATGCTGCGCTACGGAAAGGAGTATTCTTTTTTGCCGATCATTAATGAGTAAGTACTCCGGCGGAATCAGACATTCCAGGTCTGTCAGACCTGGAATGTCTGTATAAAAAAAGCCCCGCTCGAACGAGCAGGGCCTGGCGCGGAGAGGGAGGGATTCGAACCCCCGGTACCTGTGACAGTACGTCTGATTTCGAATCAGGTGCATTCAACCACTCTGCCACCTCTCCGTAAAGGTATTGCCTGAATCGAAAGGAAGCGGAGAGACGGGGATTCGAACCCCGGATACGCTTTAGGCGTATACGCACTTTCCAGGCGCGCTCCTTAAACCACTCGGACATCTCTCCTTTCGTCCTTAAAATGCCCTGAAAAAACAAGGCTTGAAAACGGGCGGCAAAGGTAATTATACCTTGCGCAAATAACAAACCTTTACCCGAACAGATTTTTACCAACATCAGCCACCATCAACTTTTTATCAAACGTGGGTTTACAAAAACGACTTGCCAGTTTTCGCTACGCGTTCAAGGGTTTGTACGACCTTTTTCGTACGCAACCCAATGCCCGTATTCATTTGTTGGCGGCGGCAGTCGCCATCATTGCGGCGAGTTATTTTCGTATTTCCACCCTGGAGTGGGTGGCGTTGCTTCTTTGTATTGGAGCGGTGATAAGTCTCGAGGCTGTCAATACGGCGCTGGAGTACCTGACCGATCTTGTTTCTCCGGGGCGACATCCGTTGGCGGGCAAGGCAAAGGATGTGGCGGCGGCGGCGGTGTTGGTGGCTGCCATGACTTCGGTGGTAGTGGCTTTGCTAATTTTTTTTCCGCGGATCAAAGGCGGCTGAACGGTGTTTTTCTTGCCAATTTGCCCGGGGGGGGACATATTTTTTTTGTAAATTTTTAAAAAAAGACCGGGTGTGATTGGGGATGAAAAGACCGTTTTCGAGGGTAAATTTTGCATTGAACCGACATTTTCAAACCAAAAAAGGCAAAAACCAGCCTGTTCAATGAGGAATTTTACGAAGTGCTTGGTTGTAATTGTAGGTCTTACACTATTTTCACCCCCGAAAATTCGCTCCGTATCGGAAACGGGCGTCTCCTGTATTGCACAAATTTTTTTTTCCTGCGCACACCACTTTTATTTGTTCGCGCATCTATCAGCCCGACGAAGGTTGCTAATGGAGAAAAAAAATTCGTGTTTTAAAGGGCTGCCCTGCTGTGTATATGGAGTAGTCAAACTTAAATCATTCATTCATTAAAATTCATTCAGCATGTCAGCAGCAAAACCCACACAGGCAAAACAGGAACAGGGCGGTATCGCGGCCATTTTCCCTTTTATTGTGATCCCCATTCTTTTTGTACTCGCCATTTGCGTGTTTAAATTTGTTTTGGGTAACCCCGCCAATTTTGTGGATGGCGACAACACCAAAGACCCGCTGCCGGGCAATTTTATGGGGCAGATGTACAAAGGCGGCTTCATGGTACCCGTGCTTATTACCTCGTTCTTTACGGCTATTGTTTTTGTAATCGAACGCTTCATCACCCTGCGCCAGGCACGTGGTACGGCCAACGTTGACAACTTCGTACGTGGCATCAAAGGCTTCCTCGACCGTGGCGACATCGGCGGCGCACTGGCAGCCTGCGACAAACAAAAAGGTTCGGTAGCCAACGTCGTTCGCGCCGGACTGGGCAAATACGCAGAAATGGAAAAAGTAACCGGGATGGAAAAAGACGAAAAAGTGCTTGCCATCCAGAAAGAAGTGGAAGAAGCCACAACACTTGAATTGCCGATGCTTGAGCGCAACCTCAACATTTTGGCAACCATCGCTTCTATCGCCACGCTTTTTGGTCTGTTGGGTACGGTAATCGGGATGATTCGTTCGTTCGCCGCTCTTGCTACAGCAGGCGCGCCGGACTCCACGGCACTCGCAACCGGTATCTCCGAGGCCCTTTACAACACGGCTCTGGGTATCGGCACCTCGGCTATCGCCATCGTGTTCTATAACTTCTTCACCGGTCGTATTGATGCGCTCACTTACCGCATTGACGAAGCCGGCTACAGCCTGACGCAAACATTTGCTTCGAAAGGTCACTAATTCGGGAAATGGGCCTTTTGCTCATAACTCTTAACGCATAACGATTCAGATATGCCAAAGCACAAGCCAAAACGGGGCGCGCCCTTGATTGACATGACGGCCATGACCGACGTGGCCTTCCTCCTGCTTACTTTCTTCATGCTTACCGCAAAAATGAAGCCGCAGGAAACTGTCGTCATTGATACGCCTTCGTCCATTTCCGAAACCAAACTGCCCGATGCCGGTACGCTGACTATCAATGTCAGCAAAGAAGGAAAAATTTTCCTCGACATGACCGGGCAGCACACGCGCATGAGCCTCATTGACGATATCAACTCCCGATTCCAACTCGGGATGAACCAGGAAGAAAAACTTACGTTCGCCAACCTGGGCATGTTCGGAGTGCCGCGCAACCAACTCAAACGCTACATCAATACGCCTCCCGCCGAACGCGGTAAACTACCCCTCGACGGGATACCTATTGATACCGCCGATATCAACAAAAGCGAATTGGCCGACTGGATTCACAATGCCCGACTTGCACAATTCCGGATGAAGCAGGAAGGCAAAGTAGATGCAGAATACGTGGTAATTGTAAAAGCCGACAAGGACACCCCTTACCCCGCCATTCAAAAGGTGGTGAATACGTTGACCGACATTAATGTCAACAAATTCAACCTTATCACCAGCATGGAGGGCGGAAAGGAAGAGAAGAAGTAAGCGGTTTTGTGCAGTTTTTTGCTAAAAACCTAACATTCACTTAAAAAGCAACAGCGACATGGCTGAAATAGCTCAAGACAGTGGTGGTGGTCATAAGAAAGGTGGCAAGGTAAGATCCAAAAAAATGTCCACGCGGATTGACTTCACGCCGATGGTGGACCTGGGCTTCCTGCTCATCACGTTCTTCATGCTCACCACGACGCTGGCAAAACCCAACATCCTGGCGCTTGTAATGCCCGATAAAGATGTAGACAAGGAAGACATCGAACCGGTAAAAGAATCGAAGGTACTCACGCTTCTGCTGAGTTCCAAAACCACGCCCGATGGCGCCGTTTCTGATAAGGTCTACTGGTATGAAGGCATTACCGACGCCAAACTCGACTCTACCGACTTTTCTGCTGAAGGGTTGCGCAAGGTTATTCTCGATAAAATGGATCGGGTAAAAGCGCAATTCGGTACGGAAACATTCAAACGAAAGAAAAAAGACAAAGAAGGCAAGGAGATCGAAGAGGAATTTACCGATGGCTCGTACATCAACGTCATCATCAAACCGATGGCCAGTGCGCGCTACAAAAATCTGGTGGATGCCCTCGACGAAATGGCGATATGTAAAGTGCGCTATTACGTCATCCTTGATGTGTCGAAACTGGAAGAAGACTTTGTTAAAAACCCGGCCGGCGGCCTGAAATTCAGCGCCGAAGAACAGGTTGAGGCGGCGACAAAGTAGATGCACTCCCTTTGACATCATTTTTTACGGTTAAAAAATAAAAAAACATGGCAGAAGAAAAAAGCACAACCGCTTATCGGGATATGCTGGATATCATCTTCGCCAACCGAAACAAAGCCTATGGCGCTTATTTTCTGCGCCGTTCTTATCCCAAGTTTTTGGGACGGGCTTTCGGACTTGGCTTGCTGCTGATATTCCTGGCCTTCGCCCTGCCCTCCATCCTGAGCGCAGTACGTGGCCTTATTCCCAAGGAAAAGCCGGTGGATGTGATTGCCGAACTCGGCCCGCCGCCGGATATTGATCCGAACAACCCGCCGCCGCCACCGCCGCCGCCGCCGCCAACACCACCGCCGCCAACGCGTTCCACGGTGAAATTTGTGCCCCCCGTCATTAAAAAAGACGAGGAAGTACAGGAGGAAGAGCAAAAAGCAGTGGAGGAGCTGATCGAAAAGAAAGAGGACATCGGTACCGAAACCAAGGAGGGCAACGACGAAGCTGCCCCTACCATTGACGAAACGCCGAGCCTCGATCCGGTCATCGAAGCGCCCAGAGTGGAAGAAAAAACCTATGAGATGTTCGACATCCAGAAGGAACCCAGCTTCCCCGGCGGCTTGCAGGAGATGTACAAATGGCTCAACAAAAACGTGGCATATCCTGAAATGGCCAAGGAAGCCGGTATTTCCGGTCAGGTCGTACTCACTTTTGTCGTGGGTAAAGACGGCAGCATCAGCGATGTGAACATCGTAAAAGACATCGGTGGCGGTTGCGGCAAGGCCGTAAAATCCACGGTGGAAAAAATGCCGAAATGGAGTCCGGGCGAGGCCAACGGCCACCCGGTGAAGGTGCGCTACACACTGCCCTTCAAATTCAAACTCGAGTAGCAGACTCCGGTAGTCCGGAACCCATAAAAAAGCGGCGTCTTGTTCATTCAAGACGCCGCTTTTTTTGTTGGCGTTGTTGTGCCATTCAATGCCAGGGATTGATCCGGGAATAAATACGGGAGTCTAAAAACTTCCCCTCAACGTAAAAATTCTCCCGAAAATAAGCTTCCTGCACAAAACCGTGTTTTTCCAGGATTCGCCCGGAGGCCTCATTCTCAGGGTCGGTGTTGGCCTCGATGCTGTGAAAATCAAGAACTTTGAAAGCATACTCCAATACAGCGCCCATCGCTTCGTCCATAATACCCCGCCGCCAGTAATCGGCGTTGAGCATATAGCCGATTTCGCAGCGGTGATTGGGTTTGTCCATCCGCCAAAAACCGATCGTACCCACGAGCAAAGCCGGGTTTTCCGATAAACAAACCGCCCAGGTTACCGCCTCGTTTTTCGCAAACATGTGCCGGATGGATTCGATGAGCGCCGAGGCTTCATGGATGTCTTTTTGCGGCGGTTTGCCGATGTAACGCATGGTGAGCGGATCGGAACGCATGGAAAAAAGCGCAGCTGCATCGTCGGGCGTGATTTCACGAAGCAACAGACGCTCGGTGCGAAGGGTGGGGAAACAGGTGAAGGAGAGGGTGAGCATGTTAATTTACATATTCCTCCGATACTGCCCGCCCACTTCATACAAGGCATGCGTGATTTGCCCCAACGAGCAAACTTTCACCGCTTCCATGAGTTCGCCGAAGATGTTGCCGTTTTCCACCGCTACTTTTTGCAGTTTGCGCAGGGCGGCGGCGGCCTGCAATTCGTTGGCTTTGTGCAGATTTTGCAAGGTTTGGATCTGCGCCTCCTTTTCCCATTCCTCGGCGCGAATCACCTCGGCAGGTAAAATGGTGGGCGAACCTTCCTTGCTTAGGAAGGTATTCACCCCGATCAGCGGCAACTCGCCGGTGTGTTTCAGGGTTTCATAATACAGGCTTTCCTCCTGGATTTTGCCGCGCTGGTACATGGTTTCCATTGCCCCCAGCACCCCGCCACGCTCGGTAATGCGGTCGAATTCCATCAGCACCGCTTCCTCGACCAGATCGGTCAGTTCTTCAATGATAAAGGAACCTTGCAGCGGGTTTTCATTTTTTGCCAACCCCAATTCCTTGTTGATAATCAACTGAATAGCCATGGCCCGGCGTACCGATTCTTCGGTGGGGGTGGTAATGGCTTCGTCGTAGGCATTGGTGTGAAGGGAGTTGCAGTTGTCGTAAATGGCGTACAGGGCCTGCAGGGTGGTGCGAATGTCGTTGAACGCGATTTCCTGGGCGTGCAAACTGCGGCCGGAGGTCTGAATGTGGTATTTCAACATCTGGCTGCGCTCATTGGCGCCATACAGACGTTTCATCGCCTTGGCCCAGATGCGCCGCGCCACGCGACCAATTACGGCATACTCAGGGTCAATGCCATTGGAGAAAAAGAACGAGAGATTGGGCGCAAAATCGTCCACATTCATGCCCCGCGAACGGTAATATTCGACAAATGTAAAACCGTTCGACAGGGTGAAAGCCAACTGTGAAATGGGGTTGGCGCCCGCCTCGGCGATGTGATAACCCGAAATGGAAACCGAGTAAAAATTACGCACTTTTTGCTGAATAAAATATTCCTGCACATCCCCCATCACACGCAATGAAAACTCGGTGCTGAAAATACAGGTGTTTTGCGCCTGGTCTTCCTTCAGAATATCGGCCTGCACGGTGCCACGCACCGATTGCAGGGCTTTGGCTTTCAATTCATGGTACACTGCGGGCTCCAATACTTCCGCCCCGGTAATGCCGAGCAGCAAGAGTCCGAGTCCGTTGTTTCCTTCGGGCAATTTTTCGGCGTTGTACGTTGGCCTGGGCAATCCGCGATCGTCGTATTTTTCTTTTAACCGCGTTTCCACAAGCGACTCCAAACCCTGCTCGCGGATGTATTTTTCACATTGCTGGTCAATGGCAGCATTCATAAAAAACGCCGCGATGGTGGCCGCCGGACCATTGATCGTCATCGAAACCGAAGTTTTCGGGTCGCAGAGGTCGAAGCCGGAATAGAGTTTTTTGGCGTCGTCGAGGCAGCAGACCGACACCCCCGAATTGCCCACTTTTCCGTAAATATCGGGCCGATAATCGGGGTCTTCTCCGTACAGGGTCACGGAGTCGAAAGCGGTGGACAGCCTTGCAGCCGGCAAACCTGCCGACACGTAGTGAAAGCGCCGGTTGGTACGTTCCGGACCGCCTTCGCCGGCAAACATCCGCGTGGGGTCCTCTCCTTCCCGCTTGAACGGGAAGACACCGGCCGTGTACGGAAACTCGCCCGGTACATTTTCCTGCAAACACCAGCGGAGAATCTCTCCCCAGTCGGCCCATTTCGGGAGACAGACTTTCGGGATTTTCAGCCGGCTCAAACTTTCGGTGTGGGTTTCGACCTTGATCTCTTTACCACGTACGAGGTAAATGTATTGCTCGGCTGCATAACGTTGTTTCTTCTCCTCCCAGGATTCGAGGATACGCAGGCATTCGCCGTCGAGGTCTTTTTTGAGGTCGTTGAAAGCGGCGTCCAGCGTTTCGGCAAGGGCTGCGTTGGTCGCGAATTGCGCGCGGGTGGTTTTCAGGCCAAACAGTTTGCGGGCAATGTCCACCTGCTTGTTTACCCATTCGTCGTATTTGCGGTTGTTTTCGCTTATTTCACTCAAATACCTCACCCGTGCCGGCGGAATGATGTATATTTTTTCAGAATTTCCTCCCACCAGTGAATGTCCTGAACGCAATTCGGGATACCCTTTTGCCGCCAGTAAATCCATGATACGGGCATAGAGCTGGTTCACGCCGGGATCGTTGAACTGGCTGGCGATACACCCGAACACGGGCATTTCATCAGTCGGTTTGTCCCAGGCATTGCGGTTGCGCTGCACTTGTTTGCGTACATCGCGCAGGGCATCCTGGGCGCCGCGTTTGTCAAATTTATTGATGGCAATGACATCCGCAAAATCCAGCATGTCTATTTTCTCCAGCTGCGTGGCCGCGCCAAACTCGGGAGTCATGACATAGAGCGAAATATCGGAATGGTCAATAATTTCCGTGTCGCTTTGGCCAATGCCGGATGTTTCGAGGATGATGAGGTCAAATTTGGCGGCCTGAAGAATGTCAACGGCTGCATGCACGTATTTTGACAAAGCCAGGTTGCTTTGCCTGGTCGCCAGCGAGCGCATGTACACCCGCGGATGGTTGATCGAATTCATCCGGATGCGGTCGCCCAGCAAGGCGCCGCCGGTTTTGCGTTTCGAAGGGTCAACCGACACAATCGCGATGGTTTTGTCTTCAAAATCGAGCAAAAAACGCCGCACCAACTCATCCACCATGGAAGATTTACCGGCGCCGCCGGTACCTGTGATACCAAGGATCGGCGGGCGGGCGGTGGCGGAGGAGAGACGGGGCGCAATTTCTTTTTCGTAGAGTTCCGGACTGTTTTCTGCAATGGAAATAAGTCGCGCGACGGCGGAGAACCCTTTTTCCGTCGCTTTATCGGCTTTCTGAAACGTGTCGAGGTGTTTCATTTCGCCATTCAGCGAGAAGCCGACGGGGAAGTCGCATTGTTTAAGCACATCGTTGATCATCCCCTGGAGGCCCATGGCGCGCCCGTCGTCGGGGTGGTAAATCCTTGCAATGCCGTACTCGTGCAATTCTTTTATTTCCGAAGGCAAAATAGTGCCGCCGCCGCCGCCGAATATTTTGATATGGCCTGCTCCGCGCGACTTGAGCAGGTCGTACATGTATTTGAAATACTCATTGTGCCCGCCCTGATAACTCGTAATTGCAATGCCCTGCACATCTTCCTGGATGGCACAGTCTACAATTTCCTGCACCGAGCGGTTGTGGCCGAGGTGAATGATTTCGGCGCCGCTGCTTTGCATGATACGGCGCATGATATTGATGGCCGCATCGTGCCCGTCGAACAAACTGGCGGCGGTGACGAGGCGAACTTTGTTTTGGGGCTGGTAGGGCGTGGGTTGTTGCATAATGTGGCAGGGCAATTTTGCGGTCGCAAAAGTACATATTTAACCCGGTTTGGGCCTTTTGTGTTGAAATACAGGCACAAAAAAAGCGGCCCCCGAAAATACGGGAACCGCTTTCTGTCTCCTTCGAAGCGGCTATTCGCTTTTTACCCAGTGCAGCACTTCCAGTAATTGCCCTGCTGCATTTTCCAGTACCAAAAAATAAGCGCCTCGGGGCAAATCGTGGGTCTCGTATTGTTGCGAGGCATTGGCGGTCTGGCGGCGGAGTAATTTCCCGTTCGCGTCGCAAATGGATATCCGGTGTACATTTTCTGCATTTTTCAACGCAAAAAACCGGGTAGCCGGATTGGGATAAACCTCTATGGCCGCTGCTTGTAAATCCCTGGCCGCCAGGGGCGCACAAGTGCGCAGGTAATAAAATGACTCGACCGAATCGGTGGGTACGTCGAGGTTTTTTACTTTCATGTGCACAATGGCACAGCAACCGGTTTCATCAAAATCCCAAAGGGCCACGTAAAGCGGGCCTTCCTGCCCCGGCTCCATTACAAAGTTTTTTTCACTTGCGGTCGGTAACCAGTGATTGTAGGGATCCGTGACCTGGGTTAAGCACAGTGAATCAAAGTCCAGCCGGATGATCGTCCGCTTCCAGCGAAAGGTTTGCGTGGTGGAAGCGAGGTTTTTCACCGTAGCATAGCCGTTGATTTCATAATCGTTCACTGGTACGCCATAAACCGGGATGGGGGTGAGACTGATGGTTTGTGCCTGCAAAGCAATCGCCGGCAGGCAGGCACAAAAGAAGAGTAACAGGTGTTTCATCATGTGTGAAGTGGTTAAAGATTGGATTTGCCAAAGGTGGCAAACGAATGGAACAAATGTATTCCGATCAATTCAGAACCATCACGTATGATTTCGCTAATCCGGTCAATCTTGGCATATATAGAATTCCCTCCTTCCGCTACTAACGCCAAATTTAGTGTTGGACACGGCGACTTATTTCGCCGTGTCCAACACTAAATTTGTACGCTTTCGCTGGATCAGGAAAATCTATACATGCTTAACCTTTATAAAAGAGCCACTTCCAGATTTCTTTGGTCGTCACCTTTTTACCGTACATCAGAATGCCGACACGGTAAATTCTCCCCGAGAGCCAAACGAAGAACACGGCAGTACCCAGCAGGATCAATACCGACAGCACGACTTGCCAAACAGGCGGATCAAAGGCCAGGCGCCCCGGCATGACGATCGGTGAAAACAACGGAAACAGCGAGGCGAAAACCGCCAGTGGACTATTGGGCGCGCGCATCACAACCGATGTCATGATGAGAAAGGCCACAATAATCGGAAGCATAACCGGGAAGGTAAGGGATTGACCCTCACCCATATCGTCGCCCACGGCACTGCCCAGGGCGGCAAACATGGAGGCATACAGGAAATAACCACCTATAAAGAAAAGAATCGTGACCACCACGATGTACCACCAGTTTTGACGGGCTATTTCATCCATGATCTGTGGAAACAACTCCTGGGCCTGCGAGGCATCTACGCCGTTTGCCACCCCGTCCATACCGGGTTGTGTAGCCGCGGCATCCACCCCCACCATAGCCGAAACGCCGATGAAAACCAGGGTGTTCAGGATCGCCCAAAGGATCAACTGGGTGGTGCCGACACCCGCCGAACCAATGATTTTACCCAGCATCAACTGGAAAGGCCGTACGCTCGACATCATTACTTCCACGATGCGGTTGGTTTTTTCTTCCATGACCGAACGCATCACCATGGCGCCGTACATCAGCACGATGATGTACATCAAAATGCCGATGAAGAAAGAAATACCGACTGCTACGCCGCTGGTGAGCGTACTGGCGTTTTTATCTTCCTTGTCAATCGGCTCCGGGTCGAGTGAAACATTGGTGTCTAATTCTTCCAGGGTTTTACGGTCGAGATGCAGGGAATCAATTTTGAAATCGCGGATTTTTTCCTCCATTTTCCGCGAAAGGGTGCGTTCTATGTCGGGACTCAGCTGGTCGTCGGAATAATAAAACAGCGTTTGTTTTTTAACCGAGAGATTGGCTAGCGGCGGCAAACGGAGAATTCCGTCGTATTTTTTTGCCCGCACATCATTTTTGAGTGAGTCGAGGTTGCGATTGGCCGGCGCTTTGGAAAAACGCACCTCGCGGGTGTCGGGTATACCTGTTTTGATGTAATTGCCTTCATCCAGCACCACGACGTGTTTGGCGTCGCCTCCCTTGTAGGTAACAAACAGCGCCTGGAGGCCGATAAAAGCACCGAAAGCAACCGGAGTTAACAAGGTGGAAAGGATAAATGCCCGCGAGCGCACACGGGTGAGGTATTCGCGCTGTATGATGAGCCAGATTTTATTCATTGCAGTTGATTTGATAATGCTTTTGACAGACTGTTGGAGTTGTATTATTCCGTTTCGCCGACGCGTTTGATGAAAATTTCGTTAAAACTGGGCAAAATTTCTTCAAAACGGGTGATACGAGCGCCTTTTTGGATAAAATGACGCAGCAAATCGTTGCTTTGATCGTCGTTTTCCAACTGGAAAGTAAGCGCGTGGTTTTTGCGATCTTTCACCACCCAGCGATCCGGGAAATCGGCGGGCGCTTCGCCCTGAAACTCGACGCGGAACAGGTTTTCCTTGTATTCATTCTTGATGGCGCCCACCTCGCCATAAAGCACGTTTTTCCCCTTGTTTATCAGCACAATGTGATCGCACATTTCTTCTACCTGTTCCATGCGGTGCGTGCTGAAAATGATGCTGGTACCTGCGGCGTTGAGTTGGCCGATCTCGTCTTTGATCAGATTGGTATTGATCGGATCCAGGCCGGTAAACGGCTCGTCGAGGATGAGCAGTTTGGGTTTGTGCAGCACGGTGGCGATGAACTGGATTTTTTGCTGCATGCCTTTCGACAGGTCTTCCACTTTTTTACCCCACCAGTCCTTGATGTCGAATTTTGTAAACCAGTGTTCAATCTCCTGCCGGGCCTGCACTTTACTTAGTCCTTTGAGCTGGCCCAGATAGAGCAATTGTTCGCCCACTTTCATTTTTTTGTACAACCCGCGTTCTTCGGGCATGTAGCCGATTTGTTCGGGCGACCGGGCATGCAGTTTGGCGCCGTCGAGATAAATGACCCCCGAATCGGGCGCGGTGATGGTGGTTATCATTCGGATCAGCGAGGTTTTACCTGCGCCGTTGGGACCAAGCATTCCAAAAACGCTGCCTTTGGGCACATCGAGGCTGACGTGGTTGACGGCCATGTAGTCGCCATAGGTTTTGACCACGTTTTGTACGGATAGAATCATGAATTTGTTGATTTGGAGGTAGGAAATCGGCTGAATACCCTGTCATGTGATAGATAAATGGTTTTTCAGTCGCATTCCAATACCCTGTGAGCGCCCCGAAAGTCGGAAACCCCTAAACGTTCAGCGGCTTTTTTTCGGCAAATGTGAGGTTTATGGTGTTTTGAAGGTTCAATTCCGGGATGAAAGGAATGAATAACGTAAAAACTTAGCAGTGGTTTCGAGTCAAAAAAGCGGCGAAGGCCGGGCAAAATATGGCCTTTTTTGCCCGAAATGGGAGCGGCTAAGTTTTTACGAATAAACAAAGGATCGGTTTTTTTGTCGCTGTCTGCAGGGTGTTTTTTATGTTTTTTTATTAAAGAGAAAATATTTTCTGTTTTTCAATAAATTTTTTTTGTAAAAAATAAAAACGCATCTACCTTTGCTCCATCTTTTCACCAACAACACAAATTAAGTTATGAAAGCAACAACAAAAATCAGTATCCCCAAAATGCTGCGCTATGCTTTCCTCGTTCTTTCAATCGGTGGTGGTCTGTTCTTGCTCCTCAACCTTATGGCTTACTTCGGCCTTGGCGGAAATGGACCTTTCCTTAGAGGAGAAGTAAGCACCCAAGCGTTGCGCCACGCCTCAACCGTTCCGTTGCCTGATGGCGGGGAATTCCGAACCTATGATTTTAAGGAGCAAAAGTTGGTAATGCTGGATTTTGCTACCGCACAATCCTTTTTCCAAGTGCGGCACATGGCATACCTCCTTTTTCAAAACATGACCTGGGCATTGGTCGTTTTTGTTTTTTATCAGATGTTTCGCATTTTTAAAACGCTTGATCGGGGAGAGACTTTCAGCAAGGAGAATTTCCGACGAATACAGTGGATTGCGGTAGCGGTACTGGCCTATCCCATTACAGGTTTGGAAAGTGAATTGTTACTCAAAGGAATTGTCTTACGCCTTCAGGGAGGCGAGATGGGATTCTCGCCGCTGGTATTACTCTCGGAGCAAATTATCCTCGGCGGATTGCTGTGTCTGGTCATCCTCGCATTGGCAGAAGCATTTCGTCACGGCGCCAACCTTCAACAAGAACAAGACCTTACCATCTGAACCATGCCGATTATTGTAAATGTGGATGTTATGATGGCCCGCCGGAAAATGTCGCTCACCGAGCTGGCTGCCAAAGTTGACATCACGCTCGCCAACCTTTCCATCCTGAAGACCGGCAAGGCCAAAGCCATCCGCTTCAGTACCCTGGAGGCCATCTGCAAGGCGCTCGACTGCCAGCCCGGCGATGTGCTGGAATACCAGTCGGAGCCGGGAACGCCGGAATAAAAAACTGCCGCTGGAATCCATCCAGCGGCAGCTTTTTTGCTATTGCTCTTACGCGTAGTTTGCATTTGCCTGTTTTCAGGCGGCTTCTGCCAATTCCCTCATAGCGGGTACAGCATCTGCCCTAAGTGGCATAAGCTGGGTTTCATGCAGACCAATCACATCCAGTGTTTCGCCAATAACATTAAAAACCTCCACCAAATACCCGTCCGGATGAGCATTGTTTGCGGGTAATAATTCAACAACTGTTACCATGTCGCCACGACACAGCCCATGTTCCGGAATATCTTCCGCTAATGCAACACGGGCGAAAGGTTCAAATTTCATACTCGT
>JANRLZ010000522.1:0-1603 GCA_033762055.1 Saprospiraceae bacterium
GTGCTCGACCGCAGCACGCTCGGCGTCGCCTCCGGGCTGATGTACTACACGCTCGAAACGGCCGGCGAAACGGCTACCCGTAAAATGATTCTATTGAAGTAATCCGATATTTGAACACGCGCACAGAGGCGCCCCGGTACTCCGCCGGGGCGCTTCGCTTTTTTGGGGCGGCAGGTATTTTTCGCTCCCGGCGTTTACATTGTTGAGCGAAATCTGCCCGGCCCGGCCACCCGGAAAAATTTTTTATTCGGGAAAAAACGCGCGCCTTTTCACCCGGGGCGCTACATTTATATCCTGAAGCATAATCGTTTGTCTCGCCTTTGACCCTTCCGGGGGGCACTTCTGAACCTTCCGGTACTTTTCCGGGCTTAATCGTCGTTTTCAATACTTTGTTGATGAAGGGCAAATACATTGCCCGCTATCGCTATTTGAGTCCGGTGCCCAAACCGGTTGCAACTACCTTAAAGAGTCTGTTATGAGAGATCTGATTGAACTGGCCAATCTGCTCAACAAAACCAAGCTGAAAACCAGCGGCGTCCTCGACATCATTCTGGAACCCGGTTCCAAAATGCAACAGATGTACGACGCCATCGTCAGCCGGCGGATACAATCCGACGAAGACGCCCTGGACTGGCAACTGGAATCCGACGACGACCCTGCCAAACTGCCCAACCTGAAAAATAAACTCAAAGACCGGATGCTCGATTCCGTTTTCCTGCTGGATTTCAAGGAACCGGGGTTTTCCGACCGGCAGAAAGCGTATTTTGAATGTTACAAAAAGTGGGCGGCCGCCATGATACTCGTTATGCGGAATGCGAAAGTGTCGGGCATCGATGCACTGGAAAAAATTCTGCGCCACACCATACGTTATGAGTTTACCGATCTTACCTGCGATATCCTCAGGGTGCTGCGCATACATTACAGCGCTGCAGGATGCGACCTGAAAAAATATGAGAACATACGCGAACAACTGCATCACTTCCAGGAAGTATGGCAGCTGGAAAATCAGGTTGAGGATTTGTACACGGAGTTGACCATTCATTATGTCAACACCAAAGCGACCAAAATGGAAGTATCGGAGCAGGCAAAAATCTACTACGCGATTGTAAAACCCCACATAGAAAGATGCGATTCCTTCAAAGTGCAATTGTTCGGCAGGCTAATCCAGATATTCGTACACAGCAGCATCAACGACTACGGGACGACTGCACGGCTGTGCGAAGAGGCCGTAGAGTTTTTCGATAAAAAAGACTATGACAGCGGTTTCGCCCTGCAGATATTTTACTACAACCTGATTACCTGTTACCTGCGGCTGAGGGAACTCGAAAAAGGCCAGGTCATCATCAACCGCTGCCAGCACTTTGTCGACCCCAAATCTTTCAACTGGTTAAAACTTCAGGAATTGTCTTTCCTTCTGGCCATGCACACGACGCATTACGATGCCGCCGCCGCCGTTCTGGAAAAAGTGATTAACAACCCCAACCTGGAAAACCAGTCTACCCAGGTGACGGAAATTTGGCGGATTTATCATGCCTACATGCATTTTGTCATAAAGGTAGGATGTGCTTCGTCGACAGTGACTACGAACAAAAGCTCCGCTATC
>JANRLZ010000523.1:0-6565 GCA_033762055.1 Saprospiraceae bacterium
AAGCGATGACCGTCGGAAAAATCGGGGCCGTCACCGTGACCATTCAATATTCCTCCCCCAAAGTGCGCGGACGGGCGATTTGGGGCGAATTGGTGCCGTTTGAAAAAGTGTGGGTCACGGGCGCGAACAATGCCACTTCCATCGAGTTCGACCGCGCTGTGGAAGTGGCCGGCACGATGGTGCCTGCGGGCAAGTATGCCTTTTTTACTATTCCCGGAAAAGAAATCTGGACGCTGATTTTGAACAAGAACTGGGAACAACACCTTGCGGACGAGTATGACCAGAATGACGACGTGGTGCGTATGGAGGTCAAACCTGAACCCAACGCGCATTTGGAGCGATTGCAATACTTTGTAGAGCCGCAATCCGGCGATGCTGCCGACGGCGGTATTTCAATGGCTTGGGAGACTTTGAAAATTCGGATGGCTGTGAAGGCCAAATCATGAGGGTTTTAGCAATTGCTCCACTGCTTGAAAGGTGCAGTAAGCACAATAAATACCATTGAAAAATGAAGAAGAAATACGGTTTCACACTATTCAGTATTGATGAATTCGAGAGTTGGCTGACGCATCAGCAGGTGGCTCGTACTGTGCTGTATGTGCAGGAACACCACACATTTGTGCCCAACTATACGCACTTCACCGGCAGCAATCACTTTGAATTGCAAAAGGGGATGCGCTACGTCCACAAGGTGCTCAATGGCTGGGCCGACATCGCGCAGCATTTCAGCATTTTCCCTGACGGATTGATTGCGACCGGGCGCAGCCTTGAAATAAATCCGTCGTGCATATCCGGCTTCAACGCCAACGCCATTTGCATTGAGAACATCGGCAACTTTGACCCTGACGGCGACGTCATGCGGCAGGAGCAGCGCATGGCTATTGTGCGCGTTACGGCGGCCTTGTGCAAGCGTTTTCGCGTCCTGGTCAACACAGACCGGGTGGTGTATCACCACTGGTTCGACTTGAACACCGGTCTACGAACCAACGGAAAGGGCAACACCAAGACCTGCCCCGGCGCAACATTTTTTGGCGGGAACAAACCCGAAGCGGCAAAAGCCAACTTTATCCCACAAGTGGCGGCCTTGCTCGGAGCTTCGCCGGGCACGCCGGCCCCTACTGTATTTTGGTATGGCAGCGTCACTTCGGATTCACTGAACATCCGCAATGCCCCATCGGTGAGCGGCAAGAAAATCAATTCAACAACACTTGGAGCGGTGCTGCGAGTCTATCAAGAAAAGGATGGTTGGCTGCGCATATCGGCAAAAAAACAAGAGTGGGTATCGGCAAAATTCATCGTGCGGGTGGAACGCGGCACTGTCAACGCGGATGTTCTCAATGTGCGCTCGGGGCCGGGCACACAATTCAACCAGTTGGGCAAAGTGCTGGCAAACGAGGCGGTATTTGTATACGACGAGCGCGACAACTGGTTGAAAATCAGTTTGGATGAACGGTGGGTAGCGAAGAAGTTTGTGGCTTTCACGTGAAAGCAGTTTCAGGTTTGGTATCGAGATTCACTTTTACCACCTACTACTATATATGAAAGCCCTGCTTTTTATTTTCGTTCTCTTTGTTCCAATGGGGCATGCTTTCGCCCAAAAGATTGCATTTTACAGCAGCGATTCTACTACTTGGGACGGGAAAACGCTGACGAAGCCGAACGCAGAAAGCAATTGCAAGTAGTGGATACAGAACTTGCTAAACAAGCCGAAACCGATTGGCGATTGATGTACGAAAGAGTGCTCAACCGCATTTACGGCAAAGAACACCACGAAGCCTTCGATTTTTTAAGAGAAGCAGCCGAATTAGCCATTGCAAAAGGTGAAGCGCGTTACCTGCTTGATAAAATCGAAGGCGACAAAAACAGCGCTCTCTGGAAACTCTCTCATGGGCATGACGACAGCTGGCATCCGATTATCGAAGCATTGGAACACAATAATTCGTCTCTTTTAAAAGAAAGCCACGGTGGCAAACACCACTGATACCTGCAATATGCATCACCTCCAAACCCTCATCCAGCAATACAAAGCCGACCCCGAATCGGTCTTCAATACCTGGTTCGTCAACAACGACGAGCGGTTGAAAGCCTTCCGCAGCATCCGTCGGGGCGTTTTGCAGGTGGTAGCGGACATCCGGGAAGGCCGTTTCCCCAACGACTTCAAAGGCTCCTCGCTCGAATTCGTACTGACTTGCATTACCGAGCAAAAGCAGGTGTTTGAGGGCGCCTCGCACCCGTTTTACTGGAAACCCAAATTGCGCATCCCGGACATCTATGAAAGTGCAGAAAACAAGCGGGCCTTCGGTCAATTTCTGGAAAACTGCCTCAATGCCAAGTCGGAGAAAACTTTGCTCGACGAAATCATCCGGCTCGATAGTCGCAAGATCAAAGGACTGGGGCCGGCAGTCGCCTCCATCTTGTATTTCCTGCACCCGACACTGATGCCGCCGTTCAATACGGCCATTTTGAACGGGTTCAACACGCTTTTTCACGAAAAACGCAAACTCGGCTCCTGGTCGGAATACCTGAAAATGCGCGAGGTCGTGTTGGAAACCAATCGAAAACACTGTGCCGAACTGTCCAACGACTTGGGCTGTCTGGCCGGGCTGCTCTTTGAAATCGGCGCACAGAAAATGGCGGCAGGAGCAGACGAATACCTCAATGACCACGACCGGGAAAAATTTGAAAAGGCAATCGAAAAACGTCGCCGCGAAGTACTCAGCGACCACGAAGAGGAAAACTTGCACACCGAAATGCAGTACCACCTCATCAAAATCGGCACGGCGCTCGGCTACGACGTGTTTCCGGCCAGCAACGACCGTTCGCGCTCTCATGCCGGGCATAGTTTTTCATTTCTCTGCCCCAAACCTTTTCCTCAACTGCCCATCGAGCGCGACACGTTGAACACGGTGAAACTGATTGATATGCTGTGGTTCGAGAAAGGCACGACCAATGTCGTAGCCGCTTTTGAAGTGGAAAAAAGCACCTCGATTTACAGCGGCATCCTGCGTTTGGCCGACCTTTCCTACTCCATTGCCGACGGCGACGAGGTGTTTTACATCGTCATACCCGACAAGCGGGAAAAGGATGTGATGCTGCAACTCTCTCGTCCCTCGGTCAAAAATAACAACGTGGAAATCCGCTACATCCTGTTTTCAGACTTGCGCACCCATTGCGATGCGCTGTGCAAGTTCGGCGACAGCCACCATATCATGCATAAAATAGCGAAGAAACCATGACAATCAAACCGTTACTCATTCCAATACTCGCCGCCGCCCTGCTCGCACTGGCGAACTTCTCCCCTCCCCCAACCGGCCCTTGCGACTCGCCCTTGGTGGGCGGGCACACCGGCGCGCCGGGTGAAACGAGTTGCACGGGTTGTCACGGCGGCACGGCCAACACCGGCCCCGGCAGCCTGACGCTCACGCTCAGCGACACTACATTGCTATACACTCCTGGCGAGACTTTTGACGCGACCGTCGTGATGAAACAAGCCGGACACGACAAGTTCGGATTCGTAGGGCTGGCATTGAAAGATGCCGGCAACACGACCATCGGTACGTTCACGATTGACGACATGGTGCGTACCCGGACGTTCAACGACGGCTCGCGCAAATATGTGTCGCACACGCCCTGCGGCGCCGATGCCGTCCCGCCGGACAGCCTTTCCTGGACGTTTCATTGGAAAGCGCCCGCGACCAACGCAGGTAATATCACGCTTTACATAGCGGGGCTGGCCGCCAACCACAACCATGCGCTGAGCGGCGACGATACCTACACGCTGACGGTGCATCTTGTCCCGGATTCCATTATTTTGGGTGTGAAAGACCCCGTTGTGAGCAGTCGGCTGCGGCTGTGGCCGAATCCGGCTTCCGATGTGGTTTACTTCGCCATCGAGGGCGCAATTGGCGGTCAAATCGCTCAGCAAGCCGAAATATGGTCGGCGGATGGCCGACTGGTGTGCATCACGGATCTTACGCAAAACAAACTGTCAGTGGCGGGCTTGGAAGCGGGCGTTTATCACCTGCGCGTGCGTGAGGAGGATGGGGCCACAATCGGCCAGGCTTCTTTTGTGAAACTATAAACCTGTTCTTTTCATGCGCCACACCCGCCAATACTACCTCCGCCGGTTGCACCGCTACATGGGCGTGACCATCGGGATTCAATTTTTGCTTTGGACGGTCGGAGGACTTTATTTCAGTTGGTCGGATATGGACGAGATACACGGCGACTATCAGCGCCGACCGGGGCCGCTGCTTGTGCCGGATACGGCAGGTTGGGTATCGCCCTCGGTAGTCGTGCAGAACCTGTGGGCAGCGGGTGAAAGCCCCGACAGTATCCTCAGCCTGCGCTTGATCCCGGTGCTGGACGCATCGTGCTGGCAGGTGGTTTTTATTGTAAAAAATGCCCGTCACCGGCATCCGAGAAAAACTCGGCTGGCCGATGCCAAAACCGGCGCCCTGCGCCCGCCCTTGTCGAAAGAAGAAGCGGTGGAAGTGGCTGCCCGACAATTCAACGGCACACCGACTTTGCTATCGGCGGTGTACCTCGATGAAACCTCTCCCGATCATGAATACCGGGAAAATGCGCTACCTGCCTGGGCCGTCACTTTCGAACATCCTTCCAAAACCGTCGTGTACGTCGCCGCTGAATTGGGAACGGTGGAAAAATTCCGCAATGAAAAATGGCGCTGGTTCGACCGGCTCTGGATGCTGCACGTGATGGACTACGAAAGCCGCGACCACATCGGCAACTGGCTGTTGCGGGCTTTTTCGGTGCTGGGGCTGTTGACTATTTGTTCGGGTTTTGCGTTGTTTGTGGTTACTTCACCAACACTACGCAAATTGTATAAACGATGAAATTGACTGAACGGGCCAGTAAGTTGTTCCAACAACAATTAGAAAACGACCAACTCAATCGCAATTTCAGAGGGGAAGCGGCTGAGATTATCAACGGTTTTTTACAAAATGAGGAGAAGGTAAGCGCCGATGATTTGGTGTTTATTGGCTCTTTTTTGAGGAACAGTGATTGGCACCAGAAACACATGTTTGATGCACAAACTAAGAAATTATCCAATGTGGTTTTTGACCACTATTACCCTCGAATTACCGGGGGACGGTTTTACCACTTCACCACCTTTGATAACTTCTCTAATATCATTGGATCGAAGAAATTGTGGCTTTTTAACCTGCTGAAACGGAAAAGCGCCGAGTATTTCCGGCCTTTTTACGAAGATCACGGCCTGCGTGGTTATGACGAAAAGCATGACGGGAACGGCAAACCGTTTTGGGAAAAAATCATGCGAGAAACTTTTTACGTCTCTTTTGCTAACCCAGGGACTCTTTCCGAGCAGACAGAAGCCGCTCTCTGGCGGGGATTTGCTGAAAAAGGATTTGGAGTACGGCTTGAATTTGAAATTAACCCTAATATCTCCGATTTCCGATTGGTTTACTATCGTAAAGAATCGTTGTTGCCCAAAAAGTTAGTCATGAATCAGATATGTGAAGCGATTATGAAAAGGTTTGGCCGCATATTCACTGTTTCCGGCATCTCGAAAATGGGAGCCTTTTACGTGGATGGCGACTTTGAAGGTGAAAGCGAGGTTCGCCTTGTCATCAAAGCAAACACTGATGACTACCCGTTTCGATTTGAGCCTAAGCAATACAAAGGAAGCGTAACATTCATCCGACTACCCTTTCGGAACAAGTATGCGCGCATCCGACTGATAGGCATTCAGCCAGGTATTCACAGACCCAAAAAAGATGTACAACAAGTCATATTGAAATACAAAAGTCGCCCAAAACCAATTGTTTTAGATAATAGCATTTTAATCTAACAACATGAAAATCAGACTCATACTCTACTTCTTTTTCGGGTACATTGTCAATATTCCTGCCCAAACGCTCACCGGCACGGTCACCGCCCCCAACGGCGCACCCGTGACCAATGCCCGCGTGACCATTTTTCTCAACGACACCTCCATGTTCCGGGAGGCTCGCACCGACGCGAACGGGGTCTATCTTTTTGAAAACCTCGACCCGTATTATTTCTTTTTCAACGTGGCCGCACGCGGCTTCGAACTTTTCCAAAACGCCACGACGGGCATCGTCGGCACGGTCATACATGATGCGCAATTAGAACCCGAAACGCAGCCCGGCCAGTGGACGACCATCATGAATTCGCCCGAACCGCTCGGCGGCACCGACCTCGGCGTTCTGCTGCCCGACGGCAGTATTTATTACTGTCACAATACCAAAGACCCTTTCGTGTTCGACCCCGCGCTCGACGATACGCTCGCCATTTCGGGCGATATGCAGGTGCAGGGTTGCGCTGCCTCCAAACTGCTTTGGAACAACGAGGTCATCATGGCGGGCGGCACGGACCAGGAAATTTACGGACCCGGTACGCGGAAAATCAAACAGTTCGGCCTCGCCACGCAAACCTGGCAGTCTCTGCCGCTCATGCTCGACTACCGCTGGTATCCCGCCATGACCCAACTCGCCGACGGGCGACTGCTCATCGTAGGCGGAGGCGGGCTGAACAACCCTGTCCGGGTAAACACGTCCGA
>JANRLZ010000524.1:0-3530 GCA_033762055.1 Saprospiraceae bacterium
CATCCGGTAATCCGCCGGCGCACATGTAAGCGTCGCCGATGGTTTTTATTTTTTCCAGGCCATAGTGGGCCACGATTTCATCAAATTTTTGGAAACAGGTATCCAGTTCGCTGACCAGTTGTTGCGGGGTGAGTTGTTCGGCAATTTTGCTGAATCCGACAAAATCGGCAAACAACACGCTTACGTCTTCAAAATATCGGGCATTGGTGCGGCCTTTTTTCTTGAGTTCGTCGGCGACCAGACTGGGCAGGATGTTGAGCAGCAGATTTTCAGAGCGTTGTTGTTCCTCGCGGATGGTTTTGTTTTTTTCTTCCAGAATCCGGGCGTTTTGCCGGGCGCGGATAAAACTGAATGTGGAGCCGCCGGCCAGGAGCAGTAAGACGCCGATGATAGCGTAGTTAAATTTACGGTTGCTTTCGGCTTCCCGCAAAGCCAGGTTGGCATTGGAAACCGCCAGTGAGTCCATGCCACGGGTGAAAAATACCGAATCGAGCATCATGCGTTGTTCCATGACCAGCACCCGGGTTTTCATTTGCTCTTCGGTCATTTGCTCCAGTTCGGCCTTGCGCGCCTCGAGTTCGGCCTGCAAGGCCTGGCTTTCGGCCAGCAATTTGGCCTCGTTTTCACGAAACCGGCTTTGATTCTCCTGCATTTGTTTTTGGGTAGCACTCAGTTCATGTTGCAATTCCTGCTTTGATTCGGCAGGTTTTTCTGCAACCGTGCCCATATTTCTCAGTCGGGCGATTTGCTCGTCAATGGATTGCACCTCACGGGTGCGGCCGGCATTGGCAGCCAGGGTACGCAGGTTTTCGAGATTATCAATCGCCAGCATACGGTTGACACTGCGGGTGTCGCGAAGAATCTTCAAACTTTGTTCAAATTTACCTGCGGCCTTGCGCTTTCCGCCCAGCATCATGGCTTTCCCTTCGCGGTTGAGTGCGTTGGCGCGCATTTCCGGCATTTTCAGACGTGCAGCCAATTCCTCTGCTTCGTCTGCATGGCGAATGGCGTCGTCATATTGTCCGGCATAAATTTGGGCATCGGTGAGCGTGATAAGAATTTCAAGCCGTTTGGCTGCTTCGGAGCCGCGAAGCTGCTCTTCCAACTGGCGAATTTTATCGTTTTGAGCATCGGCGCCGCTCGCCCAGCCCAGCATAAGGCAGGCGGATAGCAGGCAAAATAAAGATCGTTTCTGCACCCTGGAAATTGTTTGATTGTTCCTTATAACAAGAATACTGCCAAATCAATGGCCCAGCATACCAGCCTCCAATTCTCTTTTTTCCTGTCCGATCGGGGCATAACGTACTTTCATACCGTATCCCCCGCCGGAATTGAAATAAACGATGCGAACGGCATGCCAGCCTTTCTGCAAAAAAGCGATACCCGACTTTTCTTCCATGCCGTGGTTGCCGTCGTTATTCACCACCAACTCACCGTCAATACTCAACAGAGAACCATCGTCCGATTCTGTCCAGAACTGGTAACCACCGGTTTCAGGGATGTCAATATAACCCCGCCAGATCATGCCGCACTTGTTTTCAGCGCAGAACGGATCGGGTTCGATGGTATTGACATCATCGGCTTTTTCCAAGTAACCGCGCAGTACTTTGTCGGCGGTATATGTTTCGTCCTCCACGGTACGCAATTCCGCACGCAGGCCGGCCGCAGGTTCACGAAGCAGGTTGAGGGCTGGAATTTGTTTGTACATTCTTACGCGTACCGAATCGGTATTGCTTGAAAGCAGGCCCGCCTTGAATGCCCTGGCGCGTACTGTGCATGCTGCCGGTGGCGAAAAGGGCGAAGTATAGGTTGTTGAGGTTTCTGACGGTTCTTTGCCGTCGGTGGTATATCGGATCGTAGCACCCTGGGTGCTTGTGCTTAATTTAACGGTGGGCTTGACCGACACGGGGTCGTAGGCAACATCCACTTTGGGTTTGGCGACAAAATCGCCATAGTTGCTGATTTTTACGGCAAAAGCGTAGGGTGATTTGATTTTATTCGGATGGTATTCCGGCAAGGTAATCACCATATTGCCTGCCAGGTTTTCTGCTTTTAATTTCTCTTTTGTTCCCAAAAAGGTCACCTCCGAGCCGGTAGCGGGGAGTTGCATGCCTTTCAGCACCAGTTTTTTATCGTTCGGATAACGTGGAAAAATCGCGTAGAGCGACTTTGTTTTCGGGTTCCAGGTAAAAAACACTTCCTTCACGGCAAAACCGGGATCGGGGTCAACCGTCACTTTCAACAGCGCATCACCGCCGGTTTTCCAACCCTCGGTGAGTTCGGGCTTCCAGTCGCGCCGGCCGGTACTCCACTGGTACGGTACGCGCCAGCGACGAGTGCCATAAATTGCTTCACCGTTGGCGCCGAGCCATTTGCCCATCTCCAGCAAGCGCTCCTGCATGATTGGCGGAATTTTACCGTGTGCATCGGGACCAATATCAAGAAGGAAATTTCCGCCCCGCGACACCTTGTCTATCAAATGCAATACCAATGATTGCGCCGAGTTGTAATCCCAGGCATCTTCCACTCGGTTGTAGCCATACGAATGGCCCATACCGCGACTTTCTTCCCATGCATGGTCCTCAAAATCCATGTCGGGCTGGTATTCGGGGGTGTAAATGCCGCCATGTTTAAAACGCACACCGCTTCCCCAGCGGTCGTTTACCACCACACGATCACGCACCGTGCTTTCCGAGTACAACCAGGATAAAAACTGCGGCGATTGCCACACATCGGGATTGGCGTCCCAGTCACCGTCGGCCCAGACGACCCAGGGTTCATAGCGTTGAACCAGTTCGTAGAGCTGGGGCATGGCATGTTCGGTGGCATATTGTCCGTGGTCAAACTGCCAAACGGGATTAAACCACTCATACAAGGAAAAATAAAGACCGGGTTTGACCTTGGTTTTATTCATCGCTTCCATGAACTCGCCCACCAGGTCGCGCCCGGGGCCCCGCACTTCCGAATTCCAGGGGAAGCCCCAGGTTCGGTTTGCATCTTCATTGGGCCACAGGCAATAGCCGTCGTGGTGTTTGGAGGTGAGAACGGCGTATTTGGCGCCGGCGCGTTCAAACAGTTTGGCCCACTCGTCGGCATTGTACAACTCGGCGTGAAAATCATCGGCAAGGTCGTAATAGGTGCGTTCTCCGTAATTGATTTCATGAAACTGTCGCACCTTGCCTTTGTGCGAATTATTTTCAAGGGAATGCTGGTACCATTCAGCATAATTCCCCTTGGTGGTAAACGCCGGAACAGAATAAACGCCCCAGTGAATGAAGATGCCGAATTTGGCATCCTGCCACCATTCGGGCGTAGGGCGACTGTCGAGCGATTCCCAATCGGGGGTATAGGTAGGTTGTGCGCCGCCAATCAGGGCTGGAAGCAAAAGGAGGGTCAGGAGTGTTTTGCGCATAAATTGTTCGAATAAACGGTGAACGGTCTACGGTGGACGGCCTATGGTGGACGGCCTATGGTGGACGGCCTACGGTGGACGGCCTACGGTGGACGGTAGCACGGACTTCAGTCCGTCG
>JANRLZ010000525.1:0-6503 GCA_033762055.1 Saprospiraceae bacterium
CCTTTATCTACTTTTTCGTCCGTCAAGGTATAAAAGCGTCCCCCGCGCGAAAGTGCCAATCCGCGCTCCCTGCACAATAGCGCCAATTGTCTGATGCTGTCTTCGTCAAGGGTGCGTGCAATGGTCATGCTGCAGCGTCGCGCAGAGGCACGGGCATGGGCTTCCGGCGGCAAGCCCGTCACCATTTGCATTTCTTCAGGGGTTAAATCGTCAAAAACGGACAGTTTCAGACCGGTTTTTATCGCAATTTCTTTTAAAAAATGCCGGATTTCTGCCGCCGTCACGGAACTGAAATAATACAAGCGGTATGCACCCAAAGGTTCGATAAGTAAATTATCCTCCATTGCCGGCATTTCTACGGGAATCCCCGCGCCGCCGCCGTTTTCAAAAATAAACGGCTGACGAATACCGAGTTTTTCCTGCAAACAGACCTGCTCTTCGGGCGTTTTGGATGAGCAAAAAATCAACGGGATAGCCTTTTGTTTCAGCCATTCAAGCGCGGGCATAGCAGCATCTGCCGAATAGGTTCGGTGGTCGAGCAAGGTACCGTCGAGATCGGTAAACAGCAAAAAGGGAGGCCTTGTATGCATTATTGTGGTATGCGTGCTTCGGCGGAATACTGATAATTACCGAGTTTGTCCCAGGATACGCTGTCCACCATTTTCTCAAAATTCAGCAATTCAAGTGGCGCATACTGACGGGGCAATTCAGGTTCCTGACCCGCTTTCAGGATTTTTAACCGGCGCAGTTCAGCCAGAATTTCCTTTTTCAATTGTGGCGGACAAACCTTCGAATGGTAGATGACCGACAGCGACCCTTCAATCATTTCACGAATATGCTCGTCGCCTTTGTTGGCATCGTGCAGGTGAGGATTGCGAGATTCCATTTGAAAAACATCCACTCCGCGTTGAAGAGCGAGCGGATGCTGACAAGGCAAAACACCGCCAAACTTCTCAATCATACTGATAAAATGATTGGTTTCCACGGAAAAACCCGAAGAATAACCTAATGCCAGGGCCAGTTCCATGCTCATAGCGTGTTCGCCGGCATTCCCCGTACGCAGCACTTCGCTTTCAAATCCGGTGTGCAGACTCACCAATCGGTTGAGGTATTGGTTGGTAATGCGGGTGACGCGCCCCCATTTGGCAAAAAACAGGTCTGAATTGACAATTTTGGGTTTGCTGTGCCACTGAATCCGCACCATGCTGAACGGCGATTTGGCTAAGGACAGTCCCGCAGAAAACAGGCGGATATATTCAAAAACCGCCCCGGGGAAGTAATTGTCGGAATCCACAAAACCGATGTATTTTTTTCCGGCTAATTTGGCCAATACAGAGGCGAGAATCATACCCTCAGCCTTGCCATGACGAATGAGTCCGGTATCGTCGAGCAAATTCTCGAGTGCGGTTCCGACAAAGAGCCGGGCCAGCTCCGGATCGCGCTGATGGGCAATAACATAGCGTTTTTTGGCATAACGGCAGAAACTTTCCAGCAGGTTTTGCTCCATACCGAATCGGTTGGTGGGCATTTGTTCGGAGTTCGAAAGAACGATGGGTAAACAGGCATGCGGGATGCCGCTTAGTACGCCTTCCAGCAACCGCAGCCGCTCGTTGCGAACCGGCACCACGATGGCCATGTCGCGTTCTATTTCGTGCAAACGCTCATGCGGAATTTGCTGTATGACATGAAAAGGATTAGTGAAAGCCTCGTCAACCTCCAACCCGCCGTCCAGTTCGTATACCCGTTGAATGGCATAAAAATGATTGGCGCCAAAGCGTTCGAAATGATTGGGTAATTCAATTCTCATGGTGTGGAAGCGGGAGGGCAAGTGAAAAATGGTCGGCTACTGCACGCATACCAATACCTGTTAGCACTAGCAGCACCACGGATGGCAGGCGGATTTTTTTACTTACAAATTCAAAAAAATAGGATAGCAGGATGAGAAAAGCCACCCCGATCAGATAGGAATAGGCGTCCATTAAACAGGATAGTTCAGGTGTTAAAAATTCGGCGAAATAACGCGCAAACTGCCGGGAGCCGACAGGGATAGAACTGGATAAATGGCATTTGGCATAAATTGTTCAGCCGACGAAATAAAAAAACAATCCACCCGCCCGCCAAAAATACCACGCCGCGCATCTTTTTAATCAAACGCCCGGCCGGCGCACACTTACTTTTCAACCCAACATTTTGTAAGATGAATACGCAACAACCGGTGTCGCACCGCGACGCCCTGGACATTGTTTTTGCCCACCGCAACCGCGCTTACGGCGCCTATCAACTCCGCCGGCAATACCCCCGAACCCTGGGGAAAGCGTTGCTCCTGACCCTGCTCATTTTTGGAGGCATGTTGGCCTTGCCACACATTTTGGCGGCTTTTTCAAGTCTGGCCGAACCGGAAGAGGTCGTTGCTTGTGAAATCATTATCAAGGAAATTAACCTCGAAAAAACCCCGCCGCCGGTGCTGCAAACCCCGCCGCCGCCCCCGCCATCTGCCGCCATCGCCTATACGCCTCCGGTGGTAACGCCCGATGAACAGGCGCCCGACGAAAACCCGCAGGACGTACAAACCATCCTCGACGACCCGCGCAAGGTAGGCGCCCAAACCGCCGAAGGCCCCGACGAGGGTCCGCCGGCACTTGACCCAACAGGGTCCGGCCCGGGCGCCATCGTAACGCCCGCGCCCGCCGACGAGGATCCGAAAGAACTGTTTGACGTCCACAAAATGCCGTCTTTCCCCGGCGGCGAAGCAGAAATGTTGAAATGGATTTACGCACACATCCGGTACCCGGATATGGCCCGCGAAGGCGGGGTGCAAGGCACGGTGGTGCTGCAGTTCGTCGTAGGGAAAGACGGCCGCCTCACCGACATCGGCATATTGAAAACACCGGCGGGCGGGAATGTACTGGGCAAGGAGGCCGTCCGCGTGGTGCAGGCCATGCCCGCCTGGTCGCCCGGCGAAGCCAACGGCCACCCGGTAAAAGTGCGCTATACCCTGCCGATCCGGTTTGCACTGCAATAGAAGATCAACAAACCGATGTACTTTTTCGGACATATCCTGGAAAAGGAGGTAGTTTTGCCATTGCGAGGCGAGAATCGCCATCGCTTCAGAACTACCTCCATACCATGATCCAAAACAAACTTTACCCCGTTCTATTCCTGCTGACTGCTCTTTCCCTTTTTTCCTGTAATAAAAAAAAGGAATCAAAAGTGGAAAGCAATGGCCTCACCAAAGAAATTAATGAACTGGTACCCCAGGAAATCCTCGACAAAATCAAGGCGCTCGGCGTACCCATCCACGGTGGTGATACCCCGCCTAACATCGAAGGCGCATTCAACGTTTCACCCGACATCATCGTGCAAAGCACCGCCGGCGACCCCATCGGGTTTGTGGCCCCTGATTTCAAAATCACGTTCTACGAACAAAACGACAACGACCTGACCATCAAAGTTGACTTCCTCACCGGCACACAAAGCGGCGCAGGACTGGGCAGTTACATCGTCGGGACGGGCTGCAAATTTTCCGTGTTTGTCGAACTCCGCGAAAGAAACATCAACAACCAGTCGGAAGCCCGATTGATCTATGTTTTCTCCGGCAGCATGACCGACAACGGCATCGAAGACATCAGCATCGGCAACCTGATGCTCGACGACTTCGGCGATCCTTTCAACTGCTGGATCACCGTGGGCACAGGCCGGGTTTTCAACGACGGCGACCGGTTTTCCGAACGCCAGGGCACTTCCGCCGCCTGGTACGCCGCGCTCCCACCCTGCCCCTGCACTTATGCCGATGTCCAGAACAACCGCAGAACCAACTGTCCCGACGGAGAATGGCTCGACTGCGGAACGGCTTCGCAAGCTTACCACTACGGCGCAAAATACGAGGTGCGCTGGGTGCCCGACCAATCAGAAAAACCCGGCCAGCAGTGTACCTACGACCAAAACGGCCGCCTCATCACTGCCGGCATTGCCGCCGGTACGCCCGACAAAGACTCGCCCGACATCTGCGGCTGGGGCGATATTTTTACCGGACAAGGCTTCCCGGATTACGACCACTACACCGACGACGTGGTGCCCTGGAGCACAATCCCCTGCATCCAGTACCTGCAAGGCTGGCCACCCAACAATGCCCGCGCCTGCGCAGCCAATCCGGTCACCGACATCCAGCACATGCTGGGCATGGTAGTCAATATGACCTGCGAGGAAATTACCTACGTGTTTGAGGCCGTGGACGGCTCGGCACAGGTGTCGGCGGAGATCAAAGATTATCTCCACGGCCGCCTGAATTACACCCCCTCCAGCCTGAAATCTTCCCTGCAGGCCCTCTATGCCGCCTTAGGCTGCAACGACGACCCCGACGAAGACAACTGCCTGGCCCTGAAAAAAGCGATTGATAACCTTTAATATGGATGAAGGATGAGGGATGAAGGATGAGGATTTAATTAACTTTACCCTTCATCCCTCATCCTTCATCCTTCATCCCTCATCCTTCGTCTTTCGTCCTTCCCTCTCCTGTTTATGTCAGAGATCAAACGAGCAGTCGTTTCCAGCACGGCACGGGACTTGCCCGAGCACCGAAAACAGGTCATGGACGCCTGTCTGCGGCAGAGTTACCAGCCTAAAATGATGGAGCACCTGCCAGCCAACAGCGACGACGCCATTGCCGCTTCGATGAAGCTGGTGGACGAGGCCGATATCTACATCGGCGTGTTTGCCCTGCGCTACGGTTATGTGCCGGCAGGGCACGACATTTCCATCACCGAAATGGAATACAACCGCGCAGTGGAACGCGGCATCCCGCGCCTGATATTTATCGCCGGGGAGGATCATCCGTTTACCGCCAAACAAATGGAGCCGGAGCCGGAAAATATCCCCAAACTCCGGGCTTTCAAGGAGCGGGTGGGCAAGGAACTGGTAGTCAATTTTTTCAACTCACACGAAGAACTGCGCACCCTGGCGGTACACAGTCTCTCGCAACTGCCCAAAGACCCGAACGCTGCGTTTCAGTACCACATCATCAGTTCCATTCCCGATTTATCGAAACCCTATATCGCACACCCTTACGTGTTGTCGGAAGCCAAGGGTTTGATCGGGCGGAATTTTGAACTGAATTTGCTGACGTACTGGATTACCGGCAAAACGGTTTCTTTTTCCGACGGCTACCGCAGAAACCTTGCGCCGGTGCGTATTTTCAATATCGTGGCCATTGGCGGCATGGGTAAAAGCGCCCTGACCTGGGAGTGGTTCAACAAAATTGCCCCGCAGGAATGGCCGCAGGTGCAGGGCCGTGTGTGGTGGAGTTTTTATGAAAGCGACGCGCGTTTTGAAAATTTCGTGCTGCGCACCCTGGCTTATCTGGGCAAAATGCCGATTGCAGAAGCCCAAAAATACGATGTCAACCAGCGCGAAGACCTGCTGCTCCAACTGCTCAACGAACAGCCCCACCTGCTGGTACTCGACGGGTTTGAACGCGAGCTGGTGGCCTACACCCGCCTCGACGCCAACCGCCTCGCCGACGACGAATACGAAACTGCCACGGCCAATTATGTGGCAAATGCCATTGGTCTGCCGGAGAGCGCCGCGCAGTCTTTCACCGGCCAGCACCGCCTGCGCCACACCGCCGACCGCCGCACCGGACAGTTTTTGAAGCGCCTGGCGCGGGTGGAAAAATCGCGCATCCTGATTACCACGCGCCTGTATCCCTTTGAGTTGCAGATGCGCAACGGCAATCCGATGCCCGGCTGCGACGCTTCGTTTTTGTACGGACTGAATGACGACGATGCCCTGCATCTCTGGCGGGAGTTCGGGGCCACGGGCCCGCGCGAGCGTTTGTTGCCGCTGTTCCGGCGTTTTGGCTCCCACCCCTTGCTCTTGCAGGCTTTAGCGGGCGAAATTGCCCGTTTCCGTCCGGCCCCCGGCGATTTTGAACGCTGGCAGGAAGCCAATCCGGATTTTAATCCTTTTTCCCTTCCTTTGGTGCAGGCCAAAACCCACGTGATGCAATATGCGCTGCAAGGGCTCGACGCCGCAGAGCGCCAGGTGTTGCGCACCATTGCCGCTTTCCGGATGCCCTGCTCCTACGATACCCTGCTGGGCATCTGTACCGGTGAAGGCAAACCCTGCGCCGACTCCACCGCGCTCGACCGTATCCTGACCGAGCTCGAAGACCGCGGACTGGTGGGCTGGGACAAACAACACAACCGCTACGACCTGCACCCCGTGGTGCGCGGGGTAGTCTGGACGGGTACCAACGCCGATGAGCAGCGCGGGGTGTATGAGGTCATGCACACCCATTTCTCCGCCGCACCGATGGTGGAGGATTACCTTGAAGTAAATTCTTTGGAAGATCTGACCCCGGCGATCGAGTTGTATTATGCGCTGGTGGGTTTGGGGAGGTATGATGAGGCGTTTGAAGTTTTCAAAGATAAATTAGAGGCAGCCACACTCTGGCGCCTTGGAGTAGGCCGACAGCGGGTTGAACTATTGGAAAAACTTTTCCCGGA
>JANRLZ010000526.1:0-4667 GCA_033762055.1 Saprospiraceae bacterium
AATCGGTAAAAACCCGCATAAGAATGGCAAAGGTAAAAAATGCTCCTTTTGCCCTATCTTGCAGCGCGAGATTCATCATTAAAACATAAAAACATGGAAGAATTTTGGAAAAAAGCCAATGATATGGCGAATGAAGGGCTCGAAAAAGCCGGCGATGCCGCAGAAAAAGCCGCAGCGGTCGCTGCTGAAAAACTGGGCGAGTTAAAAGACCTCGCTGCTGAAAAGTTTCACGAATTAAGTGAAAAAGCGGAAGCCGCCGCTGCCGAGGCGAAAGCCGAAGCCGCCGAAAAACTCGCCGAAGCCCAGGCCGCCAAAGAAAAAATCGCGGCCCATGCCGGTGGAGCGCTGGGGTACCTCAGCGATAAAGCCAGGGAAATTGTAGGGGAAGTAAAAGAAGAGGCCAGCGAACTGGCTGAAGAAGGCAAGGATTTTTGGCAAAAGGCCAGGGATTATGTCGCAGGCAAGGAAGAAGAGCCCCCCGAAAAAGACGCTTGATATTTCCTTTTTTTGAAATCTACCAAAGCATGCCCTTGTTTTCAGCACAGTGATTTCCGACAAATGCTGCGCGAAAAAAACGGCATGCTTTCTTTTTTTCTATTAATTCGTATGTTTGCGACATACAAATTACTTTATGTACGCTAAAACTGAAGATTTCGACCTTGAATTGCAGGATTTGGCGCAGGCCGCCAAGTTGTTTTCCCATCCGGCGCGTTTGGCCATCATTCGCTTGCTCGCTGCGCGGAATACCTGTATTTCCGGAGATATAGCCAATGAACTGCCCTTGAGCAGAGCTACGGTTTGCCAGCATTTGCAGGAACTGAAAAATGCCCGATTGATCCGGGGAGAGATTAGCGGACTAAACGTCAATTATTGCCTGAACGTGGAAAAATGGTCGGCCATCAAAAAACAGTTTGAGGCACTTTTTGACATGGAAATCCAGGATGTCAACTGCATCTGTATAAATTGATCCTAGCATCAAAAAACATGATAAAATTGATTCGCAGCGTCTTTATCCTCTTTTTGCTTTCTCATGAACATAGCCATGCGCAATATTTGTTCGGACAGGTAACCGATGCCAACAACCAGCCCATCCCTTCAGCCATTGTCGTTTGGACGGGTACCAGCATTGGCGCGCAAACTGATGAAACTGGAGCATTTGCCATTCCGCTCCCACCCGATACGACGCAAAAACCGGCAATGTTGTCGGCAGTATATGTTGGCGCCCGCGACACGTTTTTGATTGATGATTTTGCCAGTTACTGGACCGTCAGTATGTCGTTGGAGATGACATTTAAGGAAGTCACCGTACAGGATGCCGTCACAGGGGCATTTATTTCGGTACTTCAACCCGTAAAAACGGAAGTCATTAACCGGGCGGAATTAAGAAAGGCGGCCTGCTGCGACCTGGCAGGTTGTTTCGAAACGCAAAGCACGGTTCAGCCTACGACAACCAATATTTTAACGAACGCCAAAGAACTTCGGATACTGGGTTTGAGTGGCGTTTACAACCAGATATTAATTGACGGCTTACCCCTCATACAGGGCCTGACCTATACTTATGGTACAGGAACCATCCCCGGTAGCATGCTCGAAAATATATGGGTGGTAAAGGGCGCCAACAGTGTTTTACAGGGATTTGAAAGCATGGTCGGTCAAATTACTATTTTCCCCAGAGAAGGTGGTACGGCCGAGTGGTTGACGGCGGATGCATTGATGAACAGTTTTGGAGAAAAACACATCAATGCCGCTCTGGCGACCAAAAAAAACCGATGGACCAACTATCTGGCATTACATGCCTCATTGCCTGGTGGAAAATTTGACCGTGACAGGGACGGATTTTTGGATTTGCCCTTGCTAACCCGTTATTCCTTTTACAACAAATGGCGATACCGAAAGGAAAATGAAAACGGCTGGAGCGCTTTTTTTGCGGTCAGATATGTGGATGAATCAAGAATAGGCGGTCAGACTAAATTTCAAGCCCGACAGGACAAGGGTACCACGAATGCATACGGCCAGACGGTTCAATTTCAACAGCCTGAATTATTCACAAAAACCGGCTATCGTTTCGATGCCAACCGCAAGGTTTCACTTTTGGCCGCTGTCTCGGCGCATGAACAGTCATCCTGGTTTGGACTGACACAATATCAGGCAACGCAGCGCAGTATTTACGCCAATTTACAATATGAACTTTTCTGGGGGAAAAGGCGTATTCACGATCTAAAAACAGGGGCCAGTTTTCGCTTGCTCCAACTGGATGAAAGTATTGCTTTTGCTCCAGCAGATACCCTTCGACGCAGTTATGCCGGTCGGTACGAACAAAGGGAACGCATTCCCGGCATTTTTGTAGAAAACACCTTCCATTCAGACGACGACAGATGGGTGTGTGTGGCCGGTGTTCGCGCCGATTTTTTACCCGGGAGCGGGTGGTATGCGACACCACGCACAATGTTGCGATTTAGTCCGGGTTCCCGGCTGGATCTGCGGGCAAGTGTAGGATCCGGCTGGCGTACCGTTCGACTTTTTTCCGAAAATACAGCCTTATTAGTGGGGAATCGGGACATCGTGTTTGCGGAAGCGCTTCGCCCGGAACAATCCTGGAATGCCGGATTTAATGCAACGCAACGCTTCAAAATTGGTCGGGCAGACATGTCGGCAAGCGCTGATTTTTACCACACCCGTTTTCAAAATCAATTTTTCCCGGATTATGATTCCGATCCTAACCTGGCAATAATTGCCAATTTTTCAGAAAAATCAGTATCGAATGGCCTGCAACTGGAATACAGTGTTGCCTGGGAGAAACGGTTGGAACTGCGATTTGCCTATAATTTTCTGGACGTGTCGCGCACATCGGGCGGCGTCAAAACCCTGCTCCCTTTTAATCCCCGGCACAAGGTGCTTGGTGTGATCACATACCGGACTGCCAACAAACGCTGGCAATTTGACACCAACCTGCATTGGTATGGCAAACAACGCTTGCCGGATACGGATCGTAATCCGGAAAACCTCCGTCTTCCGGATTATTCGATTCCTTATTCCATTATGGGGATACAGGTAAGGCACGAGCGAAAACGTATTTCCTTTTTTGCCGGTTGTGAAAATTTGTTGGGGTTCAGACAGTCTCGTCCTATTTTGGGTTGGGAGCAACCATTTGCGAGCGGATTTGACCCTGCATTCGCCTGGGGCCCCAACCGCGGTCGGGAGTTTTATGCAGGGTGTAATTTCAATATCAAAGAACGTTAATCAATTGCATCCATGAAAAAATACCTTGCCGAGTTGATTGGCACATTTGCGCTGGTTTTTTGCGGAACAGGCGCCATTGTGATCAATCAGGAAACGGGTGGCGCGATTGGTCATGCGGGCATCGCCATGACTTTTGGCTTGGTGGTAATGAGCATGATCTACACCTTTGGCGATATATCCGGCGCCCAACTCAATCCGGCGGTAACCATTGGCTTCGCTTTGTCGGGAAGGTTTGAAAAAAAGGAGGTGGCGCCTTATATCGGAAGTCAAATAGCCGGCGCTTTTCTCGCGTCATTCGTACTCAAAATGATGTTTCCCCAAAATGCGACGCTGGGTGCGACGTTGCCCGCCGGCGCCGCGACGCAGTCTTTTGTATTGGAGGTCATTTTAAGTTATTTGCTGATGCTGGTGATATTAAATGTTTCGCAGGGATCGAAAGAGACGGGGTTATTTGCCGGCATCGCGATTGGCGGAACGGTGCTGCTGGAAGCCATGTTTGCCGGCCCGATTTGCGGGGCATCCATGAACCCGGCCCGCAGCCTGTCTCCGGCACTCGTTTCGGGTAATTTAACCGATTTATGGGTGTACCTCACGGCGCCGGTGATGGGGGTTGTGCTGGCCGTTTTTTCATGGAAATTTTTAGATAAAGGAGATTAAAATACGTCACTTTTCAACCAGGTTCAACTATGTTTCAGCATTTGAAAGAGCAGGTTCAATTGTTTTCTGCCGATCAGGTTTCCGGGGATCGCCGTGTTGTGTTGCAACCCTTGATTGATTTTATTCAGTCGCAACGCGATGCCGGTGAAATTATTCGACTGAACTTTATTTGTACCCACAATTCACGCCGCAGTCATTTGAGTCAGATTTGGGCGCAGGCGATGGCGCATGCGTTCGGAATCAGGGGGGTGCAGTGTTATTCAGGTGGAACCGAGGCGACTGCGATGTTTCCAAAAGTTGTGGAAACACTTCGGGGACAAGGTTTTGCCATTCAGGTGCTGGGCGGAGTGGAAAACCCGGTGTATGCCGTTAAATATGCAGAAAACGAGCCGCCTGTAGTTTGTTTTTCAAAAACATACGATGATCCTTTCAACCCGAAAGGCGATTTTGCCGCGATTATGACCTGCGATTCTGCCGACGAAAATTGTCCGGTCGTTTTTGGCGCAAGGCGGCGTATCCCGGTGAAATATGAAGACCCCAAGGCGTTTGACCACACTGCATTGCAGACACAGAAATATGCGGAGCGTAGCCTTGAGATAGGACAGGAGATGTTTTATGTGTTTTCAAATATCCGCTAGTGGTGAACCAATTTAGTATCTAAAAAATTGGCGGCTGCTTTTAGTGTCTGTTTTCGTTGTTTGTCGGTTATAATGTACCCGCATTACGCCCTCCAAACGCCTCAACAACCCCTAAAATCATCTCACCCATTT
>JANRLZ010000527.1:0-14598 GCA_033762055.1 Saprospiraceae bacterium
ACCCTGTTGTATGCCCAAAAATTCAACGCCGGCCTTACCGGAAATTTCTTCTCAGCGCTCTGGAACCGCCTTGAATTCAGCGAGGTGAGCCTGACCCATGCACGGGTCCATCTGCAAAAAAAAGCCGATCAGCGCCGCAGCAACCTCAATGCCCTGCTGGCAAAACTCGATGAGATATTTGGCTCCAGTCAACCCAAAAAGAAGAAGAAAACCGCTCCGTTTTCTATCAAAATTCAAAACCTCAACCTCCATGACGTTGCTTTTCTGGAAGAACGCTACAGTTTTCGGGAAGGGCAAATCCGGGGCAAAATATTTGAGTACAGTGTAGCCGAAGGTAATATCAAGATCAACAACATTGACCTTGCCGCCAACCTCATTGATATTCGCTCCGTGATGCTCAACGGCTTCCGGTTTGTTTTTGAAAAAGACCGCAGCGATCCGCCCGAAGGATTTCAACCATACATCCGGCCGGTTGCGCTGAAAACAGATTCGCTTCAAATAGGCCCGCCGCTGCGCGTGATGCTGGGGCAATTGACCTTGCATAACAGTAGTTTTCGTTTCGACAATTTCCGCAGCAGTTCAGGCAAACAAACCCCGGCCGAGGTTATGGATTACGAGCACCTCGCCGTACGCGATATTGAAACGCAGGGTGAAAGAATGGAAATCTATATCGGCGAAAAACCGGCTGTAGATGCACAGGGACGTCCCACCACCGAAGATATTTTTGATATTTTCGGAAGCATCCAGCATCTGTCGGCCGAGGAGCAAAGCGGTTTTCGTATCGCGCACGGCGAAGCGCGTCGCATTGAAATGACCGACTCCATTGTGGCAGCCTATGGCGCCCGGATAGAAACAGCCGAAGGTTCCTCGCTGGGCGACACCCTCATGTTTCGCTTTGACGATACACCGGAAGATGATCCCTGGCTCGACCAATTGTCGGACTTTAACAATCAGGTCACGATGGATATTCGCTTGTCGCCCGGTTCCAAAATTCGCCTGGGAGATGTGCGACACTTTGAAGATGATGTGTATGAAAATGAATTTTTTACCACCAATAAAGACCTCATCGCCGATGTAACCGGTCAGGTGAGCGGCAAGGTGAATGGAAAAATAAAGGCCGACAACATGGATATCCGGGTGGGGGTTTCCACCCGTCTGCGCGGCGAGTTCGACGGCCGGGGCCTGGGCGATAACGACGAGCCGATGGTTTTGAATTTTGATTTTGAAGAATTGCTGACCGACATGACGACCATCGCGCGCGTCGTGCCGCGATTCCGGCCCCCGCAGCAGTTTTACAAACTGGATAAAATTTCATTCAATGGAAGTTACCAGTTGTTCGACGGATTCGACCACGTACTGTACGGAAAATTTGCCACCAGCCTCGGCCCCGGCTCGGTGGATATGCAGTTGAACCTCAAAGATGGCCCGGAAAAAGCCGTTTATCGTGGTGATTTGAAAATGCGCGGCTTCGACCTGGCCACCTGGACGGGCGACCGCGATTTCGGCCCAAGCAGTTTTCAGGTGACGGTTGCCGATCAGTCTACCGGCCTGACCCTGCCCACCATCAACGCACGGGTGAGCGGAAAAATTGACACCTTTTTGTACCGCAATTACCCCTACCGCGACATAAAACTGAACGGAAAATTTGAAAAATATGTCTTTGACGGAAAAGTAGTGAGCGACGACCCGAATGTGGATTTCGTGTTCGACGGTAACATCAACCTCAAAGATTCAATCCCGGTATTTGATTTTGCCGCCAATGTTCGCCGACTGGATCTCGGCGTACTGCAATTGGTGGAACAGGATTGGGTATTAATCGGCGAAGTAAAACAACTCGAACTGCGGGGGCGCAACGTGGACGAAATTATCGGGTTTGCCGACTTGCAGAATTTTCGGCTGTTGGTAGATCGTGAAAAATATTACCATCTTGATTATCTGCGCTTTAACTCCTATTTCCGTCCCGATGGAACCCGTTATTTCGGCATTGATTCCGATGTGGCAATTGGTCAGATGACCGGACAATTCAGCATAGATCGCGCACCCAAAAACCTGTTGCGCCTGTTTGGAAAGTACCATCCGGCATTTGCCGCCAAACTGGGTTTGCCTGCCAACGACTCGCTGCCGCTCAACGACAACTACGACCTCCATTTTCAAGTCCGCAATTCCCGTGACCTCGCCCAGCTTTTTGTCCCGGGGCTAGATACCCTTGTCAACGTACGCGTCAATGCCAATGTAAATGCCCGACTGGGCAGTTCTTACCTCGTGGCTGAAGCGCCGCTGATCAGGTATGGCGCTACCGAATTGCGCGACCCCAGTTTGCGCTGGAACAGCAGTGGCGATACGGCCTGGCTTTTTTTACGGCTTCCCGAAAACAAAACTGGAAAAAACGGCCGGCTACCCGCCCTTAATCTGGGCGGCCCGATCATCGGCGATATCTACCACCTTAAACTGGAGGCCCGCGATGAAACCCCCAACAGCGTGGTGGAAAGCATTTACCTCGACGGCAACCTTGGAATCGCCGATTCCCTGTGGGAGCTGAGTTTTAACGCCTCTAAAATCAAACTTTTCAGCCAGGAATGGTTGATCGAAGAGGAAAACTATATCCGTTTCGGGAGCGATCGTTTTGAAACCAAACAATTGGAATTATTCAACGGCAACAAACGGGTGATCCTGGAAAGCCAGAACGAAGGCAGGGGATTGAAATTTGCCCTCGCCAATTTTGATCTGAGCGATCTCAACCGTTTTCTCGATACCACCCAGGTGAAAATCCGGGGCAAAGCTTATGACTTTGAAGTGGTGGTGCGCGATGTGTTCCTGATGCAGGGAATTGAAACCGGCTTTTTGTCGGACACACTGTTTATTAATGAAAAACCCTACGGCGAGGTTTTGAGCAACTTTGAATTGCCGGATTTGTCCAAGCCCCTGAGTGGTAAAATATTTTTACTCGACCCGCAAACCCAAAAACAATTGTTGCGCGTGGCAGGCGCCTTTCAAATCAATGGCAATGCGGAAGAAGAGGCCGAGACTGAAACGGAATTGCCCGGCCAAAAACTTCGACCGGGCGAGTTTTTGGCCGAATTGAGCGCCGATAGTTTTCCATTTGAAGTCATTGAAACCATTGTGCCGGAAATTTCCCAAACCAGCGGACTTTTCGGCGCCCAACTGCTCGCTCAGGGAGATTTGGAACACCCGGCGGTGACAGGCAGCATGACCGTACGGGAAGGGCAATTTCAGATTGATTATTTAAAAACGTTGTTCCACATCAAAAACCAGGACATCATTTTTACAAAAAACAAAATTTCCGCCGAAGGCGATACGATCTTTGATGTAACCCGCAACCATATTGCAAAGGTGTATGGCGGGCTCGAACACGAATATTTCAGCAAATGGCGCCTCAACTGCCGCATTGAATCGCTGGATCCCGGTTTTGTGGTCATGAATACGACACGGAAAGACAGTGACCTTTACTACGGTCGTGCGGAAGGCAGTTTTGCCGCCACGTTCACCGGATCATTCAGCAAAACCAATATCAACATCGAGGCGACTACCGGGCCGGGTACCCGGCTTTTTATCCCCTTGTATTCCACGACCGATGCCAAAGAAGCCAATTTTATCAATTTTGACAAGGAGCGCCCGAAGGCGGAAAATCGCAAGGATCGCAGTTTTGTAATCAGCGACCTGAAAGGTTTGAATTTTGAACTGGATATGATCATAACCGATCAGGCGGAAGTGCAGTTGATTTTTGACGAACAAACGGGCGACATCATCAAGGGGAGGGGAGAGGGCAATATCAAACTGAGTTTGAACCGGGAAGGTGAGTTTTCCATGTACGGCGGCTATCAGATCGAACGCGGCGAATATTTATTTACCCTGCTTAATTTTGTCAACAAGCCGTTTGTCGTCACCAAAGGCGGCACCATCAACTGGTTTGGCGACCCGTATGGGGCAAGGATCAACCTGGATGCGACGTATGAGGTGAATACCCCGGTGTACAATTTTGTACGGGAGGAACTGGAATTGTTGCGCAGCGTACGTCCTCGTTTGCTTGATGAAGCGGCGAAAGCTACCCGTGTGACGGTACTTATGAACCTTTCGGGCGATTTGTTGAAGCCCAATATTTCATTCGGCCTGCAATTCCCCAATATTACCAGCGAATTGAAATCGGTCACCGATACACGCCTGCGTTTGTTGCGCCAGGATCAGGCCGAGTTGTCGCGGCAGGTGTTTGGGCTGGTGGTGATCGGGTCTTTTTTGCCACCGAATACGGCGTTTATCCAGAGTTCCGACTATGTTGCGACGGCGTTTAATACCCTGACTCAGATGATCAGCAACCAGTTTTCCAACTACCTGGCAGGGCTGGCTTCAGAATGGTTTGGCGGGGCGGTATCCAGTATAGATTTTGATATTGTTTACAGCGATTACCAGAACGAGGTGTTGTCGGACCCCAACCGAATTGGCGGACGCGAGGTGAATGTGCGCATGAGCAGCGGCTTCAACAACGACCGGATTACGGTGCAGGGCGGCGCACAGTTCGGTATCGGCGGCGGCGGGGTTACGACCACCGACGGCTTTTTGGGCGAGGATGTAACCTTGCAAATATCCCTGACCGAAAACCGGCAATGGCGCCTGAAAGTGTACCAGCGCCTCGAGCCGGATATTTCCGGACAGCGGGCGCTACGGTTCGGGCTTGGCCTGAGTTTTCAGAAGGAATACAATACTTTTGAAGATATGTGGCGCAGTTTGGGCAAAGAATTGTTCCGGCGCAGGAACTGACAACCTTGGTTATATGATAAATTTCCAGCAACCCGCTTTTCTACGTTTTGCCAATTCCTCCTGGCGTTTCAGGTTGTTCCTTTTGTGGAAATTGCCGGCGGCCTGGTTCATGGGAATCCGGGTACGTTCGGTCAATTTGAAAGAATGTGTGGCAATACTGCCGTTTTCCTGGTTTTCGCAAAATCCGTTTCGTTCCACTTATTTTGCCGCACAATGCGCGGCGGGCGAGCTTTCTACCGGTTTGCCGGCGTTGGCTTATTTACAAGGGAAGCCGCCGGTTTCGATGCTGGTAACGCGTATCGAAGCCGAATTTTACAAAAAAGCCGACCAGACACTTGCTTTCACCTTTACCGACGGCGATGCAATGGCGGCTGTGATTGAGGAGGCGCTTTCGAGTGGAGAAGCGAAGATATTCAGGGCAAACTCGGTGGCCCGCTTGCCCGATGGGGAAGTGGCTGCCAGCGTTTGGGTCGAATGGTCGTTTAAAAGAAAAAAATCCTGATTGATGGCTTCTGTTTTTGGACACGTTGCGGCCTCAACCGCACTCGGCTACGCTTTTTTTCCGAAAGAAGTGCGACCTTTTACGCTGGCCGTTGCCGGTTTTTGCGCTTTTGCGCCCGATCTCGATGTGCTTGGTTTTCATTTCGGTATCGCCTACAGCAGCGAGTGGGGGCATCGGGGCTGGACGCATTCACTGGCATTTGCATTGATATTCAGTACCTTGATCTGGGGGTTGTTTCACTTGCTTCAAAAAAATGAAATAGGCAACCGGATATGGGCTTGGTGGCTGTTGAGCACCCTCTCGCATCCATTGCTCGACATGCTGACCAATGGCGGACGCGGTTGTGCAATATGGTGGCCATTCAGTACGGAACGACTGTTTTTCCCGTTTCGGCCCATTCAGGTTTCGCCTTTGTCGGTAGATGATTTTTTTACCCCCTGGGGACTGGGTGTTTTGGCTTCCGAGGTAATCTGGATCGGATTTCCGGCGCTGGCGCTGGTTTTGTTGTCGCGCAGCATCGTGCGCAAAACAGGTTGAATCAGCGAATTACAACGTCCTGGATAAAATCTTCGCCCAGTTCGGTATTGATCAGATCGCGAATTTTGTCTTTGGCAAAGGAAAGTTCATGTTTAAGCGGCGCAGAAATAATACTGATATAAAGCACCCTTTTTCGCACGGAAATCTGGGAAGTGTAGGTATTGATGGTTTTGCCCATCAACTGGGTCCAAAGCGATTTTACCCGCATTTCATTGAGTTGCGTACCTAAGCGATACTCCTGGAGCATCAACTGCATCGCTTCTGCGAGGGTAAGATCGTTTTTGGTTTTCATGTTAAAAAGAGTAAGCGCTGCGAATAAATGGCAGGGGAAGTAAACACCAGCCATTTGCTACCGAGAAGTAAATATTTAGATGACTGCCAACTCCCAGTCGCCATGATGGAGAAATTTCTCGCTCCCAATGGACCCCGGATGCAAGGCCGGTGTACCAGTCAATTTCACGGAAAGCGGTATTTATTTCCTCATTGGTAAGCCCGGTTGCACAGATGTCAATATAACCTTCGTAGTGGTAATCCACCCGATTTAGAAAAGCGGAAATCCCGGTTTCGAACTGCCATCTGGACCGCCCGGATGCTGCGCTGGATTTGGTCCAACGATGAACAAGATCAAAAATGTAGCCCTGATGTTGTATGGATGTGTTGTTGGGAAAGAGCGCATCGGTTGCATAAGTAAACCGTAGCCCCAAAGTACGTTTTTCTGGTAAATGGTGGTAATAGCCGACAGAGCCAAGGGTAAGGGTCCTGTTTTTAAAAGGTAAAGCAAAAATCCCCGTTTCGAGGGTGTTTCTTTGGGCGAACATTTTTGCCGCGAGAAAAAAGAAAAATAAGAAGACAGGTAAAATATGGAATCGCATGGCACAGGAATAATAAACTAACCGGACAAATGTAAAAGTTTGTTCGATTTTTTTGGTACTTCGTGACTTAATTGGAAAAAACCAATCAAACCAATCGAACCAATCGAACCAATCGAACCAATCGCACCAATCGAATCAATCGAATGCGTCTTATTTTCATGGGCACGCCCGAGTTTGCCGTGGCCTCGCTCGAAATTTTATTAGATAATGGCTACGACATCGTCGCGGTCGTCACTGCGCCGGACAAACCCGGCGGACGGCAAGGGGTGCAGGAGTCGGCGGTGAAGAAGTTTGCCCTGTCTCGTGGCTTGAAGGTATTGCAGCCTGAAAAATTGAAAAATCCGGAGTTCCTTGCCGAATTGCGCGCATTGCAAGCCGACTTGCAAATTGTAGTAGCATTCCGCATGTTGCCCGAAGCGGTGTGGGCCATGCCGCCCTTGGGAACGATGAATCTGCATGGCTCCTTATTGCCCAAGTACCGCGGCGCGGCGCCTATCAACTGGGCGATTATCCGGGGTGAAAAAGAAACAGGTGTCACCACTTTCCTCCTTCAACACGAAATTGACACCGGCGATCTGCTGTTTCAGGAAAAAATCCCCATCGGCCCCGATGAAACAGCGGGCGAATTGCACGATAAAATGATGCAAATCGGTGCAAAACTGATCCTGAAATCGGTGCAAGCCTTGCAACACGGTCAGGCGCATCCCGTCCCGCAAGCCAACACCGAGGCCACCCATGCGCCCAAGATTTTTCATGATACCTGTCGCCTGAACTTCGATCAACCGGCGCAACATATCCATGATTTTATCCGCGGACTCAGTCCGTACCCCGGCGCCTGGACAACTTGGGAAGGCAAGACACTTAAAATATTCCGGTCTACTTTGCAGGATGCAGGTACATACCCTTTAGCTGATCGAGAGCCACCAGGTAGTCTGCTTACCGACGGGAAAAATTACTTGAAAGTGGCTACATCCGACGGCTTTATTTCCGTGCTCGAACTGCAGTTGGAAGGCAAAAAACGCATGTCGGTTCGTGATTTTTTGAATGGCCACCCATTGCTGAACCGCGCGTCAAATCCGGTACAACTCCACTTCGGTTAGTACGGCTTTACCCCGGGCGTCCAGCACTTTTATGCGCAATTTTCGAGATGTAACTTCCGGAAACTGCATAATTTTCCCAGCGCCAATCGTGGTGGACCGCGCCACTTCGCGCCATTTTTTTCCTTCCCTGACTTCAACTGAAAAAGCGGCAATCTGCTGTCCTTCGGCGATATGTTCGCGCAATAGCACGCTGTTGAACGACATTTTTTTGCCCAAATCAAATGAAATATTTGATTCGACTGGATGGAAGGTTGTGCGTTGGCCATCGGTGAGGGCCTTCGTGCTGTTTTGGGCGGGTATGTTTTTAAGCAGATTATTCGAAAAAGCCGTCCGAAGTTTATCACCAAAAGCAACGAGTGCCGCCGCATCATTTTCATGAATCAGACCGCGCCGGTCGGGGGGGACGTTCAGGATCAAGTTCGCGCCGCGCCCTACAGAATGCAGGTAAATTTGCCATAGTTGATCCGGCGATTTTACCTTGTCATCTTCTGCGGCGTGGTAAAACCATCCCGGGCGAATACTCACGTCGCATTCTGCCGGTATCCAGTGGGCGCCGTTCATATTGCCGCGGTTGAGCGTATCCACCGGGGGACCGCCAGCGCCGCGCTGAAACCCCGCTGTATCGAGCATGCACCAGTTGGTTTCAGTAAGGATAAGTCCTTGTTCGTTGCCGGCCCAACGGCATCCCGGGCCGATGTCGCTGAAAATCACGGCATCGGGTTGCATGCTGGCGGCTATTTTTTCAAAACGGTGAAAATCATAGACTTGTCGCTTGCCGTTTGGCCCTTCTCCGTTGGCTCCATCCCACCATATTTCAAATAATTCGCCATAATTGCCCAATAGTTCTCGGAGCGTGTTGGCGTACACATCGTTGTAAGCGGGCGTCCCGTATTGCGGGTGGTTGCGATCCCAGGGACTCAGGTAGAAGCCGAGTTTAAGGTTATGTCGTCGGGCGGCATCGGCCAATTCACGCAAAACATCGCCTTTCCCCTCGCGCCACCTGCTTTCCCTGACGGTGTGCGTCGAATATTGTGAAGGCCAGAGGCAGAATCCGTCGTGATGTTTGGCGGTAATAATTACGCCTTTGGCGCAGGCTGCTTTGGCGACACGGCACCATTGGTCGCAATCGAGCGCAGTCGGGTTAAAAAGTTCCTCTGTTTCATTGCCATGCCCCCATTCGAGATCGGTAAAAGTATTGGGGCCAAAATGGAAAAACAGGTAAAACTCGGTATCGTGCCACGCCAATTGCGCCGGCGTAGGGCGGGGTTGAGCATAAAAAGAGGAGGGGAAAATGTAAAATAGAAGGGAAAATACGTAGAAATGGCGCATGATTCGGGTAAATTGTGCGAAATTCAAGAAGTTGTTTGAGTTAATTTGCTGAGGTTAGTCAGAGCAGATTTTTGATCCAATCAAGGTTTGTTTTTGAGGGAATAATGGGTTTTATTGCTGAAAAAATAACCGCAGATTGGGTCAGAAATCTGCCCGAACAAGCCAGTAAAATTAACTCAAAAACTTCTAATTGTAGGTGACCAAACTTGAAATAGCCGCAACGCACATGCAATCACGTCGTACATTCGCGCAAAATTATACATCCCATGCAGTTTCGTCTAATCGCCGCTTTTCTCCTTTTTTCGGTGGCCGTTTCCGCCCAGAACCTGAATAATACGCTGCGCGCCAAACGTACCTGGCCTGGCCAAACCCTCGCCAACGTGTGGGGATATGTCGCAGATGGAAAGGAATATGCCCTGGTTGGCGGGTCGAAGGGCCTGATTATTCTTGACATTACCAATCCCGATAATCCACTGCAAATCGTACAACTTCCCGGTCCCGACAACCTTTGGAAAGAAATAAAAACCTATCAAAATTACGCATACGTTGTCAGCGAAGGCGGCAACGGCATTCAAATCGTCAATCTGAGCAACCTGCCGGCCTCCAACCTCCCCTGGAAATATTACCGGGGCGACGGGGCGATTCAAAATCAGCTGAATGCCCTGCATGCCTTGCATATTGATGAAACCAAAGGTTTTCTTTATGCCTGGGGTGGACCTTTGTTTGGTGGTGGCGCCAAGATTTTCGACCTGAAGCCTGATCCATACAACCCGGTGTACGTGGGCAAATTTGACCAGTTGGGATATATTCACGATGGCTATGTGGACAATGATACGATGTATAGCGGCCATATTTATGCCGGACAATTTGCCATCGTCAACATGGCCAACAAATCGGTTCCGGAACTCATCAATACCCAAACCACGCCCGGAGCATTTACCCATAATACCTGGCTCACCGACGACCGCAAAACAATCCTGGCTACCGACGAAGTCAATAATTCTTACCTGTCTGCCTGGGATGTAAGCGACCCGACCGATATAAAATTACTCGACCGGATTCAAAGCAATCCCGGCTCCGGCAGCATGGTACACAATACTTATGTGCGCGGCAACTGGGCACTTACTTCCTGGTACAAAGACGGATTTACCATTGTGGATATCACCCGCCCCGACAACCTTGTGCAGGTGGGTAATTACGATACTTATCCCGGACAGGGCGGTGGAAGTGAAGGGTGCTGGGGCGTTTACCATAATTTCCCCAGCGGCAATATTATTGCATCCAATATTGATGTGGGTGGCGCTGGAGAACTATTCATAATCACTCCCAATTACGTACGCGCCTGCTATCTTGAAGGCCGGGTACGAAATGGCATTGACAGTTTGCCGATTCAGAATGTGTTGGTAAAAATCGTTGGCGCCGCGCCTAATGTGCAGGAGCTGACCACTCCCGCCGGCATTTTTAAAACCGGGTTGGCTACCGGCGGTTATTACACCGTTCAGGTGACAAAAAACGGATACGAACCCTACGAAACCAGCGTGTACATGCAAGCTGGCGAGTTGATTCAATTGGATGTGATGCTTTACCCCCTGGGTACATTAACCGTTAACGGCGTCGTAACCAACAACGCCGATGCCTCACCGGCGCCCGATGCATCGGTCTGGCTGTTTGGCAATCAACAAATTTACACCGCCACTACCGATGGCGCAGGAACATTTACGGTAAACAGTGTACAACCCGGGGTATATGATGTGGCGGTAAGTGCCACCGATATGAGTCACGGAATCCTCTCCGGTGTGGTGATTACTACAGACACGTCGCTCGCGCTTCAACTTTTTCCGACTTATCGCCGGAAGGCACTGCGCGAACGAGCAGAAACAACCGCTTTCCAATGGCTGGAAAACCCCTTTGCTGAAAGCACGCAGCTGGTGTACGAAGGATGGAGCGAACAGATGGAGTTGCGGGTAGTCAATGCAGCCGGACAAGTCATACAGATATTTAGGCCGGGGAATGCATCGGGTGTATTGCGGTTGGGAGAAAATTGGCCTTCGGGTATGTACCAGGTGTTTATCATGGAAAAGGGGGATTTACATGCTGTAAAACGATTGGTAAAAATACCCTGATTATTGCCGTCATGACACCGCTTGCCGAACGAATGCGCCCGCAAACGCTGACCGATTACGTCGGCCAGCAGCACCTCGTAGGGGAGGGCGCTGTTTTGCGGCAGGCGATAGAACGGGGTAAAATTCCGTCCTTCATCCTTTGGGGGCCGCCGGGTGTCGGAAAAACCACCCTGGCGCAGTTGATTGCCAAACTGCTGCAAAAACCGTTTTTTCAACTTTCTGCCATCAACGCCGGTGTTAAGGATATCCGCGAAGCCATTGAGAGCGCCGACAGGCAGAATTTGTTTCAACAAAAAGGCGCCATTCTTTTTATTGATGAAATCCACCGTTTTTCCAAAAGTCAGCAGGATGCCCTGCTCGGCGCCGTGGAAAAAGGCATTGTCACCCTCATTGGCGCAACAACGGAAAACCCCTCTTTTGAAGTTATTCCCGCACTTCTGTCGCGCTGTCAGGTGTATGTATTGCAACACCTCACAAAAGATGAGCTGATCGGTCTGGTGCAGCGCGCCCTGACAGAAGACGCGATGTTGAAAGATCAGGAGATTTTCATCGAAGAATATGATGCCTTGCTTTTGTATTCCGGCGGTGATGCGCGCCGGCTGCTCAATGCGCTTGAACTGATCGCCAATTATCGCACCCCGGGCCAATCGTTTCGGGTCACCAACGAACTGGTACGCGACCTGATCCAGCAAAACGCGGCGCTATACGACAAAACCGGCGAGCAGCATTACGACATCATTTCCGCCTTCATCAAAAGCATGCGCGGCTCCGATCCCAATGCAGCGGTGTACTGGCTGGCGCGGATGCTCGACGGCGGCGAGGACATTGAATTTATCGCCCGCCGCATGGTGATTCTGGCGGCGGAAGACATTGGGCTGGCCAATCCGAATGCCTTGCTGCTTGCCACAACGACCATGGATGCCATTCGAATGATCGGCATGCCCGAGGCGCGTATCATTTTGTCGCAATGCGCCATTTATCTTGCTACCTCGCCTAAAAGCAATTCGGCCTACATGGCCATTGGCAATGCGCTGGAATTAGTCAAACAAACCGGCTCCCTGCCCGTGCCGCTTCACCTGCGCAACGCGCCGACCCAGTTGATGAAAGAACTCAACTATGGTTCAGGTTACCGGTATGCCCACGATTTTGAAGGAAATTTCATCCTGCAGGACAATTTGCCACAAGCCGTTGACGGAAAAATCCTGTATGAACCCGGTCAAAATCCGGCGGAAGAAAAGGTGCGGCAAAAGTTGCGGGAAGACTGGAAAGGGAAATACGGGTATTGAGGGTTTGTCTGTTTTGATCTATATCTTCCAAATAATCTAACACATGTCAACTCTTTTCCTCGACCGCGACGGCGTCATTAACGTGCGCACGCCCGGCGACTACGTCAAAACACCCGATGAATTCCAGCCGGTTGCCGGGCTGGAAGAAGCCATGCGATTGCTTGCGGCAAAATTCGGGCGCATCATCGTTGTTACCAACCAGGCGGGTATCGGCAAGGGCAGGATGAGTGAACTGGCGCTGGCTGAGGTACATCGCAAAATGCAGCATATAGTAAGCAATGCCGGTGGAAGAATTGACGGAGTTTACTATTGTCCGCACCGCCCTGATGCCGCCTGCACCTGTCGCAAACCGCTCACCGGTATGGCCTGGATGGCCCTCGCCGACTTTCCCGACATAGATTTTGAAAATGCCTGGATGGCAGGTGATTCCATTTCCGACATGGAATTCGCCCAACGTCTTGGCATCCGCTCTGCCCTGATACGTGGAAAAATGGAGGAATTATCTCAAATACCCTCCGCCAAAATTGATTTCTTTTTTGATTCCCTCCTTGATTTTGCAAAATGGTGTTGAAGGCGTTCAAATCCCGAACTCCCGTTTCACTTTGGCCTCCAGGACAGTAAGTGGCAGACAGCCGTCTTCCAGCAGGACACGGTGAAATTTCTTGATGTCAAAACCGGCGGTTTTTTCAGCACGGGCGCGTAATTCCATGATTTTTAACTGCCCCACTTTGTAAGACAGCGCTTGTCCGGGCCAGGCCATATAGCGCTCTATTTCTGAAATGATGCTGGCTTCCGGCTCGGCTTCATGGTCGAGGGAGTACTGGATGGCTTGCTCGCGGGTCCATCCTTTTGCGTGTATACCAGCATCTACTACCAGCCGGATAGCGCGGTGCATTTCTGCGCTTAACATGCCGAAATACTGGTAAGGATCCTGGTACAAGCCCAGTTCTTTGCCCAACGATTCACAATACAAGGCCCAGCCCTCGCCGTAGGCGCTGTACCACAAGGTGCGGCGGAAATCGGGGAGCGCTGTATTTTCCTGTTGCAATGAAACCTGATAATGGTGACCCGGAATGGCTTCGTGCAGAAACAGGTCTTCATCGGCATACAGATTGTAAGTGCGCACATCGGGGATCGGTACGTAAAAAGTACCTGGCCGCGAACCGTCGAGCGTTCCCTGCACATATTCGGCGCTGGCGCTGGCTTCGCGAAAGGATTCAGTACGTTTTACTACAAAAGCGGTTTTGGGAGTCAGATCAAAAAGTTGAGCAAGTTGGGGTTTCATCACCTCATGAATGCGATTAAAGTTGTCAACCACTTGTTGCGGATCATTAAAAGGCATCAATTCCTTCCGGTTGCGCACATGATCAAAGAAACTTTTCAGATCGCCGGTATAACCTACCTGCGCTTTTACTTTCTCCATTTCTGAAGAAAGACGCGACACTTCCTTCTCGCCCAGTGCAAAAATTTCTTCGGCGCTCATGGTCGTAGTCGTATAGGTTCTGATTTGATGGGCATAATATTTATCACCGTTTGGCACCGCTGAAATGCCGGAAGTGCTGCGGCAGGCGGGTAAATATTCTTTTTCCAGAAAACTGTGCATGCGTTGATACACCGGAATAATTTTTTCCGTCACCATTTTTTGATAGGCTGTGGTCAATCGCTCGCTTTCAGCAGCCGGAAAATCGGCGGGCATCATTGCAACGGGCGAATAATAATGGTGTTTCTCCGCCGGCCCGTGGTTGAATGCGGCCCATTGGGGCAACATTTTTTCGGCGAGGGTTTTGGGCAGTACATACCCGGCGGCCATGCCCCTGCGCATGTTGGCGATGGCGGTGTCGCACCATACCACAAACCCGTCTACCCGTCGCAGCCAATTATCGTAATCCTGCACGGTTTTAAAGGGTTGACCTGATGCCCCGCTGGCTAATTGCCCCATGATGAGCGGCAGGCAGTCGAACTGATTAACGGGGGTCAGTTCGGTAGGGAAACGCAGGTCTTCAAGATTGATGTCGCATTCCCATTGCAGGATGTCATAACTGGTGCGTTGTTGTTCGCCGAGTTGATCGCGCTGAT
>JANRLZ010000528.1:0-9915 GCA_033762055.1 Saprospiraceae bacterium
ATTTGAGTGAAAGAGGACGTGAAAAAGCACTGCAACTGGCTGCTTCACACGGCGTCGAAATTGCGTATGAGATCGCCGACATCCTTCATTTTCCCATCATTGAACAAGGGCCCTGGGATTGTATCGCGCTGATTTATGCCCATTTGCCGCCAAATATCCGTCGTCAGGTACACAGCGCCTGTGTCCAGGCCTTGCGTCCCGGCGGCTTTATCGTAGTGGAAGCATTTAATCCCCGACAGCTCATCCGTACTTCCGGGGGGCCCAAACAAACTGATTTGTTGTACACCAAAGAAATGCTGGAAGAAGATTTTGCCGGTTTGAAAATAGTGGAAGCATGTGAAGTGACGGTTATTTTACATGAAGGCCCCGGGCACGAAGGACCTGCTGAAGTAACGCGGTGTTTTGCCCAAAAACATGCGTCTGAAAAATAGATGGCGACAAGGCCGTGTTATTTTGCAAAACAAATAATAAGGAAAGATCATAAACAGAACAGGAATTTTTCGGGCTGTGACTTTTATCACGAGGTTCCACCTCGCCCAACCGCCACCTTTGCACCACTTGAACAAAACCACCCTTAATGATGGCTATTGCAGGCTATTTGGCATCTATTCTCATCGGCATTTCACTTGGATTGATAGGCGGCGGCGGCAGCATACTCACCGTACCGGTTCTGGTGTACCTGTTTGGCGTTGATCCTGTTCTGGCAACCGCATATTCGCTTTTTATTGTTGGTGCTACCAGCCTGGCAGGCGCACTTCCAAAATACCGGGAAGGGCTGGTCAATCTCAAAACCGCTGTTATTTTCGGGATACCTTCTATCCTGGCTGTGTATGCCACCCGTGCCTGGCTGGTACCCGTGATTCCCGACACCGTTTTTTCCATCGGCGCTTTCGTCGTAACGAAAGCCATGTTGATGATGGGCTTGTTTGCAATACTGATGGTTTTTGCATCCATCTCCATGATCCGCAGTAAAAAAGGCGCCGCCGATACGAGCAATCCATCTACGACGGTGCAACAATTCAATTACCCGATGATCCTGCTCGAAGGAGCGATTGTAGGCGTATTGACCGGCCTGGTTGGCGCAGGCGGCGGCTTCCTGATTATTCCCGCACTGGTGTTGTTCAGCAAATTGCCGATGAAACAAGCCGTTGGCACCTCCCTCCTGATAATAGCGGCCAAGTCGCTGTTCGGTTTCCTGGGCGACTTATCGCAGTATCAACTCGACTGGCTCCTGCTGGGTACGGTTACTGCCCTGGCCGTTGCAGGCATATTCATCGGCAACCGGCTCAGTCGCAGTATGGACGGCGACAAATTGAAAAAAGCCTTTGGCTGGTTTGTGCTTGTTATGGGCATCTATATCCTGTTTAAAGAACTGTACCTCAATCCGGCTGCTGCTGCCTTGAGCGGACACTAAAAGCAAGTTGGAGGTTTTGCGCCGCGTGACATCCGTCACGGATCATGCCCGGGCGCTTCCTGCAACTTTGCATCACAATTCATTCAAAAGAACATTCCCGCATCATGTTTTTCCAACACGTTTATGACAAAAGTCTGGCACAGGCCAGTTATTTTATCGGTTGCCAAAAAGCCGGCGTAGCGATGGTCATTGATCCCAAACGAGATGTTGACACCTACCTCGAAATCGCCCGACAAAACAACATGACCATTACCCATGTGGCTGAAACGCACATCCATGCTGACTTTTTATCCGGGTCGCGCGAACTGGCGGCACTCACCGGCGCTAAAATGTACCTTTCCGATGAAGGAGGCCCCGACTGGCAATACCAGTTTCCGCATGAAGGCCTGCGCAACGGTGATGTAATTCGGTTGGGCAATCTTTCCCTTGAAGTATTGCATACCCCCGGCCATACGCCGGAAAGCATCAGTTTTTTGCTCACCGACCACCCGGCTTCCAACGAACCGGTGATGTTGTTTACCGGAGATTTTGTATTCGTCGGCGACATCGGTCGCCCCGATTTGCTGGAAAAAGCGGCCGGCATAAAAGGCACACAGGATGCCGGCGCGCACCAGATGTACCAGTCTATCCGTCGTTTTGCCAACTTGCCTGATTATGTGCAGGTATGGCCCGGTCATGGCGCCGGTTCGGCCTGTGGCAAAGCGCTGGGTGCGGTGCCCAGTTCGACCGTTGGCTATGAAAAAGTACGAAACTGGGCGTTCCAATACGCAACAAATGAAACCGGCTTTGTACAATATCTCCTTGCCGACCAACCCGAGCCTCCCAAATATTTTGCCATGATGAAAAAACTCAATAAGGAAGACCGTCCACTGCTGACCGAGGTGCCAAAAATCAAAAAATTCGGAACACCCGAATTGATCGAAAACCTGCAAAAGGGCATAAAACTCATAGATGCGCGCAGCAAGGCAGATTTCGCCAACGGATATATCCCGGGCAGTATCAATATCCAGGGAAACAACGCTTTCGCAACCTGGGCCGGCTGGTTCCTTAACTACGACGAACCTTTCATGCTCGTCGCTTCAGAAGCACAGATCGAAGACCTGACGCGAAAACTGATGCGCATCGGACTCGACCACCTGATAGGATATGTTGACAATGTAAACGACTGGGCGGCTGCTACCGGTCAGGCGCTTGAAACGGCGCAGGTCATCTCTCTCGATCAGTTTAAAGCCTTGCAAGCAGCAGACAACCTGCAATTGGTGGATCTGCGTGGGGCTTCCGAATACAAAACAGGTCATATCAGGGGTGCGGAAAATATTTTCGTCGGTACAATCGAGAAAAATCTGGAGAAAGTCAGCAAAGACCGTCGCGTCGTCATTCACTGCCAGGGCGGCGACCGTTCTTCAATCGCCTACTCCATTCTAAAAAAGAACGGATTCGACAACGTACTCAATTATTCCGCCGGCATGAATGAATGGATCAACCAAAGCAACCCGGTCGTAACCGGGGTTTGATCCGGTATTTACAACGTAATTTTATGAGGGGATGTCGACATATCCAAAGTCAACATCCCCTCCTTTTTTTGGGGGCTACAGATTCTTCAAAAAAACCGGCGCCGTGATAAAAGTCACACGCCGACCATGACGCAAACCACCACCTTTGCTGATAAATATCACCGACTATGGAATTACTCTCTCGTCCCTGGCCCTGGTGGGCTGCCGGAATTATCATTGGACTTACGGTGCCGGCCTTGTTGGTCCTTGGCAACAAACACTTTGGCCTTTCGGCCAATTTACGACATGCCTGCGCGGCCTGTTTTCCTTCAAACATCAACTTTTTTAAATATGACTGGAAAAAGGAAATCTGGAATTTCTTTTTTGTCGGAGGCATCGTGGCCGGCGCCATCATCGCCTCTACCCTGCTGGCCAATCCGGAACCGGTACAAGTTGCGCCCGAACTTGCTGCCGAATTGCAAACTTACGGCATCACACAAATCAGCGGAGTAATGCCTGAACAATTGATCTCCTGGGAAAGTCTCTTTACCCTGCGCGGGTTCATCATGCTGGTGTTGGGCGGTTTTCTGGTTGGTTTTGGGTCGCGTTATGCCGGTGGTTGTACCAGCGGTCACGCAATCATGGGTCTTTCCAACCTCCAAATACCTTCATTGATTGCTACCTGTTGTTTCATGGCGGGCGGTTTTTTGATGGCCAATGTATTACTCCCGTACATACTTGCCCTCTGACCCTACCACATGAGTTTTCTCCTTTTCTATTTCCTGTTAAAACTGTTTCGCAAGAAAAATGGCTGAAATAACTTCTTTCCAGGCGCCGGAAACAACGGCATTGGCAGAAACCGACTTCGAAGTCCGCTCGTTGGATACCATGTGTCTCAACGAGTCGCAACTCCAGCACCCCTGGTGGTACAACCTGAAATACAGCGTGGTTGGACTTGTATTCGGAATCGCTTTTGTTAAAGCGGAAATCATTTCCTGGTATCGTATTCAGGAGATGTTTCGCTTGCAATCTTTCCACATGTATGGCATCATAGGCACCGGTGTTGTTTTGGGAACATTGGCCGTATGGCTGATAAAAAAATTCAAGGTTCGAACCATTTATGGCGAAGCCATTGAGTTTCACGACAAAAAATTCAATAAAGGTCAAATCTACGGCGGCCTGCTTTTTGGATTCGGCTGGGCCATGACCGGCGCTTGTCCGGGCCCCTTGTTTGCCCAGATCGGAACGGGCGCGTTGGTCATCGTCGTTACACTCTTGAGCGCCATTGCCGGCACCTGGGTGTATGGCTATTTCCGCGAACAACTTCCGCACTGATTATAGTCAGTTGATGAAGGCTGATGAAGGTTTATCGGGTTGATATCATTGATTGTCAAATTGTGTTCACCCGGCAATTTTCATATCCACTTTGCGGCGACTATACCTCGCAAAATAAAAAAGCCACCCGCGTTACACTGACACGGGTGGCTTTAACTTTTTAAGAAACGATCAACGTTCCAGCACAAACCTTGCAGTTGCCACTTCGCCCTCGGCGGGTTGTACCATCAAATAGTACAATCCGTTCGACAAGGAGGCGTCCATCTGCAAATCGAGCCATGTCGTTTCTATGGCATACGACTGGTTCATCACTGCGCGTCCCTGGGCATCAATGATGCGCAGCTGTACGCGTTGACCCATCCAGGGTTCCATATCTACCATGATCCAGCCGGCACTGGGGTTGGGGCGCAGGGAAAGCGAAGGATCGGCCAGTGTTTGTTCATTGCCAAATTCGATCGGTTCACTGTGCTCTTCACGGCTGCCGGCCCAGGGCTGAACGGGGCAATAGAACGTATTGAGATAAGCCTCATACCCCTCACCGTTTTTGAGTCGGGCAAACATGTGGATGTAGTTGTTCGGGAATGACTGTTGGGGCAGGCGATGCTCGAACACATCCGATTCGCCATTTTTCAAACCCGGTGTAATGGATTTATAACGCACCGAGTAGAAAGGCGAGGCGTTCGGATTGCGCACCAGATAAGTATTGCCGGTGTTGGGCGCCGTGTACGTGCTGCCGTTAACCGGTGTTACCGCGACGACGCCCGGAGGCAGTTCATTCAACACATAATTCACCTCCGAGGCACAGAAGTTGGTAGCGCGGATGCGGAAACGCGGCTGATTGATAGAATCAAGTCGAATATCCAGCAATTCAAATTTCATGCAACCGATCACCTTAATATCGCAAGGCGGCGGCGGATCAGTCACCGTGATCGTAAAGCAGCAACTGGCAACATTGCCACAGGTATTTTGCGCTTCATAACAAACATTGTTTACCCCTACCGGGAAATTACCCCCACTGGGCAAACCTTGTGTCAGCGAAAGTGTAACAGCCGGATCCGGACAGTTGGTCGTTGCCGTGGGCGCATTGTAGTTAACCTGCACGCTGGTAGCGGCTACCGGCATTTCGATGGTCTGATTGGGGGGGCACTGGATACCCAGTGTCGTCACCATGACCGTAAAGCAACAGGCATCCGTATTCCCACAGGTGGTAGATGCGGCGTAGCAAACCGTGTTCAACCCAGCAGCAAAATTTCCTCCGGAAGGCTGGCCTTGCGTGAGTTGAATATCAGGCGTCGAACCCGGACAATCGGTTGTCGCGGTCGGCTGATTGTAGTTGACCGCCACTGTGTTGGCGCCCGACGGCAATGCTACCGTCAGATTGGCGGGGCATTGCAGATCAAGCGTAGTTACGTGTACCGTAAAGCAACAGGCATCTTCATTGCCACAAGTGGTCGTTGCTTCATAACACACTGTCGTAATGCCCGCCGGGAAGTTGGCGCCCGAAGCCAGCCCCTGGGTCAACTGCACATCCGGCACATCGCCCGGGCAATCCGTCGTGGCAGTGGGAGCGGCATAGTTGACCGGTACCGTGCCTGTATTGCCGGGCAACGCCACGGTCAGGTTGGGCGGACAAGTCAGGCTGAGCGAAGTAACCGTCACCGTAAAACAGCAGGAATCCTGGTCGCCGCAGGCATTCGATGCGCTGTAACAAACCGTATTGACACCGCCCGGGAAATTACTGCCGGAAGCCCCGCCTGATACCAGCGTCAGACTTGGCAAAGAATCCGGACAATCGGTGTTTATAGTGGGCAGCGGGTAATCCACCGCGATTTCTGTTGCATTATCGGGCAATGCTACCGTCAGGTTGGGCGGACAACTCAGTTCGAGCGCCGTCGGAATCAATTCGAGAATGTAGGTATTCAGCGAATCGCAGCCGCCCGTGGTGGAAGGCACTTCGAGTACCACCGTGCCGGGTTGATTATAGGTCTGTCCGCCGATGTTGACCGATTGGTTGGGGTAAAACTGGATCACATACGTGGCCATGGGCGTGGGCAGCACGGTCACCGTGAACTGATCCTGCGAGGTACAACCGCTTTGTGTGGTTGCAAGGATGTTGTACGTCGTGGTCGTGGCGGGTGAAACCGTCACGGTAGCACAGTTGGTACAACTCAACCCCGCCGAGGGCGACCAGGCGTACTGGGCGAACCCGGGGGCGGAAACCGTAATGGAGCCGCCCGGACAAATGCTGGCGTCGCTCAGGTTGATGGGCGGCGCAACTCCGCCGGTCACAGATACCGTATCGCGTAAAATATTTCCACAAGGATCCACCGCTTCCACATAATACAAACCAAGACCGGTGGCGGTAAATGTTTGTCCCGTCGAGCCGTTTTGCCAGGTATAACTATCGAAGCCAGGCCCGGCATTGAGCACAATTATCGTGTCTTCACAAATGGAATAGTCTGGCCCCAGATCGAGACTCAGCGGCGCCGACAGTTCTACCCGGATAAAGGCGGTATCGCCACAATCCAGCCCGCCGTTGAGTACCAGCGTTCCGTCGTACGTGCCCAAACCGGGGAAATTTACCGTCAGATCGAAATTCGTGTTGTTTTGCAAAATATTGCCGTTCAAATCGAACGTCCACTGGAAGTTTTCAATATTAGACAAAGGAATACTCTGGTTGTCAATGGTAACCGTGGTACTTCCGTCACAGCGTTTGATGACATATTCCTGGGGACCGGTCAATTCGTCATAACCCACCAGCGCCGTCACCTGTGGCGCACAGTCGGTCACATTAAACTGAAAGTCACGTCTGGTAACCGATAGTAATTGTCCATTCCGGTATTCTTCCACACAAACCCCCACGACAAACTGCCCGTTTGTCTGTGGTGTGCCGGTAATAATGCCGGTTTGCGGATGGATGGAAACTACCGGATTGCCCGCCATGGGTTGGGTAGCGGTATAAGCGCCGATAAAGATAATTTCATCAAAAGGAGGCGGGCACGGCGGACTGGGAATAATCGCATCGCAACCGCCGCCGCCGCCGGGAGGGTTGCCGCCGCCAGCATACGGCGCACAGAAACTGTACACCAGCTGGTCGCCATCGGGGTCGGTGGCTGCGTAATCTACCTGAAGCGGATAGTTGCTGCAAACTACTACCGGTGGGTACGCGTCGAAAACCGGGCTGTTGTTGCAAAGTTGTTGCGTGATGGGCGTGATTTCAGTATGATAGGTAGCACCCGTATTGGCAGGGTCGAAAATGTTGGTAATGGCATTCGTTCGGCAGCAACGCTGATACACGATAAAATAACTCTGGTTGCTGATGGGCAATTCTTCTTCCCAAACGTACGAACCCTCCTCCAAACAGAGAAAAGGCAGGTTGTTGATACAATCCGGTTCGTTGATGGTGATTGGAACGATATTACTGAGCGGCACCGAGTAGTCGGTAAAATAGTTGTTGACAAAATAATTACCCCGGTATATGGCAATATTGGCCGGGTTGTCGAAAGGCGCGCCCCCGCTGGCACAATCACGATATACTTTCATCGTGAAACGATACCTTATGGCATTGCCAAACTGGCCAAGGCATTCATACGTAATGCCGCCCCCCACAATGTGGGCTGCAAATGCTTCTGCCGACAAAGTCGTAAAAAGCAAAAGGAAAAGGATTCTTTTAAATGTAGTCATGCGGTAGAGAAAGTTGATGGGTTGAAATAAGTTTGAAAGTGTTAAAGCATGCCTGGGTTACAGACACAAAGGAGTGTACTGCGCGGGCATTTATTGCGTAACCGGGGAGGGGGACAATCGGGATAAATACAGGGGCTGAAAATTGCCGCCTGCTATTTATGTATTAAACAGGCCTGAAAGTAACTGGTCGCCCAAAAATGGGGATCATCAAATCTGCTTTTGCAATAAACGCGACAAAGAGAAGCCGGAAAATACCCTAAAAATCAAATTTTGAACAACAATCAAAGCATCCATTTCCTGTACTATCTTTGCCCAATGACATCTAACAACGATCCGGCATTTCGAATTACGGCCCTGTGGGCATTTTCCGAATGCGCCCTGGGTGGCATCATGCATGCTTTGAAGTTACCCTTTACCGGGCTTTTTGTCGGCGGCTTTGCCGTATTATGTATCGGGCTTTTGGCACACATGACACAACGAAACGCCAAGACGCTGCTGCAAGCCACAATTTTGGTCTTATTGGTGAAGGCGATTGTGAGTCCGCATTCGCCGCCGGCTGCCTACCTCGCGGTTGGTTTTCAGGGACTGGTCGGCACGCTCCTGCTTTGTTATGTACGGCCTTTCGCGATGTCCGCTTTTTTGTTTGGTACCATCGCCATGGTTGAATCAGCGTTGCAGAAGGTACTGGTCTTGTTTTTATTTTTTGGCAAACCCCTTTTTGAAGCATTTGACCTTTTTACTGCCGATGTTTTAAAAACATTCGGCTGGGTGCTGCCGCTTTCCGGCTCCGAAATGGCAGGCGTGATTTTTGTCGGCTTTTACGCGCTTTGGGGATTGCTGCTGGGCTATTGGATGTTGCGTTTACCTGCTCAATTGGAACGGCAACGCAGCCAATATACCGGCTTGCAACTGATGACATCCCCCCCCGATGAACCAAAGCCATCACGAAAAAAACGTCCCTGGCTGTTTCCTGCAATCGTCCTGATTTTTGTGGTAACCGTTTTCCTTTTCACGGGCGGCAAAAGCGCCGGTATGCAAAAAGCCGTGTACGCCGTGCTGCGCAGCGTCGCGGTACTGTCTGCCTGGTTTTTTCTTTTACAACCCCTGGTCACACTGGGCATCCAACGTTGGGCAAAAAGAAAATCGGAGCAGGAAAAAGGGCGGCTTTCGCAGGTACTCGAAACCCTGCCCGAATTTCGAGGCAAGGCAGCCGGATTGTACCGTCATGTTTCCAATACGCAACGGGGGTGGAAAAAGTGGCGGGCCTTTGTCGTCGGACTGTTTATTATCGCCATTTACCCGCAAACATGAACGGCCTGGTATTAACCGGCGGAAGCAGCAGTCGTATGGGGCGCCCCAAATGCCTGCTGGAATACCAGGGCGCCCCGCAATACCGGCGCGCCGCCGAACTCCTCTCGCCTGTTTGTGAAAACGTGTGGCTATCCTGTCGGGACGAACAAAAAAATTGGTTCTCCGGCTTTGATTGGGTGCTCGATCAACCCGCTTATGGAGAAATAGGCCCGATGAACGGCTTGCTGTCGGCCTTCGATCTGCAGCCCGATACCCCCTGGTTCGTGCTGGGCTGCGATTATCCGCTGCTTACACATAGCGAAATCGAACAACTGATTTCCGAACGGAACCCGCAGCAAATCGCCACCGTATTCGCCTCCGCCGACAACAGTGGTCCGGAACCCCTGATCGGCATTTACGAACCATCGGCAGCCACCCTTTTACAGGATGCCTGGCAAAGCGGCCAGGATTCCCTGCGTCGAATACTCGACGCACATCGCGCCATGAAAATCGTTGCCCGGCACCCCGAACATTTACTGAGCGTAGACACTCCGGAAGCGTACCAACGCATTCAAAAGGGCATGTAAGGAAGTGCCTGCTCAGGTTGGCGTTTTCGCCGCAGCCTTCATTGTTAGGGGAATTTTCCTAAAACCTGGCTCATCCGTAGTGGTTGGCGGGGACGCCATAGCCGTCGGGAAA
>JANRLZ010000529.1:0-11440 GCA_033762055.1 Saprospiraceae bacterium
GCTGCCGTCGGGATTGCCGACAATTGCCGAAACATAATAGGTGATACCCGTTTGCATCGAACCGCCGAAAACAAACGAAGGTGTAGCGCTCCAGCCCAAAATAGTGCCTACCGGCAGATCGGGTGTGGTGTGCAGGATGTACATCAACTGGTCGTTGGCATCCAGCACAGGGTTTTGGGTCGCAGGTACGTTCAGGGTAGTGTTCTGGCAGGCATTCACAGGTGTCTGGCTCATTGTTCCGGCATTGCTTTCGCAATTACATGCCGCAAGGCCATTGATACTTATCACACCACAATTGTTCGCATCGCTCAGGGTAGCAGTATAGTTTGGCGCCGAAAACGGTACGGGAATACTGGTAAAGGTATTTCCGGCAAAAAATCCGGTTATGCCATTGATGGTATAGGGGGGGGCGCCGCTCAACACATCAAACGTGATCGTGTACGTTGCCGTACTGAAATTACATATTGCCTGCACATTGCTGATGGCAGGAGGCGTTACCAGATTAATGGTTGCCGAGCCAGCCAACTGTCCGTTCGGACAAAATTGGTCGGCGAGGCTATCCAGTACGATAACCAAATCAGCAGCCGGCGTTACCATCCAGGTGTAGGTATTCGAATTAATGCCGGCTACTACCGGTTGTTGCACGCCGCCGATCTCGGTGGCAAAAGAGAAAGGGGGAGTTCCGATAAAGTTGACAGTCAATGCAATGGAATCACCGGCGCATACATCGGCATTTGTAATACCCATATCGGCAGTAGGCAAGGCATTAAAAATCACCGGTGTACCCTGCGCCACCACCGTACACAAGTCGGAGGTATCCACTACCCCGTTGATGATATTGCCTGCTATGGCAGAAATGTAATATGTCACCCCGGGCGTCATGCCTGGTTGTAAGCCAAATGAAGGAATACTGTTCCAACCATAAATGGTACCCAACGGAAGCGCCGGGGTACTATGTATGATGTACAGCAGGGTATCGTTGCCGTCATTTGTAAATCCGCCATTATAGGAGGCATTGATTACCTGGCTTTGGCAGGCATTAATCGGCGTCAAATTCATGGTACCCACTTCTGTGACACAGTTGCAGGTGCTGGCGCCGCTTACCGTTACATTGCCGCAGTTATTGGCATCCCGGAAAGTAAAACTGTAACCGGATGCAATCGGAATGGGGTTACTGGTCCACTGATTACCCGAAAAGGCGCCGCCGTTTCCGGAAATGAAGGTAAGGGGCAAGGTTGCGCCCAACACATCAAAAGTAACCACATATGAGCCCGCTGCAAAGTTGCAGTTCAAATCAACATTGGCATAACTCGGCGGATGGTTGATCGTGATAACCGCCGGACCGCCATTTATAATCCCGTCGGTACAACCCGGCGATTGAATCCCTGTAAGTTCAAAAGTAGTGGTGGTATTGACATTTACGGGAATGATGTACGGATCGTCGAAAGTCGTATCGGGTTGCTGTGCAATCCCGTTGATGGTGTAATTAATCGTGAAAGGACCGGTACCGGTAAAATCTACCAAAACCTGCGTACTTGCCGTATCGCAGAAAGAGGCACTGCCCAAAAATTGCGCCGTAGCAGGCGTAAAAACAAATACCGAAACGGTCCCAACAGCCGTATCCACACAAAGTGAATCCGAGATTTCTATCAAAGAATAAATGGTGCCGATATTTGGATTGACCGGAACAATGAGCGGACTAACATTGCTGCTCAAGGTGAGCGTGTCATTATTCGCTTTGTAAGTCACCGTCCAGGGGGCTGTCCCGGTGAATGTAAAGACCAGATCCGTACCACTGCCGCCCTGGCAAATTTGCCCGCCGCCAGTCAGCGTCACCGTAGGGTTGGGATTTACCATGATCGTGGCAGTTCCTGAAACAGAGCCCACACAACTGCCTGAACTTACGCCGGTCAGGGTATAAGCCGTCGTATTAATCGGATTGACCGTGATAAGAAAAGGATTGGTACTCGTGGTGATGGTATCTACCGGCATGCCGTTGGCGGCATAGGTGAAAGTCCAGGGCGCATTTCCGGTGAATGCAATGGAAATGACAGCCGAATGCTCACGACAAATGGTATCGTTACCTGTAATGGTGGCGGTTGGCGGGGCAGCCACATTGATAAAATAAGTGCCGCTGGCACTTCCACCCGGACAAGTGCCGTTGCTTATACTCGTCAGGGTATATGTGGTGGGGACACCGGGCGAAACCACCACCTGATAATTGTTATTGCTGGTTGTGATCGGTGCTTGCGGCACACCATTTACCTGATATACAAATGTGTAGGGAGGTGTGCCGGTAAAGAAAAAATTAAGGGTATCGGATACGCCTACACATACGCCGACAGTATCGCTCTCCAAGACACCCGTAACGCCAGGTTGTACCGTGACGATCGCAATACCACCGGTTGTGCCGGCACAGTTGCCGCTGGTTACACTCACCAATTCAAGCGTGCTGGTTGTGGTGTAGGTTTGGGTTATAATATAGGGACTGCTGCTGGTCGTGATCGGCGCTTGTTCCTCCCCATTGATCGAATAAACAAACGTCCAGGGCGCCGTACCGTTGAGCGTTACCGTCACTGAAGCATTTTGCCCCGAACAAATGACTGGAATACCGGTGATAAATGCGCTGGGATTGTTCGCGACATTCACCACATGGGTGCCAGTGGCCGTACCGGTACAACCATTGCTGTTTACGCTCACCAGGGTGTAGGTGAAAGTACCCACCGGCGGATTAACCGTAAGGGTATAACTTGGCCCGGGGGCAGTAATGGAAGGTTGTGGCACATTGTTGACGGAATAAACAAAGGTGTAATTATCCGAGCCGTTAAAGTCAATCACAAGATCGGCAGATTCTCCGGCACAAATATTTGTCGGCCCGGCAACCAATGTTGCCGTAGGCGCCGGAATGACGTTAATATCAAATGAACCGGAGACATCCTGGGTACAGCCATTTCCCGCCGTAAAGTCCACGGCAGAGATGGTTGCGCTGTTGCTGAGCGGTACGCTGAAGGTAAACGGGTCGTTGTTGGTGGTCAGTGGCGCTTGCTCTACACCGTCAATCGCATAGGTAAAGGTGTAGGGAGCGCCGCCGCCGCTGAAATTTACGGAAAAAGTGGCTGATTGGCCGGCGCAAAGGTTCGGCGGCGAAGTCATGGTAAATGTAGCCGAGATGGCCGGAAACAAGTCCACTTCGAAGGTTTGCGGCGGACCGACGCAGCCCTCAGCGCTTTCTGCCTGTACCGTGACGGTGCCGCTGACGCCAAATGGTAGCGGCGGTACCGTTCCACTGATGTTCCCCTCTCCGCTGGGCGGAAAAAGCGGGTTGTTAGGAATCCCGTTCACCGTCCATTGATAGGTGGCGCCCGGATCGTCGCCTGAAAAAATGACTTCTACAAAATCGCCGGAACACGCCACCACATCCGGCGGGTCGTTGGTAATCGGCAAGGGATTGACTGTGATCGTAAAGGTTTCAGTCGGACCATCGCAACCACCCGAAGAAGGCGTTACGGTAATAGTGGCCACTTCCTGCGAACCGAGGTTGGCCGGAGGGGTAAAACTGATGTTTCCAACATCGGAGGCGCCCAGTCCGATGGCTGTATTGTCATTCGTCCAGCTAAAGGTTGGAGCCGGATTGCCGGTTCCGGAAAAATTGACCGTTACCAGCGTACCGGCGCATACCACGACATCATTGATTGGATTGACCGTGGGTTGTAACCCGGTAATTTCCACATCATCAAACCAGTAGGTTTCTGCTGTGGATTTATTGGCAGGGCGAATACGAACGCGAATCGTATTGCCGGAAAGACCGGTGGCAGTCACAGTACCGGCCCCGCCTCCACACACATAACCAAATTGTACCCATCCCCCTCCGTTGATGCTGTAATCGAACACGATCTGATCATGGCCGTTTTCGATGATCGGGTCGCCACTGCAACCAAAGTGCGGGCCGCCGGCACTGCATTCAAAAGTGCCGATAACCCCATAATCTACGGAAATACTTACGTTGCAATAACCGTCAATCGAAATTTCGTTCGTCACCCACTCATTGTCATTACCACCGCCGCCGGAGAGCGGACAGCATGGGGCACCCTCCATATCCGTCACTTCGTACCGGTTGTTCTGCACCCCGTTGAAGGATTGGGCAGTACCGTCACAGTCGGTAAAATTATCCGTCCAGCCCGGTGCGGGCGGAGCGCCGGAAAAGTTTTCCAGCCAGATAACCGTTTGACTTCCGACAACCTGACTAGTGAAAAGGAGAATAACAGGTAATAAGTGTTTGAAAGAAGGGAAAAGCATATTGAAGAGGATGGATGTCAATAATTCGGAAAGGGTCAATGTTTGCTTCAACTTGGCCATGAAATAAACCTGGTGTAAAAACGGCGCGAAGGTAGCGCAAAACCGTAGCGTGTATATGAAATTTGCACCCATGTTGCATGAACTTTTAAAAGAACTGGCTGCAAAAAACGCCCGTTTGATCGCCGTTTCAAAAACGCATCCCGCTGCACGCATCCTGAAATTGTACGAAAATGAAGGCCTGCGTGATTTTGGAGAAAATCGCCCGCAAGAGATGCTGGAAAAATATCAGGCGCTGCCTGCCGATATTGCCTGGCACATGATCGGTCATTTACAGACAAACAAGGTAAAATACATCGCCGCTTTTGTGGCGATGATCCATTCGGTTGACAGCCTTCGTTTGTTGCAGGAAATTGATAAACAAGCCTTGAAAAACGGACGGATCATTGATTGTCTGCTCCAGTTTCACATCGCTGCCGAAGAAACGAAATTCGGCCTCGACGAACCGGAGGCAAACGCCTTGCTGGAAAGCCCGGAATATGCCGCCCTGCAAAACATTCGTCTCTGTGGCGTGATGGGTATGGCGACTTTTACCAACGATCACGCCCGGGTGCGCAGCGAGTTTCGTCAGCTGAAACAAAACTTCGACCGGATAAAAAATCGCTATTTCTCTCATGCCCCTCATTTTCGCGAAATCTCTATGGGGATGTCGGGCGACTGGCAAATTGCGCTGGAAGAAGGCAGCACCATGCTCCGAATCGGCAGCTTGATCTTTGGCGAACGATAATTTTTTCAGCAATGTTTGTATTTCTGAAACTGTTTATAGCATATTTGCATCACCGTACTGTTACAATATTGCATGAACAAAGCACAGCCCAATGTGGTTTAAACACAACGTAATGGCACAATTTATCCAGGCGTCATTTCCACGTTCAACCTTAATTACATGAACTTTTCCCCTGTTTTCCCCCGACAAAAACGCCCCATTTTGATCGCCGGCCCCTGTTCTGCCGAAACGGAAGAACAGGTCATAAACACTGCCCGCCAGCTTCACGCACTCAAAGCAAGTCAGGGCTTGCAGGTGGATCTTTTTCGTGCAGGCATCTGGAAACCCCGTACGCGCCCCGGCGCATTTGAAGGGATCGGAGTGGCCGGATTACCCTGGTTGCGTCGTGTAAAAGAAGAAACCGGCATGAAAGTGACCACCGAGGTGGCCACCGGACAACACGTGTACGAATGTCTGAAATACGGAGTTGATGTTTTTTGGATCGGTGCGCGCACCACCGTTAATCCCTTTTCCGTGCAGGAAATTGCCGATGCCATGGCAGGCACCGACATTCCGGTTATTGTTAAAAATCCCGTCAATCCCGATTACAAACTCTGGGTGGGGGCCATCGAACGCCTGTATAAAGCCGGACTTCGCCGCATTGCGGCCATTCACCGGGGGTTTTCCACATATGGCGATTCCAAATACCGCAACGTACCACGTTGGCAAATGGCTATTGATCTGATGCAGGAATTCCCCGGACTGGAAGTGATCTGCGATATCTCGCATATCTGTGGCCGACGCGATATTCTGGCCGAAACCGCCCAAAAAGCCTGCGATCTTAACTTCGACGGCCTTATGGTGGAAGTCCACCCGGATCCCGACCAGGCCTGGAGCGACGCTGCGCAGCAAATCACCCCGACCCGTTTCGGTGAATTGATCACCTCGCTGGTGCAACGATCCGTCACATCCGAAGACCCCGGCTTTCAGGAACAAATTGAAACTTTCCGCCAGCAAATTGACGAACTCGACGAGGAGCTCATGTATCTTATCGCGCAGCGCATGCACCTGGTTCGGGAGATCGGTTATATCAAAAAAGACAAAAACGTGGCAATCCTGCAACCCGAACGCTGGCGTGCGCTGGCGGATGCCTGCCGGCGCAGGGCCGAAAAAAACGAACTCAGCCGCGAATTCATCAGCCTGTTTCTCGAAGCCATCCATCAGGAAGGCATTAACCAACAGGAACGCATCATGAACGACGGTGTGGAGGAACACCAGGTTTCAGGCGAATTGTGGATGAACGACTAAGTAACACCTGTTTCCGTATTCCGACAAACGATGAATTTTGCATGTTTAGATTTTCCTGATCCGATAAAAGCGGATGGAAAGAATGCTATACCATATCAAAAAACCGGAAGCGTGTAATTTTGCGTCATGTTCCAGTTTCAGTTTCCCGAGTATCTGTGGCTGTTCATCGCAGCGCCTTTAACACTGACGCTTTTGAGCGCCTATTTTTACTGGCGACGACGCACGGTGCAACAACTGGGCGATACGCGCAGGGTAATGCCCGGATTTTCAGAAAACAGGTTTCGCTTAAAAGGAGCCCTGCTGGTATTTGCAATCCTGTTACTGACCATTTCATGGGCTAATCCGCAAAAGGGTGAAAAAAAACAAACGTTAACCCGGGAGGCAGCCGATGTTTTTATCGCACTGGATATTTCGCAAAGTATGCTTTGCCGCGATGTGGCGCCCAATCGGCTTGAACTGGCAAAAATATTTGCCCAAAAAGTGGTGCAATCACTTGAAGGCGAGCGAATTGGGTTGATTTTTTTTGCCGGTAACGCCTTTTTGGCCGTGCCACTGTCCACCGATTACAACTTTTTGATGCAAAGTTTGCAAGGCGCCAATACCGACATGCTGACCGAACAGGGAACGGAAATTGGGCAGGCATTCGAACTGGCCGAAAAATCATTCGAAGCGGAACCCGGCGGAGGCAGAGCAATCGTGTTGATTACCGATGGAGAAAATCACGATGAAGAAGCCGTTGAAGCAGCCGAAAATGCCTATGAAAATGGAACAGTCGTCATGGCCATCGGCGCAGGAACCTCCCAGGGCGGACCCATTCCGGTCGGCGAATGGGAAGGCGGACAATACAAACGCGACGAAAAAGGCGAGGTCGTTCGTACACAACTCAATGAAACCTTGCTCAAAAAAATAGCGGCAGCCGGCCACAGCCTTCAATTCAATCTCTCGCAGGGAGACCGAGCCATTACAGCCATAAAAAACGAAGTGGACGGGCTTGAAAAACGTGCGCTGGAAGTTCGGTCCAATGCCGAAAAAGCATCCTGGTATGCCTGGTTTTTGTTGCCGGCATTGTTGTTGCTGGCTTTGGAACCGATGATTAACCTGCAAAAAACAGCGGCGCAATGAAATTTTTCCCCCTTGTTTTCGCCTGGCTCTTGGGCCATTGTACCCTGTTTGCGCAATCAGCGCACAAGCATTTGCGCAAAGGGGATCAGGCATATACACGCGACCAATACAAGATAGCGGAAAAACACTACAGAAGTGCCGCCGATTTGAATTACGGCGAACCACTGGCGGTGTATAACCTCGGCAATGCTTTGTACAAACAAGGCAACTGGGAGGATGCCGCGCAGCGTTACGCCCAGGCAGCCAATAACGCAAAAACAACCGGGCATCGCGCCGACGCCCTCCATAACCTCGGCAATGCCCTGCTGAAGCAACGCAAATTCGAACAGGCAGTTGGCGCCTACGAAGAAAGTCTGCGCCTGCGACCTGCCGACCCCGAAACAAAAATGAACCTGCAAATGGCCCGTAAAAAACTCCGGGAAGAACAACAAAAACAACGGGAAAAAGAACAGCAAAACCAGCAGCAACAACCCAACGATCCACAGAACGCCGACCAGCCACCAACAAAAAGCCCGCAAAACGGAGAGGATACCCCCAACAGTCCGCCACAGGAATCCCCCGCTCAACAACCCTCCACTCCACCACCATCAGAGCCGAAGCAAGACCGGCAGCAAGAATTAAAAAAAGGCGAGGCCAAAAAACTGCTCGAAACCGCCATCGGCGCCGAAGACCGAAAAAATGCCCAGAAATACCGCGCCGCCCAGCAACAATCCGGAAAAAAAGGATCAAGAAAGGATTGGTGAGCCGGCGGATGGCGGACAGTGAGCCGGAGCATTCAAGCGCCAATCACTTTTCCCTTGACCAATTCCATAACTGCTTCCCGGTAGTTTTCACCGATTGCAATCGGCGTACTCAGCCCTTTGAGTCGAATACAACCACTTTCAATGCCTGTGATGCGGGCAACAGGGACGATAAACGACTTGTGAACCCGCATGAATTGCAGGGTTGGTAACTGCTCTTCCATGCGTTTCATGCTGGTATTGACCAAGGTTTTTTTACCGCCGGCATGGATAGCCACATAGTTTTTCATGCCTTCGATGAAGGCGATGTCGCTTAGTTCAATTTTGAGCAGTTTCCCCTTTTGCTCTGTTTTCACAAAAATAAAATCGTGTTCGGCCGGCTCTGCGATGCGTTCCCGGTGTGGGCCAAGCACTTCAACCGCTTTTTGCACCGCCGTCAGAAAACGGGGTAAACGAATGGGCTTGAGCAAATAATCCACCACGTGTAATTCATATCCCTCCAGGGCATATTCGCCATAAGCAGTCGTTAAAATAACCTTGCATTTACCGCGAATAGATTTGATAAATTCAATACCCGAAAGTTCCGGCATCAAAATGTCGAGAAAAATCAGATCAATCGCCTGCTCCTGCACCGCCTGCAGCGCCTCCAATGGATGGGTAAAACAGCCTGCGAGATGCAACTGCGGCGTCTGTTGCACGTAGTGCGACAATATATCTATAGCGTGTTGTTCGTCGTCAACAATGATACAATGAATCATGACTCATTACTTTAGACTGTTTTAAAACCTCGTTTGAGGTTAAAGACAGTTTCAGTGGAAGGGGTGAAAAATATAGTTGACGTAAAGTGGTTATGAAAACGGCAGATTGAAACAACCTGACAATCAATTATATCAACCTGATAAACCTTCATCAACCATTATCAACTGCCTCTACACTCACCGTTTCCATCACAGCCCATCTATCTGCAATTCAACGGCATAAAAGTCGGTCTGGTCCGCCACCATCAACCTGAAACGTTCCCCATAAGCCAGTTCCAGTCGTTTTTTGATGTTTTCCAGGCCAATACCGGTAGTTAATTGCTTGGGGCCGTTTTTCTTTTTGTTTCGGCAATAAAAAACAAGTCGCCCGTCTGTCGCCTGCAAGCGGATTTCCAGCGGATGCGATGGGTCGTTCAAATCACCGTGTTTAAATGCATTTTCCACCAGCGTAATCAGAACAAAGGGGACGATCAGAACGCCGTCCAACAAACCACTCACCTCAAACTGTACCTGCAAACGGTGATCGAAACGCATCTGGTGAATTTTTATCACATTGTTGACATGTTCCACTTCATCTGTCAGCAAAGCTTTTCCGTCCTGCCGGGTATGTTCACTCAGCGCGTAGCGCATGATATCGCTCAGGGTTAATATTCCTTCCGACAACTCTTCAGAGTAAGGCAGCGATTTTGCGTAGAAAAAGTTCAGGGTATTGTGTAAAAAATGCGGGTTGATCTGCGCTTTCAGAAAATTAAAATTCGCCTGCGCTTTTTCCATCTCCAACTGAAGTTTTTGCGCCTCCCAGATGCGTCGTTGTATCAAAGCCTCCCGCACATTGGTCAGATAAGCAAAAATAAAACTAAGAATCAGCATCGGCAGCATGTGCTGCATGGTCGTACACCATAAATCGGGCAGAGAAGAATATGTTTCTCCTATCGCAACGGGCAAAAAACTGTACAACACGCCGTGATACGCAAACGACAGGAGGATGATTTTGCCGATAAACCGCAAATATGCGCCCAGCCGCTTTCGACCGGTGATAAGTTGATAAAAAATGTTGAGACTGAGATAGAGAAAAGCGATGTGGAAAAACAACGCCTGTCCGGTTTGCAACAGATTCAGCCAGAAAGGGGGCGCCCCCCCATCAGCGGTTGCCCGATAAGGCAACAGCAAACAAATGATTGCCATTGAACCAAATAGCAACAGCAACCAACGCAAGCGGTATCGTACTTTAAACCGAAACATATCGGGCACAAAAGTAGGGCCGGCAGACGGTACCGGCAGCACAGGCATTGCCCTTTACGTACCGACAATCTGCCGGTTGGTGTAATATTTCCTCCGACCGTTTAACGCCATAAATAGGTTTGCCGGTAAAGTTAACAAACAAAAACACCTGTTTATGCCGCTTAAACGAATTTTGCCACTCTTGCTTTTTATCGGATGGGCCATCGTCATTCCTGCACAAATTGAACCCGCTGCGGGTGAATGGAAAACCTGGTTTGCCGGACCAGCCAAAGATTACCGACTGCCTCGACCTATTGCCTTCAACTCTGAAATCGGAACCGTTCTCACTGCACAACGCCAACTGGATACTGCCACCCTGCAACAAATCACCTTCTGGAACGCCGGCGCTCCCGGCTATCGCTGGCAGGAAATGATACAGCAAATATGGATGTCGGCGGGAGATATCGAAAAGGGCATGCGGGCTTATATGCTCATGGGAACGGTTACTTACGATGCAACCATTGCTGCCTGGGACAGCAAATATGCCCACAAGCGCCCGCGTCCGTTCGAGACCGACAAACGGATTAAGTTAAAAATTCCGGCGCCCAACAGTCCATCCTACCCCTGCGAACATTCGGTGGCTGCCGGTGTGGGCGCCACTATTCTGGCGCATTTTTACCCGCATTTAGCCGACTCGGTACAACGCATGGCACAACAGGCCATGGATTCGCGGGTGGCTGCCGGAGCGGCTTTCCCGAGTGATGCCCGGGCAGGATTTGATCTGGGAAAAAAGATCGCAGAAAAGGCGCTGGAAATGACACGCGATTACACCCAAACCGCACCCTGGGACGGCAAACGCCCCGATCAGCCCGGTGTCTGGCAAGGCAAACATCCCATTGCTCCCATGGCCGGCCAGTGGAAACCACTGATGTTGAAGAGCGGCGACGAATTCCGCCCCGGCCCTCCACCTGATTTTGCCGGTGATATGGCCGAGTTGAAGAACTTCAAACCCAATTTTATGACCACTTCGAATGCGTTTTTCTACGCATTTCATTCGTTTTGGGATGAATTGTTGCACAAAAAAATCTTTGAATATAACCTGCACCTCAATCCGCCGCAGGCAGCACGCATGTATGCACTCGCCGCTGTGGGTTATTACGACGGATTTATTGCCTGCTGGGATGCCAAATACGCCTACTGGGGAACCCGCCCGGATCAATACGACCCGTCCT
>JANRLZ010000530.1:0-3698 GCA_033762055.1 Saprospiraceae bacterium
TATCCTGTACATCCTGTCTCAATCATACTTTTTGAGGCGAGAACAGCGAGAATAAACTCCAAAAACCTGTTTATCCTGTACATCCTGTCTCAATCTTACTTTTTGAGGTGAGAGCAGCGGAGATAAACTCCAAAAAACCTGTTTATCCTGTATATCCTGTCTCAATCTTACTTTTTGAGGTGAGAGCAGCGGAGATAAACTCCAAAAACCTGTTTATCCTGTATATCCTGTCTCCCCTCCGGCCTGTCTTACATGCGCTCGGGCATTTCGATGCCGAGCAGGCGCATGGCTGACTGTAGTACCTGCCCCACTGCACGGCTCAGGGTAAGCCGGAAGGCGCGTGCTTCGGGTGTATCGGCATTAAAAACGGATAGGTCGTGCCAGAAGCGATGGTATTTTTTAGCGAGGTCGTAGCAATAATTGGCCACCAGGGAAGGATCGTATTCGGCAGCAGCCTTGGCTACGACAAGCGGATACTCGTGCAATGCGACCAGCAGGTCTTTTTCCTGCGATTGAATATCGGTGTACTTTGAAGCCGGAGTGAGATCAATTCCTTCTCTTTCAATGCGTTGCATCAATCCGTTGATGCGCACATAACTGTACTGAATATAGGGGCCGGTTTGTCCTTGCAGATCTACAGACTCTTCCGGGTTGAAGATCATTTTTTTCTTGGGATGCACCTTGATGATAAAGAATTTGAGTGCGCCCAGACCTACTTTTCGCAAATTTTCCTGTTTGTTCTCTTCCGAAACACCTTCGCTTTCGCCACGTCCGCCGGATTGATCTGCTGCGATACGCATGACTTCAGCGATAAGGTCGTCGGCATCTACCACGGTGCCTTCACGGGTTTTCATGCGGCCGGTAGGCAGTTCGACGAGGCCGTAGGAAAGGTGATGGAGGCCGTCCGCATAAGGTTCGCCGAGACGCTTAAGGGTTTCGAACAAGACCTGGAAGTGATAGTTTTGTTCATCTGCAACCACATAAACGAAGCGTTCAGCGCCGAAATCGTGGTAACGCATCCGGGCTGTGCCGAGGTCTTGCGTGATATACACCGAAGTGCCGTCGGCCCGTAAAATGATTTTTTGATCGTGTCCGGCGTCGCTCAGATCTACCCAAACAGAACCATCCTCTTTTTTGAAGAACACGCCTTTGGTCAACCCGTCTTCGACGATATCTTTTCCGAGCAGGTAAGTATCGCTTTCGTAGTAAAGTTTATCGAAGGCAACGCCCAGGTCGCCGTACGTTTTATCAAAACCGGCATACACCCAATCGTTCATTTTTTTCCAGAGTGCCATGGTATCTGGGTCGTGTGCTTCCCATTTCAGCAACATTTCGCGCACCTCTGCGCCAAGGTTTGAATGGTCGTTGAACCATTTGTTTTTGTACTCCTTGAAAAAATCTTTTTCACTCTGGCCGGGCTTCTTTTTGTTTTCAAAAAGCGATCGCGCGGCTTCGCTTTGCTGCCAGGCTTCATATTCCTCCCGACTTTTTTGCTCAAACAACACGTACCAGTCGCCCACAAAATGGTCGGATTTGATGCCGGTGCTTTCCGGGGTTTTGCCTTCGCCCCATTTTTTCCAGGAGAGCATGCTTTTGCAGATGGCTACCCCGCGGTCATTTACAATTTGCACTTTAACCACCTCATAACCAACGGCTTCCAGGATTTGCGCGCAAGACCATCCGAGTAAAATATTCCGGATGTGCCCCAGGTGCAGCGGCTTGTTGGTGTTGGGAGATGAATACTCTACCATTACTTTTTTTCCGTTGCGAGGCAGGCGCCCGTAATGCGGGTTGGCAACGGCAGATGCAAGAAACCCCTGCCAGTAAACAGGACTGATTTCAAGGTTCAGGAAGCCTTTTACCACATTAAAATCCTTTATTTCCGGAACATGCAGGGTCAAATACGTTCCCAGTTCCTGCGCAGCGGCATCCGGCGCTTTTTTGGCAATTTTGACAAAAGGGAAAACGACCACGGAATAATCGCCTGTAAAATCGGGCGGAGTATTATTGACCAATACGCCGGCGGGTTCGATGGTTTCGTTATAAAGTTGGGCGACGGCCTGCGCCACAGCGTTTTGAATAGTACTGACAATGTTCATGCTCGAAAAAAAGAGCCGCAAAGGTAGGTACAAAAAACTCCCCGCCGAACGGTCGCCGACGGGGAGTTACAGATTATTTTTAGGTTGAATTTTTTTTGCACTTCCTGTTACACCCCCGGCTCCACAAAAGGCACTTTGGTAATCACGGCCTCGAGGCGTTTGCCGCCAACGGTGATGCCAATTTTGGCGCCCAACTCGGCGTATTTGGCCTTTACATAGCCTGTGCCGATGGGTTTGTCGAGCGTAGGCGAATGGGTGCCGGAGGTCACAACGCCGATTTTTGCACCGCGACGGCTGACAATCTCATAGCCGTGGCGCGGTACGCGGCGTTCGCCGTCGAGCACAAAACCTACCAGGCGGCGTTTCACACCCTCGGCTTTTTGTTGCAGGAATTTTGCCTTGGAAGGAAAATCGGCTGCTTTCCCCAGTTTGGTAATCCAGCCCAATCCGGCTTCGAGCGGACTTGTTTTGTCGTCAATGTCGTTGCCGTAGAGGCAGTAGCCCATTTCAAGCCGAAGGGTATCGCGTGCGCCGAGTCCGCAGGGCTTAATACCGTGTTTTTCCCCGGCTTTAAACACCTTGTCCCAGATCTTAGCGATATCCTTGTTGCGGGCGTAAATTTCGAACCCGCCCGAGCCGGTATATCCGGTGGCGGAAACGATCACATTTTTGCAGCCGGCAAATTTGCCGCGTTTGAAATGGTAATACGGAATGCCGCCCAGATCAAGATCGGTCAGTTTTTTTAGTGCTTCTACGGCTTTGGGGCCTTGCACGGCGATCAGGCCGGTTTTGGCAGAAATGTTTTGCATTTTCACCTCAAAACCTTTCGAAAGCCGCTTGAGCCAGCGCCAGTCCTTGGTTTCGTTGCTGGCATTGACGACCAGCATATATGATTGTTCTCCGGCGACGGTCATTTCAGGGGCATCGTCGAGGCGATACACCAGCAGGTCGTCCACGATACCGCCTTTTTTGTTGGGCATACAGGAGTACTGCACCTGTCCGGGAGCGAGTTTGGATACGTCGTTGCTGGTTGCGCTTTGCAGAAAAGCGGTGGCGTCTTTGCCGCGCACGATGAATTCTCCCATGTGGCTCACGTCAAACACACCGACTGCCTTGCGCACGGCGTTGTGTTCGTCGGTGATGGTAGAATAGGAAATTGGCATGTTATACCCCGCAAATTCGGCCATTTTGGCGCCGAGCGCGATATGCTTTTCAGTCAGTGGTGTTGATTTCATGAAATAGGAAGGTGGTTCAGTCTTTTTTGTTGGGCGCTTTTTGAGCCGGCGTAGGTTCTCCTTTGCGCAAATTGGGGGCAGGCGTAATTTCCATGGCAGGGTTTCGTCCTGGCCGGGGTGAGTTTTTTCCCTGTTCAATGTTCACCTCGCCCGGCAGGAGTCCAAGACGTTTGGCGATGTCTTCAGGCAGGGCGTTTTTGTGAATAGTGAAAGAAATGGTGTTCAATCGCAAATATGCCTCCGAACAATATACATAGCCGTGATTGTCGGAAATATCGCCCCAGGAGTTTTTGGTGACGTAATAAATCCCCGAATGTTTTTCATCGAGCAGCCCGGTGATGTGCATCAGGTGATCGTCGGTCGT
>JANRLZ010000531.1:0-2219 GCA_033762055.1 Saprospiraceae bacterium
TGCCGGCCGGTAGTCAGGTCATTGACGGTTACAGTGTACGCGCCGCTGGTTCCAAAAGCCGTCCAGGACATGGATGCATTACCGCCGTCGGAAATGTTCACCGTCAGCACCGGGTCATCGTCGGCGGGCAGGGGTGCGGCCTGGAAATTTCCTGCCAAAAGCAGGCAAATAAAAATCAGGGAGTAGTTGAGAAAACGTGACATGGGAAAAAAGATAAATGGTGAGAGAGCCGACGGCAAAAGAGTTAAGTGCCGTCATTGTCGGCACAAAAATGCACTTGCCTCCTGCGCCAAAAAAAGTACAATTTAGCGGGGGCTATTCCGATTCGATTGTACACCACAAGTTTATCTGCGCGTGTCCGCGCGGGAAGGCCGGGTATCTACCTGCCGGGTAAGAATTGGAAAATATGTTCCAAAAAAGAGCGGGGGTTGGGGGGTATATTTGTAAATGACTTAAAAAACAGGATAAATAAGCGTAAAACACACAGAAAAGACCCCAAATTGATAAAATAAGCGAATTCCTGTACAAAATCATACTCCTCCGATCGCCCCTAATACCCTGATTTTGGATGAATATGCGTGTTGATGTGTTAAGTTATTGCAAGCAATGGCTGACTCTTATGTGAGAAATCGGGTAAAACACGGGTAAAATGTCCAATAAATTCAATAGCGCCCTAACACCAATTGCAGAACAAAAAACAGACACGACCAAAGAAAAAGAGGAGATGGTGGCAGCCCTCTTCTCTCTGCCAAATTTCGATTTGACCGGCCGGTTGGTGCGTGCCCCGGCACATCCAATTGGTGTGACTTCCCTTGATGTCTGCGAATTGCCGGCAGGTTATTATTATTGGGAAATGACAAGCCGAGGTAAGCGTGTAAAATCAGGAAAGGCAGTGAAAATAAAATAATGTTTGTATATTTGATCTTTCCAAAACTTAAAATTAGAATGAAAAAAATCTGTCTGCTCGCCCTTTTCCTGGCCCCTGTTCTAGCTTCCTCTCAATCTGCTATTTTACGTGATGATCCGCAAAGCCAGTTCACTTGTAATGCAGACAGCCTCCGAGCACTTTCTGAAATCAATATTATCGGCGCTTCTGATGCCTACTCCTGGCTTTCCGCCGACGGGCTCAGGTTGTATTTTACGCAGGATGATGGCGGTTACCGCATTATGCTTGCAAAGCGACCCAATCTGGACAGTCCGTTTGCATCCCCCACAGAGGTGCCTTTGCCGGATGAGTTGTCTTCCACTTTTTCCTGTTGGTTAACTGCCGATGAGTTGAACATCTATTTATCCAACGGCGATAGTTTGTTTCATTTGTCGCGCAATAATGTCAACGATGACTTTGAATCCTTTACAATTGTTACTATAATCGGAGGAGAGTATAGTTTTATCGCAGGGCAGTCGTTTGATCCGGGCGGGTCCGAAATGTATGCATACACGCGGGTAGGGGTGTCAAGAAAAATCAGTATTTTTCAAAAAACGGCCCCTGATACCTATGTTTTCACGGACTTTTTGGCTTTGCCAAACGGGATGGAACCTTCTCCCGGGCAACTGTCGAAGAACGGACTGCATTACTATTTTGGCAGCTCGGTTGAAGCGCCGGGCATACCGGGTTTGTTTGTGCTTTCGAGAGAAAACCTCTCCCAACCTTTTGAAGCTGCGAATATGACCAAGATTGAAGCAGTTCAAAATTTGACTCAAGCCAAAGGCCAGTGTACGGTTTCAGCAGACGAGAAATGCCTGGTTTTTTCCTATTCAGTTGGAAATTCCTGGGTCAGCAATGACCTTTACATGATAAAATGCGACGGCAATTTTGTTTCAACACAGGCGCCCTCGGTTGCCGACTGGGCAGTGTATCCGAATCCCTCTACGGGTGCATTTTTAATAAAAGGAACTGCATCGGAAGAATTGTACGTGGATGTTTACAATGCCCTCGGTCTGAAAGTGTGGTCGCAGCAGATGGCCGGAGAAGGGGCGGACATACAACTAAGCGGGCAGCCCAATGGCATCTACCTGATTCATTTGCGAGAAGGCAACAAATCGCTTGGGATAAAGAAGTTGCAATTGCTCGACTAAAAGCTAGTGGTGAACCAACTTAGTATCTAAAAAATTGGCGGCTGCTTTTAGTGTCTGTTTTCGTTGTTTGTCGGTTATAATGTACCCGCATTACGCCCTCCAAACGCCTCAACAACCCCTAAAATCATCTCACCCATTTTTCA
>JANRLZ010000532.1:0-9125 GCA_033762055.1 Saprospiraceae bacterium
GGTCCTCCGCTTCCGTCGGCGAATTGGCAAACCGCAGGCACACCCCGAACATCTTTCTGCTGTACCGTTCCCACAACACGCGCTGCGCATCCCGCTCGCCTGCACAGCAGGCGGCAGCCAATACCATTTCGGTGTTCGGCGGATTTGCGTCTAATGCGTTCAATTTTCTAAAAAGGGAAGTGCGGGCATTGAAAAAGAAAAGCTGCACGAGCCTGAAAAAAATTTAGAGAAAATAAAATCCCCCATGCTGTGCGCGCACAACACGGGGGATGCCCTGATTTGAACAGGCCTATACCGTACTCACCACCTCCTGCGCCTGAAATCCCGCCTCGGCCACCACGGCGGCCACTTCTTCCGCAGAAACATCGCCCTTCACGGTCAGGATTTTGTCGGGCTTGGTAATGTCCACTTCCCAGGATTCCACGCCTTCTGCTCCTTGGATATAAGGCGTGACTTTGGCGACGCAGCCCAGGCACTTGATGTTGGTCTTGAATTTCAATATTTTCATGGCAAATGAATTTTTATGATAAATGGTCAAAGTTGTAATTGTTTCAATCGAAGGCTGTTGGTCACCACCGACACCGAACTCAGCGCCATGGCGATGCCCGCCAGCATGGGGTTGAGCAGAAATCCGAAGGCCGGGTACAAAACGCCCGCTGCTATTGGAATACCGATAAGATTGTAGATGAATGCCCAAAACAGGTTCTGGCGAATGGTGCTGACCGTTTTGCGGGACAAGCGGAACATTTTGGGCAAAGCCGTCAAATCGGAGCGCATCAGCGTAATAGCCGCCACTTCCATCGCGATGTCAGTGCCTTTGCCCATGGCCACGCCCACATCGGCCTGTGCCAGGGCCGGGGAGTCGTTGATGCCGTCGCCGACCATCGCCACCGTTTTCCCCCCGGCTTGCAGTTTTTGGATAAATCCGGCCTTGTCGCCCGGCATCACCTCGGCCTGAAAATTTGTAATGCCGACCTGCCGGGCAATGGCCGCGGCAGTTTGTGAGTTGTCGCCTGTGAGCATAAACACTTCGATGCCCTGCCGTTGGAGCTGCGCGATGGCCTCGTGCGAACTCGATTTTATCGGATCGGCAATGGCCAATGCCGCGAGCACTCCTTCTTCGGCCCCGGCAAAATAGACGACCGTGTGAGCGGCTTCCTGCCACATTGCGGCAGTTTGTTCGACCGATGCGGGTAATATGACGCCCCGGATTTCCAACATTTTTTCATTGCCGACAAAATAGCGCCGGCCTTCGTACATCGCCTCCACGCCCTGCCCGGTGATACTGTCAAATTGCTCCAAGCGGGGCCGCCCCAACACGCCCTCCTCTTCCAACTTACGCACGACGGCTTCGGCCAGCGGATGTTCCGAACGGCTTTCCATCGAAAACAATAGCCTTTTGTACAGCAGGTCGGCCTGAACCCAATGCCAATCCGTCACGGCGGGTTTGCCCTGCGTGATAGTTCCGGTTTTGTCCAGTACGACCGCGTTGACCCGGTGGGCCGTCTCCAAACTTTCCGCATCTTTGATAAGTATGTGGTTTTCCGCGCCTTTGCCCACCCCGACCGTGATGGCCGTCGGCGTGGCAAGCCCCAGGGCGAAAGGGCAGGCAATCACCAGGACCGTCACCAATGCCAGCAGCGCATGTGTAAAGGCATTGTCGCCACCGAAAATCAGCCAGACGGCAAAACTCAACAGCGCAATGCCGATGACGACTGGCACGAAAATGCCCGCGATTTTATCCACCAATCGCTGCACGGGGGCTTTGCTGCCCTGCGCTTCCTGCACCGTTTGGATAATTTGAGCCAGCAAAGTCCGGCTGCCCACTTTTTCCGCGCGAAACTGGAAACTGCCTTTCTGATTCAGCGTACCGGCAAAAACCGGGTCCGACACACGCTTTTCAATCGGCAGCGGCTCGCCGTTCAGCATACTTTCATCTACGAAAGAATTGCCCTCGGTCAGAATACCGTCCACCGCGATTTTTTCGCCGGGCCGCACCAGCACAATGTCGCCGATTTGCACCTCGCCGACCGGAAGGGTCAACTCCTGTCCCGCCCGCACAACCCGGACGGTTTTAGGCTGCAAGCCCATGAGTTTTTTGATGGCCGAAGAGGTTTGCCCCTTGGCGCGTTCTTCCAGGTATTTTCCAAGCAAAATGAAAGCGATGATAACCACCGCCGCCTCGAAATAGACGTGTGGGTGTAAACCTCGCTGATGCCAATATTCCGGATAAACCGTGTTGAAAGTGCTGAAAATGAAGGCTACGCCAGTGCTCAGCGCTACCAATGTGTCCATATTGGCGCGCCCGCGCCGGGCTTGCAGGAAAGCATTGCGGAAAAAATCCTTGCCGAAAAAGACCAGTACCGGCAGCGAGAGGCCGAACATGACCCAGTTGACGTAGGGCATATCCATAAAGAACATCCCAATAATGGCGGTCGGGGCCGCGAGCAGCATCGCGCCGATGGTGCGCCGCCGCAACCGCTCGACATGGAGTTGCAGAGCCTCGGCCTGTTGCTCGGAAGCATTTTCCGTCTCCACAATCAAATCGTATCCGACCGACTGCACGGCTTTTTGCATATCCAGCGGCGTGACGGTTTGGCCGTCGTACTCGACGTGTACCATCTGCGCCGCGAAATTGACCGCCGCCGCCTTTACGCCCGGCGTATTTTGTAAAACGGATTCGACGCTGACCGCGCAAGCCGCGCAACTCATGCCGAGCACCGGCAAATTGACCTTGGCGGTCGCGGCGCTATCTTTTACGGGGGAGAGAATGGTAGGGAGTGACATCGCAAATACCAGGTTTTGATGCCACAAAGTTGGCGGCGCCCGGGGCCGCCCGCGTTATACAATTCGGGGAGAGTTGTGCATGATTTTGAATTACACCGCGTCCAGCGCCTTTCGACCATGCAACGGACGCTCCGCCTTGAACTGCGAGGGTGTCGTACCGGTCACTTGCCGGAATTGTTTGCTGAGGTGTTGCGTGCTGCTGTACCCTGTCTGCCAGGCGATTTCGCTCAGTGTCTGCTCTCCGTACACCAGCAATTCTTTCACCCGTTCGATGCGCTGCGCAATGAGGTACTTTTCAATCGTCACACCCTCCACTGCCGAAAAAAGTTTGCTCAGTTGTGAGTATTCGTGACCCGTTTCGCGCGCCAGAAAGTCGGAAAAATTCATGGTTTCCGGTTTTTTGCCGGCTGCATGGTGTGTCTCGCCGACAATCAGGTTTTTCACCTGCTCCACAAGGCGACTGTTGCGGTCATCGAGGAGTTCAAAACCTTCGGCTTCGAGGTTTTACCGTAACGTGGTTATTTGCTTGGCATCGGGCCGGGCAAACAATTCCACTTCGCCCAATTCCACGTTTTTTACGGGCAGACCTTGATCCGCCAATAAACGCTCCACGGTGCGGATGCAACGGGGGCAGACCATGTTTTTGATGTAAAGCATGATTATTTCAAAAAATCTTGTGAAGAGAGTAGCCTACCATAGCAAAATACATTGTGCATACGCACAATCAATCTCCCGAAATACCGCTTACGCTTTGAAACACTTGAAATCAAATATCGGCTTGCAAAGAAAATTATTCTTCAAACTTTTAAATCAAGACGATTTGTCGTATCATTGCAGACAAATTGTCTTGAAATGGATTTTCTTCAAACCAACCCATCGGAGTATGCGTGGGAACGCTGGCTTAATGACTTTCTATACTCATACAACTATGCCGAAAAGCCCAAAATCCATCTCGAATTGTCGGAGGGATTGATAGGGTATGCGTTGCAAACGGTGTTGGATTCCCCCTTTTTGGTCGTACTTGCCAGTTTGCCAAATCAGTTGCAGTTAGCAAAGGAGCAATTGCAGCAATTGTTTCATTTACATCCTTCGCTGCATTGCGGAGCGATTCATGCCGAGGGATTCGATGATATACGCTTTTTTAAGCGGAAAAAAGACAGCGACGAGTTGGACTATCTTGGAGAAATCGAGGTAAACAAAAACATTTTGTCTGATTTCTATACGCCTTTCGCAAAAATACAAACCAGTCATGCTAAGTATCGCCAATTGCGTCCCCTGACCGAGAAAGTGGAAAACCTTTTTTTCGAGATGCACTCTGCAATTCGGGACATTGATGGTATGCATGCCGACGAAGCCCTTGATGAACTTTGCAAGGTGCTTTACACTAAACTTTTCGATGAAGAGACGACCCCTAACCGGGCTGTTTTCAAAATGCAACGAGAGATATATGGAACTGCCGAAGAGTGCGCTGCAACACTTCGTCAACTTTACTTGCAAGCAAACGATTACGATTCGCGGGTTTTTTCCTTGAAAATTCCGGGGTACAAGCGTTCAAGAGGCGTATTTGATAAACCGATTCGACTATCCACCTATGCTTTGGTGAAAATCGTTGAACTTCTCGAACCGTATAATCTATCTGCTTCGGACTTAGATGTAAAGGGTAGGGCTTTCCAAAAACTCTACCTCCCCGCTTTGCGAGCTGGCATGGGACAGTATTTCACCCCGGCGAATGTTGTCAAGTTCATGGTGGCAGCATTACAGCCAAAGCACACAGACCTGATTCTTGACCCGTTCGCAGGTTCTGGGCATTTTTTAACTCAATGCCTTGATTTTGTTCGACACAATGCCACCGACATTCCGGAGAAACAGTTACTCGAATTTGCTTTCCACAAATTACATGGCATCGAAAAAAGCGAGCGTATGGTGCGCATCGCTATGACCGATATGCGGTTGCACGGCGACGGGCACGCTAACGTGCGATGCACAGATGCTTTGCTCGATTTCAAAAATTATCAGGACTTGAATGAAGGTACGTTCGATATTGTGCTAACCAACCCCCCCTTCGGTTCGATTTTGGGTCGAGAAACTTTTGCCCATTTGGGAAATTTTCAGTTGGCGAGCGATAAAAAATCAGTTCCGCTGGAAATCGTCGGCTTGGAACGTAGTGTCCAATTCCTTAGAGCAGGTGGGCGCATGGCTATTGTGTTGCCCGAAAGCATTTTGGTCAACAACAGCAACCAGGCGGTACGGACATGGCTGCTCTCGAAATTAAAAATCATCGCCCTGATTGGATTACCGATCGAGACTTTTTCGCCTTTTGGGGCAAACATCAAGACCTTCTTACTCATCGGCCAAAAATGGGATGCGGGCGAGATTAGGAAATCGAACTATCCGATTTTTGTTGCAGACAGCGAAAACATAGGATACGATGCCTCCGGTAAACCGCAGGATGGCGCGGATTTGCCATTGATCTTGAAAGAATTACTCCGCTTTTATCAACAAAACGACATCCGATATGCGCATTAAAGTCATCTCTGCCGAGAATCTGTTCACAGAAAAAAGATGGAACATAGGACTTTTCGTTGCCGATAACCTCAAACGGGCGACCTCAGGTGTGCCACGAGTTCCGATTGGGGAAGTGGTCAGGGAGCGAAAGAATGCACTCAATCCCCAGGACTTTAAGTCCCATGTTTTTAACTATATTGGCCTTGAAAACGTGGAGGCAAACTCCGGGATGTTGGTCAATTTCACGCCTGTTCGAGGATCGAAAATTATGTCGCGCTCCAAGATTTTTCTGCCGGGCGACATTCTGTATGGCAGATTGCGGCCGAATCTGAATAAGGTTTTTTTAGTTGGCCCAAATATGTCAGAAGGCATATGTTCGACTGAATTTTATGTCCTCACTCCCAATTCTGACAAGATTTTGCCGTATTTTTTGCGGTATATCCTATCATCCGATTATGTACTTGAAAAGGTCAAAATTCATATTTCCGGGGCAGCACTGCCGAGGATTCAATTGGAGGATTTTTTGAACATTGAAATCCCGCTGCCCTCGTTGGAACAACAGGTTATATTGAACGAATTTTTGAAAAAATCTGATGAAGAATACAAACGGGCATGGTTCCGGTATCAAAATATGCCTCAAATCGTACTAAACGAATTACAAACTGTCCTCGAAACCAACAAGATTGAGCCAACACTGGATGAATCGCAATTTGAATATTTGGAAAACACCTGGCGAAATCCTTTCCCGGTTGGGATAGTTTCGCAAAAAATGCACTTGTTTTAGACCTCTCTCAAAATTTCACGATAGTTGTGATTCGCTAAACGAATTGCTGAAATCAGCTCGGGTTTTGACAGGTTTTCAGGTGCGATCCCCGATTTGCGAGCAACGGCTATCCATTCCTCTTTTGTAAATTGGTTTTCTTCTTCAAAAGGAAAATTCCGGTGGATGAATGAGATGTAGTTGTGCGCAGTATCATTTTCCCGGCGGATTTTCCTGAAAACTGCCCTTGATTGTTCTGAACTCGTTTTCAGCATCCGAATTAGCCCACCAAAGTTGGCAGCGTAAGAGACTTTTGCAGAAGGACGGGCAGACTCTGGCCCGCTCAACCGCTCTCGTTTCCCTGCTGCGTTCAGCGGTTCGCCATGATATTTGCACATTGAATCGCAAGCACAGGTTTCCGGGCAATTCCCTTTCGAAACAAAAGTCCCACCGCGAGCGAAATGCAAAGCATCACGCAAATCAGCGATTTCGATGGAGTTGCCAATAAAATGGTCAATAATTTTGGGCACAGAATGCGTTGCATCAAGCGATTCCCATTTCCAAACCATAATGAGCAACAAATCGGAAGGAGTGAGCTCGTGTTGCAAGACATCAAAATGTCCTTTTGATTCGTCGGCATCCAAATTCATGGACTTCACTTCCAACCTGAAAAGTTCGCCCTCACGGGTTTCGGGGTTCCACGCTTTATCCTTTTCAAGGCAAACAAAATCGTTGTACTGATGCTCGGGGAACCACCCTATTTCCACCATATCGTTCTCCAAAACCCGATTCATGTAATAGCCCCATAATGCTTCAATTAGCATTCCCATCCCGCTTCCGATACGGCTGCCGCGAGAAACCAAAACATCTTTGGCAAAACGATTTATTTCGGCGCAGGCAACGACCGATTTGAGCCTGATTTCTTCAAGAGTCATACGAATTCCATGAACTGCGGGTAAAGGTAGTGGTTGAGGAAGAGAAATGGTTTTATCTACGTTCTAATTGTAAAAAGACGTTTTGAGCAACTAAAAGGGTGCCAGTTTTCAGTTCTGCAAAACCACCTTCCTGCTCAGCACCCTTCGCCCTGTTTCTATTTTCAAAAAATAAACCCCTGCCGGGCAGTCGGGCAAGGCCAGCCGCAGGCGCCCGTCGGCATCCGGCGCGAAGCCGCCCGACCAAAAACCGACGACCCGGCCCGACACATCCGCCATCGAAACCGAACGGATGCGTTCATCACCCGAAAAGGCCGTTTGAAGGAAAATCTCCCGGCTCGCCGGGTTGGGGAAAACGGAAAGCATCGGCTCAAATGCCGGATTGTTGACCGAAACCGATGCTTTACCCGGCAAAACCCGCACGATGCGCGCCACCGAGGGAATGTCGTCCACCATCGCCCAGAGCAGGTACCAGCCTGGTAAGGCTTTCAGGGAATCGTCGGGAATTTCGGCGCTAACGGCTTGATTTTCAACTGAAAAATTCAAATCGAGAAAACGGTTTTCCCCGCAGTTCATCATGTGGGTGACGGCCTGTGTGCTTTGCAAAATCACCGAGGTGGGCGCATTGGTGCGCGCCACGTCGAAGTGTATCGTCTCACCGCGTTGATAATCGGTTTTTTCCAAATTCAGGATTTGCGGGCGCACTCCCCGAAGCAGATACGGCGGCTCGTAAGCGTCAATAATGCTCAAAGGCGGCTCATTGCCGGGCGCGCCTTCGCCGCCGACCACTATAATGCGACCGTCAGGCACCAGAATTGCCAGCGCGTGGTACTCTCGCTTGCGCGGCATCGGCGCGAGCCGCCGCCAGGCATCGGCGTAGGGGTCGTATTGGTCGGTCAAATCCATGTAGCCCCATTGGTTCACGGGCGCAGGGTCGGCAGGGTCTTCTTTGGCCCCGGCGAGCACGAGGATACGACGGTCGGGCGTCAGTACTGTTTCGGAGCGCGAACGGAGCGGGGCGAAATCGGCTCCCAAAGTCCATGTATCGGCGACGGGGTCGTAACGCTCCACGAGATTGCCGCCGCTGCCCGCCGGGAAGGGTTTGAAGCCTATGGCTATCACATCGCCTTCCGGCAAATGCACCAGTTCATGGTCCACATGGTCGCCATTGGGCATCCGGTTGCCCTGCACAAAATCGGCGGCCAAATCCCATTGCCCGGTGACCGGGTCGAACAGTTGCGGCGGGCGGAAAGTCATCAGGGCTTTGCCGCTGTAAAGCGTGAGAATGGGTGATTGTTCGTTGCGGATGGCAATTGTGTCGGCCCACTCGGTTTGGCCGGTAAGCGGGTCGTACAGTTCGGTCGTGTTCACGCGTACAGGATTGTTCAGCCCACCACCACCGGTGATGAGTAGTCGCCCGTCAGCCAATTGGATCATGGAAGGATACCAGCGATAATCGAGCATGAGCGGCAGCGTCTGCCAGGTCTTCGTAAAAACGTTGTATTGTTTTATCTTACGGGTACCGGGGCCGTACACTTCCTGGTCGGTGCCGCCCGCCATAATAATATTGCCGTTCCAAAGCAGTTTTGGCGCCACGCAGCCTTGCACTTGCAATGCGCCCGGCACGGCCATCGTATCGTCGGCAACAGGGTCGAAAGCAAAGGGGTCTTTGGTGTTGTGGCAGTAGTAGATGCTGCCGTCGGGCATCAATACGCCCAGGTCGGTACCGCCGAGCGGTTCGGGCGAATTCATGATCGTAGTCCATTGGCCGGGCTGCGTTTCGGGTTCCAGTTGAGCATCGTGAATGACCGTGCCGACAATGCCCGTCGTGGCATTTTGGAAAAGTTCGAAGCCCCGTGCGGCCACGTTGAAAAAGAAGTAGTAGGGGTCGAGATTTTCAAAAAGATAGACCCCGTTGGCATCGGTGCGAGCCTCCCGGAACATGGAAGTGTCATTGAGAAAAATGGTCACGCGGGCATTGGCCACGGGTGCGCCGTTGGAGTCGGTGACGGTGCCGGTGAGCGTTTGGGCGGAAATACTGACAATGTGCCCGAAAAAGAAGTAGAGTAAGAGTCTAATTTTCATGTTATTAGATTAAAATGCTGTTTAAAACATTTTGCGTAGTGTTGGTGAAGTAACCA
>JANRLZ010000533.1:0-4700 GCA_033762055.1 Saprospiraceae bacterium
GGTAATCAGCGTTGTGAAAGGAAAAACATAAAAAACTTTATTAAGCCCCGGATCGGAGCGCAAAAGTTCGACAACTGCCAACAAGGAAAGATTGGTTTTCCCACCTCCCGTAGGCGCTTCGAGATAAAACAATCGCTGTTCGTGATGTCGCTCTAATTGTTGCAGTACTTCTACGGTCATTTCGGTACGTAACAAGTTGAGGTTGTCGCCATTGGGCGACAAAGGATGTCGCAGCCTGTAATTTTTATCTTCAAAATTTTTGTAAGCAAGCGCATTGTATTCCTTGGCCGTACGAGCGGCGTGAATAAGCGCAGTACGCAGAGGCGAACCCAATACTCCCCAATGCCTTTCTGTCTGCATCTCCATTTCATACCCGTAATGCCAGGTTGCCATGTAATCAGCCGCTGTCAGCAAAGAGAAATTCAATCGTAGAAGCGCAAAAAGGGCAAAGCCTGCTTTATTATCCTCAAATTCTTTGACAATAGTTTTTATATTGTCAAAACAAAACGTAGAGATTGCGGGCTTCGGGAAGCCCTTGTAAAGCCGGAGATACTTCTCAATTTGACGTTGGTATTTGATAAATTGGCTGCGCAATACTCTTTCTCCTGGCTGCTTGAGTTTTGGACTGTGGTGTAATAAAATAGTATTTGAAAAAAGCAGGGTTAAGGCAGCCAATTTTGACCGGTCTTCATCCGGCATGTCTAAATCTTCAATTTTCTCCAGATGATAAACCGAGAAAATGTACCCGCCCAGTTCAGAGTGGCCGTATCGTGGGGTGAAAATTTCCGGGGCCACCCCTTTAAAAAATGCATCATCGTTCTTCATCCGGTCAACCTGAAAATACTCGTTGACCTTACCGAAGTCGTGAAAAATGATCGTGTTGGAGAAAAGCATAGCCACCCAATCGGCGGCAGCTTCTTTTTTATCAAAATTAAGTTGTTTTACAAGCTGCCCCACAAGTCGTTCCACAACCTCATTCAATCCATGCAATTCGCAAATGCGCCGTGCATTTGCTACGACTAAATTTAAGTGTTCCCCTAATGTTTCATTTTTTTTGTCTGATGAATCGCCGGGTTTGGGGATATGCGCCAGGTATTTTCCGGCATTTTCAAGTATTTCATCTACTTGTATTGCTTCATCCAGCAAAGCGACAAGTGTTTTCATCATCAAATAAGTTGAACAATCTTCGAGGCGCCGTCCGGCGACTTTAGTTGAAATAAATTCGGCAACGCTGAATCCTGGCGCAAAGTCCAGTCGGTAAAAACAATCTCTGCAAGATCATATTGTACGAATTTAAGTGACCTGAATTTATGTGAGGTTTCTCCGAATAAATCGGGACTATCCGCTGTTTCAGGCGGATCACCCACAAAAAAATCTATGGGCAACCGTTCAAAATACGCAAACGAAGCCGCGTTGACTGTCTGACGCAATGAAATTGAAAAACGAGGTTTTACTCGCTGGCTAAGCAAGGACGCTTCCCGAATGAAAATAGAATTTACCCGAAAATCATCTGTGGCAACAAAAGGCGCAAACGCGTATTCTTGAACCGTTTCTGCTTCCCACCACGCTACACACTCATTTTTTCCGAAATAGGGAATATATTCCGCTTCCGCTGCTTTTATGCGATCATACAAACAAGATTGTTCTTCCATATCAAGATCAAGCAACAGGTAGATTCGATAAGCCGGACGACGCAAGGCTTGCTCCGTAACGATCAAATTCCCGTCGGCATTAGCGTAACCCACCGTGTTGGTATATTTGATAACGGTTTTTACAAAATTGCCTTTTTCATGCCGGCCCTCAAGAGGCTCGATACCAACACGCAAACCCCGTAATTTGTGGTAGTACTCCGGAAAAACACCCTGTCTTTTATAGCCTTCCAGTCCAGCGATGGCGCCCAGAATACCAAGCAGGGCAGGCTTGTGCAATATATTAAAAGTCAATTGCAAGCCCTCGTTTACATCCGGCTTTTTGAATACGCCGAAATCGCCTTTTAGGTCAAAAGAAATCAAGGTTTGTCTCATGACTTTACTGGTGAATTTCGTGATGAATAGCCCCATCTGGTAATCCCTTGATCGTCGAGGTGGTAGAATCATACCAGATTTCGATCTTTTCAATCGCATCCTTCACATTTTGGCGTGCAAGGATTTCGCTCACCGCTGTGATGTCTATCGTGCGTTTTTCATCGTCGCCGACACTGACCAAATCAATAAATGAAGGTAACACGAGTTTGGAGCCGGCTTTTAGCTGCACCCACAACAATAATTCGTTTTCGGTTCCGGATTTTGCCGAGGAGTCGTAGAGGGTAACGCCACGCGACAACCCGGATTTAAGTTTTGAAATATCCTCATCGTTCAACGCTTCGCCACTGGAAAGCTCGACCAGATCGCTCAAATTATGCGGATTTATGGAAAAGTGATGCACATAATGCCCTTCCCGGAGTTTGAATTGAGTGCCAAGCGTCGTCTGCATGGAGTCGGCACTTCTTTCGTTGGCGTTACGAAACGGAGAAGCAATCTGTTCCGAATAAATGGCATTTTCCGGGAAACGATTGACGCCATGCGTGATCTGGGTCGTACCATGAATGGAAAGGCTTACTCCTTTTTCCGCGAATGTCCCTCCAAACAGTCGAACGTCTGTACAACTTAGCAGGTTTTTTAGTACCTCTTTCCGGTTTTTTACCTCCTTGTCTTTCCCGTCATTTTTGGGAAAATCACCGAACAATTTAATGTATGTTTCACCCAGATCACGGGGTTGCATATCTTCACTCAACGTCTTGAAATAGAATACCTTATCATTGAGCGCCGTCTTTTTCAGCCAGTTTCGAACACTGTACTTCAGTACCTTGTCGGTAGCATATACTGTACCGTCAGGCAAAGTGCGGGGCTGGTGCGAGAAGTCCGCGTTGTAGTTGGAGTTGACGGATTTGACGATAACGCATCCAAAGACGCGATTTTGAAATGGAGTGGACATATTAATTGATGTAGTTTATCAGGTGAAAAATTAGTTTGAAGTCTCTCCGGGTTCGGAAGCAGAGGCGTCTGGTTTCTTTTCTGCAAAAAGCAAACTGTCGGAGAAGACGCCGGCCAAAAAAAGCGGCAACAGATTCCGAATGCTACCTGCCTTCTGATAGGCAAGTACTTCAGCGCTCACTGTTTGAAATCGCTGAGAATAATTGACATGTTTGTAGCGTTTGAAAAAATTGGCAATGGCAAGTTTCAGGCGAATGGCATCCGTCTGTGCTAAAAATGGTTCCAGATAACCAAAACTCCGGTCGCCGGATTTAGACGCTGCAGAGATACGATCTACCACCTGACCCGCAGCGAATGCAAATTGCTCGTCGGTCTCCAGATGTGCCTCGCCTCGCGCTACAGCATCCGTGTGCCGGCGGAGTTCAATAATATTTTCAGGCATAAAACGAGGATTGGGTTTAGTTGAAAAATAGGAGTGCAGACTGAACAGCAAGTTCAGTTTTGTTCGGATGTTAAGGCGTTCGGAGTTGTATTTTCCATCCCACTTGTCGAGGCGAATGTCATCCAAAATGCCTGTGAGCAAAATTTCTTCAACAGCCGACCCGGTCACACTTTGCCTTTGACTTTTATAGATAAAATCATAAAAAGCCTTGCGGTATTTCATGGCCAATAAAAAGGCATTGTGGGTCTTGGTGTACGCAGGATCCATGTCATCAAACCAGTGAAAAATCCAGTCCTTGTCTTTTCTGCGTACGACCAGGGCATTATTAAACATCGGGGGCAATGCCTTTGTCATCAAATCCACCACCGTTATAAGCGACATTGGCTCGTTTGTGTCAAACAAATCGTGTACCTCCCAGGGCGCACCATCCGGATTGAGATTAAAATCAAAGCGGCTGACAAAATCAAAGTCCTTGATTTCTCCAAATGCTATAAAAAGAAGGTAATAATTCCCCAACTCTCCGGATTGTTTTTTCCACAACTCCTCAATGATCTCAAGATAAGCTTTGCGTTTTTCGCCTTGGGAAATGGCATCATCCTTCATTATTTTAAACACCTTCTCTTGTTCATCTTTCATAATAAACAGCGGCAAAGGGTTCGGAAATAATTTACGGCGGTTTAATTCGGAAAAATCATACAGGGCTTGCGCCTCCTCAGAGGAAATACGCCCGGCAATGTCAAACGTTGCAGATTGATGGATGCGAAACGGCTTTTTTAAAGGAAACCCGTTAAACCAATTGCTCGTACCATGTAGCAAATCCGCCCTTTCGGGATCTGACAGATTATAATCCGAGGTGTTGAACAGTTTTTCTTTCAGGTATTTTCGGTTGGCTGTGGTATATGACGCAAGGGGTAAATCCAGATAAAAAATGACGTAATCCCCCTCTTTTATGGTTGCGTAGGCTTCCGCACCCGACAGCCAGTGTTGCAGGCGATGCCGGTCATTCAATGCAGCGCAGAAGGCATCTGCAATATGTTTGTCCTCCTCGGTTTCGAGCAAGGCCGCAGCCTTGGCAAAATAGGCGACAATCCTTTCATACACTTGCGACTTGTTGTCCTTTTCATTGAGAGTGTATTGTTCCCCTCCTTCAAGGTTGGTGCGCTTTAGCGCAAAACAATATGGCGAGGCGGAATGGATCGCCTTTACGGGGGTATCAAAACACTTATTGGTATCCACCATCCAGGCAACTTGCGACCAGGCGGCACATTTTTCCAGCCAATCTTCCA
>JANRLZ010000534.1:0-7004 GCA_033762055.1 Saprospiraceae bacterium
CGGACTTTGGCGCCGAGTTTTTGCAGGCAAAAAACATTGCTCAGCGCGACGCGGCTGTGCAGGATGTCGCCGATGATGGCGATGTTTTTGCCGGACAGGTCGCCGAGTTTTTCGCGAATGGAAAAGGCGTCGAGCAGGGCCTGGGTGGGGTGTTCGTGGGTGCCGTCGCCGGCGTTAATGATATTGGCGGGGATACGGGTAGAGAGGTAGACGCAGGCGCCGGGCGCGGGGTGGCGCATCACCACCATGTCCACTTTCATGGCAAGGATATTATTGACCGTATCGAGCAGGGTTTCGCCCTTGCTTACGCTGCTGCTGCTGGCCGCGAAATTGACGGTATCGGCGCTCAGGCGGCGTTCGGCCAGTTCGAAAGAAACGCGGGTGCGGGTGCTGCTTTCAAAAAAGAGGTTGGCCACCGTGATATCGCGCAGCGACGGCACTTTTTTAATCGGCCGGTTGATGACCTCCTTGAAATTATCGGCCGTTTCGAAAATGAGCCGGATGTCGTTTTCGGTGATATTCTTGATGCCGATCAGGTGGCTCGTGGAGAGTTTTTTCATATATCGGACGGAGGGTAGCACGGACTTTAGTCCGTCGGGACGAGCGGCATTTATGCCGACGATAAGCAAGCGGGTAACAGATGTTCACTGCTTTCCCGCTAATACCCCTACGCTCCGTCTGTCGTATGTATCGCCGGCATAAATGCCGCCTATCCCGACGGACTGAAGTCCGTGCTACCTTTACGTTTACCTTTACGTTTACCTTTACCTTTCGCTTTTTACGGTTTTTTATCAAAGAGCAGAATTTCGTCTTCGCCGTGGGTTTCCTGCCAGCGCACTTTGATGTACGCTTCGTCGAGGGCGTCTACGGCGATGCCGAAATAATCGGGCTGAATGGGGAGGTGTCGGTTGAAGCGCCGGTCAACCAGCACCAGCAATTCCACGGCGCCGGGGCGGCCGTAGTGTTGCAGGGCGGCGAGCGCGGCGGAGATGGTGCGCCCGGTGTAGAGCACATCGTCTACCAGCAGCACTTTTTTATCGGCCACGATAAAGTCAATTTCATTGGGATGCGGCGCCAGGGGGCCGTCGGGCATCCTGAAATCGTCGCGGTAAAAAGTGATGTCGAGTTTCCCGTATTCGATGGATTTGCCCGTCAGTTCTTCCAGTCGCGCATGGAGCCGGTTGGACAGCGACACGCCGCGGGGCTGGATGCCGATGATACAGGCTTGGGAGAAATCGCCCCAGTCTTCGAGCAGCTGATGACAAAGCCGCTCAAGGGTAAGGGCAAAACGTGGGCGATCGAGGAGCGTTTTTCCGGCTTGCATAGTTTGAGCGCGAAGGTAGCACAGTTTTCCCGAACACGCACTGCCGCCGGCACTTTCAGGCAGCCGGCGGCGGGTTTTTCAGTGCGGCGATGCTTTTTAAGGTGGCGTCAATGTAGGGGTGGTTATCTCCAAAATTGGCTTTCAAACTCAAGTCGCCCTTTTTGGGGTATGTCGGGAATCTTTTTTTACTTGAAAAAATTCCCGACATATTCTAAAAAACATAATTCACCGACAAATTGAACCGATAACCGGGCAATACCGCGCCGGGGGTGCGCACTTTGATCTGGTCGCCGTCAATGGCGGCGGCGAGTCGGTGACCGATGAGCGGGATGTCTTCCACGGCCTGCTGCACTTCGTCGCGGAAGGCGGCGAGGTCGTTGGCGGGGTCGTTGGTGGTGTAGGTAAGCGTGCCGCGCATCCATTTGAAATCAATGCCCGCGAGGGTGGCGTCCATCGTAACGTGGCTGCCGAGGCGGAATTGTACGCCAAGCGCGCCGCCGACTCCGATGCCGTTGACGGCGCCTTTGAAGGTGGTGGTGTAATCGTTTTCCACCCCGCGGGTGGTGCGCGCCAGCGAAAAATGGTTGTAGCGGGCGTAGGGCGCCAGGTAAAAACCGCGCGGCGCTTCCCCGCCGAAGTAAAAACGGTTTTCCAGGGCGGCGCCAAAGGCAGTGTAGGTATTTTTCAGGGTTTTCCCCTCGTTGTCAAGATCGAAGGTGTTTTCCAGCAAATTGGGCATGCGCGTCGGACGGGGAATGCCGACCAGCAGCGACAGGGATTTGTTGGAGGCATAGGCCCATTCGCCGCGGATATTCACTTTGCCGCTCGGCAAAACCAGGCTCAATGGCGCCAGACCGACACTCCAGCGTTGTTCCGGGGCATCGTCGTACCGGCGGTAGCGGTTGTTTTGGGCAGATAAACTGGAAAGGAAAAAGGCGCAAAACGCCAGGGAAAAAAGAACGGGCTGGATTTTCATGTGTAAAAATTTCCCGCAAAACGAAAACGCCCCGTTATGGATTGGTGAAGACGTGTTAAGGGCGTCATAATGTTAGGGGTTGTCTCACTGGTTGTAGTTTGGACAAGGTTGACAAAATTTACAGGATAATTACCCTGAACAATTAAAAAATCTTGTCAATCCTGTCCAAACTACAACCAGTGAGACAACGATCCTCCGGGTAGTCATTGCGTCTGCTGTGTTAAAAAGCAGCCTTTACCCCATTTTTGTACGAACAATTTCCAGTATTTCCTGCTCCATCGTTTCGGCGGCATCCACCATTTTTTGTCCTGCCGATAGTACCTCGGCGGCATAGGCTTTGTCGTCGAGGCCGCTTGTATTGATCTGTACATTCAGGTAGGCGCCGCGCAGGGCGGCCCGGGCGCAGAGCGCACCCACCGCCGCGTCGGTTACAGAATTGGGGTTGCCGGTTTCGACCATTTGCCGGATGAGCGGAAAGGCGCTGAAAGTCAGCTCCATGACCCGAAACGGCACCTCGATGGCCTTGCGCGTGGCCGACTGGATCGCGGCTTTTCGCGTGGCTTTTTCCTCCGGCGAAACATTGGGCATGCCGAAAGCGGCCATAATGAGTTTGAAGGCGTCGGTGTCGTCGTCTACGGCGCGCAGCAGGGCGTCCTTGATTTTTTGTCCCTGTTCGGCGGCATCGGAAAACTCTTCCCAGCGCTCGTCCCAGCCGCGTTTGTGGCTGCTCAGGTTGGCGACCATCGTGGCCAGCGAGGCGCCCAAAGCGCCCACGTAGGCGCTGACGGAGCCGCCGCCCGGGGCCGGACTTTCGGCAGCGGTTTCGTCGGCAAAGGCGATCAGGTCTTTGCGCACGAGTTTTTGGGCGTTTGCCGGGTTGCCTTTTTCGAGGTTGTACTCGATGATTTTTTGTTGCGGATCAAAAGGTGCGAGTTCGTCGAGCCCCATGCTTTTTACCGCGATTTTGATCAATTCGGCTTCGCTGACACCGGTGCTGCGCTGTTGTTTTTTCAAAAAATAACGCCCCGCTTCGAGCATGGCATGCAGCGGCACCAGTCCCACCAGTTCCGACCCTGTAACGCGCATGCCGCGGCGGTCGGCGCTCTGGTGGCACGCTTCAAAAGCCCGGTGCAGGGGCGTTGCCTGCGCGTCGGTGATATTCATTGAAATCTGTGCGATGCCGTACTCCTCGATGAACCATCCAATGGCTTTTACGCCTTTCAGCAAACCCGGTTCGCGCAGCGGCTCGCCATCGGGGCCTTTCAGGGGTTTGCCGGTGGCAGGATCGTTGAGTACCCGCCCTTTTTCACGCACATCGAAAGCGACCGAATTGGCGCGGCGCACCGAGGTGGTATTGAGGTTGACGTTGTAGGCGATCAGGAAATCGCGGGCGCCGATGACGGTAGCGCCGCTTTTTGCATGGAATTTGGCCGGGCCGAAATCGGGTTTCCATTCCGGGTTGGCCAATTTTTCCGGCAGACCCTCGTATTCGCCGGCACGGATGTCGGCCAGATTTTTGCGCTCCGGGCGGCTGGCGGCCGATTCGTAGAGATACACAGGCAAATCGAGTTCGCGGCCCACGCGTTCGCCGAGGCGGCGCGCCCATTCGGCGGTTTCTTCCATCGAAATATTGGCAATCGGGATGAGCGGACAAACGTCCGTTGCGCCCATGCGCGGGTGTTCGCCCTGGTGTTTGCTCATGTCAATCACCTCGCAGGCTTTTCGGATCGCCTGGAAGGCGGCCTCCACGACGGCGGCCGGTTCGCCGACAAAAGTTACAACGGTACGGTGGGTGGCTTTGCCGGGGTCAACATCGAGCAGGGTAACGCCTGCTACGGTCTCGATGGCGTCGGTAATTTGTTTGATTACCAGCGGGTCGCGCCCTTCTGAGAAATTGGGGACGCATTCAATGAGTTGTTTCATGGAAAAAAGTATGCCGCACCTGTTTCCGGCCGGCGCCGCAAAAGTACATGATTGCGTTTTGACGGGAATTACGAGATTTAGGGCATGTCGGGTTTTTTAGGATCGGTCAAAAACTGAGTGATTTATCGCCACAACCAACCCACGCGAATATCAAATACATCGGCGACATGGCGGTGGGCTTTCATGCTGCTGCCAAACATCAAATGCTGTCCGGCGCGGTAATACAAGCCGTAACGCTGGTACACCGGATCGGGATCGCCGGAAGGGTTGAAAAGGTAGGCGCCGAGGTGCATGGCAAAGGTGACACGTCCGACGATCAGTTCATGCCCCGCGAGCAGGCTGCCTTTCCAGGCACTTTTTTGCAAGCCGTTGCGCGACAACATTTCCCGGGCAAAACCATCGTGAATCCACTCTGTGCCGACGGAAAGATGGCTGAAACGCCCTACCTGCCGCCCCAGCACTCCCATGGCGCCGGCCGACCAGCAGGGTTGTACATCGGGATGTTCGGGCGGCGCCGGATCCATATTTTTTACCGTGCCGACAGCCAGTAGGTAGGCGTAGTTACGGGGGCTGTTTTTCCAGTCGCGGTTTTTTTCCGGTTTAAGGATTTGAACGGGTTGGGGGTAATATTGAAACCCGAGATTGAAGGTGGGGAAATTCATCCCCTTGTTCGGGTTGCGCATGCCGCCATTGGAAATGTGGTTGTAATTGATACCGCCTGCGATTTCCCATTGGTTGCCGATTTTGTAGTGCAAATGTGCGTTGAGCATGGCCCATAGGCTGAGCGGGAAGCTGAAAAAAAGATTGTCGGGATTGGTTTCAGGATCGTAGAGGCGGGTCAGCCAGGCCGGCCCGAGTCCGAGGCGTACCGATCCGTAAAGTGGCCTCCAGGGGCGTATCAGGGGCTCGACCCAGGGTACGAAGGCGAAGGTTTGTCCGAGTACTTCCGGGTTGTCGAAATGGACATAATGCGCAGCGAAACCGCGTTTGCTTACCAGACCCAAGCGGCGGGTTTTTATCGGGTCTTGCAGCAGCCACTGGGCATTGATTTCAAAACCGAAGGGGTTGGAAGTTGCCAGATCGGCAATGGCTTTTGAATGCGGGATGATAAATCCGCGGTGCAGGCGCAATCCGCCGGAAAAGGCATCCCGGCGGGGAGAGGCAATGGTATCCTGCGCGAGTAGCGTTGCGCTGCACAAAAAGGAGCAAGCGATGAGAAAAAGGCAGACAAGGCGTTGCATATCAGCGGTTTTTGCCCGGCTAATATACTGTAATGTTGATGAATTGAAGAGTTGAAATGTCGTAATTTCCTACAGTCGGCTGTGAAAACCGACTTGTACTGAAGATAATGCAAAGCATCAATTTTGGCGAAATCCCAGTGTCCAGCCAACGATGCCTCCGGTGATAGAGGAGGCCATCGCATCGGCGAATGAATAGGTGATGGCTGCGTTCAGGTTATAAAGATGGGAAGTGCCGTAGTTGGTAATATGATACTCCATCGATACGAGCAATCCAATCCACAGTCCACCGATCGCGCCGCTTTTAAACGTGGAAATACGCGCCCAGTGGACAAAAATCAGCGTAAGTAGCAAGGCATAGGCCATACTGCCTGCAAGTACCCAGGCGACTTCCATTTCTTCCGTTTTTTTGGCAACGCCATACGCTGTACCGGCATTCATTAAAGAAAAACTAGCCAATAATACGCCATACGTTACCCATCCGAGTAAAAAATGGGTTAAACCGCCTGAAAGTGCGGCAAATACAACCCTGATCATCATGATAATAAAATTGCGACAAAAATGATTCTTCGGGACTACCCCCGAAACGATTTAAAAACCATCCAACATTGTCCATGGAAGTAACGGGGTGACACAGGGTGTTGCCCGAATTTGTGTTGTTTACGACGCCTTTTATGGGCGAACACAGTAAGGATTAAAGCAGAACGAGGTCGCAAATATAGGGTCGGTCGGTCATTCTCTTTTATTTTTTAAGAATAAACCTTGTCGGTCGCGGAGGGCAGCGAAATCCGGGCAACGCGGTATCTTGCCCGCCGAAGTTCACACGAAAAATTGACACTTTTATGAAAAAATCGTTTCTCACCTTCCTTGCCTTTGCAGCATTGATCCCGCTGGCAATCAGCCAGCCTTACTCTACGGGCCCCCGTCTTTTCCTCGATATACCGATGGTGCATTTAGCTGCGCCGGATGTAACGCTGGTAGCCAATCGAATTGGCCTGGGCGCCGGTACGGCCATGAATGTGGCTACCCACTGGAGCACGGCGCGTATCGGCGGCGGCGCGGTGTTTAGTCTTGATCCGCAATCGAAAGACGTACAGGAGTCGTTTATTACCACCCCTTATGTTATGCTCGAAGCCGGCGCGGGCAAGTACCGTACCAATGGCAACCAGTGTTCGAAATCGAAGCAAACCGCCTTCACAGTCATGGGTAAGGCCGGTGTTCGTTATGCTTTCATCAGCGAAGCGCTGAAACCTGACGGAGAGGTGCCGGATAAATTTGATGTGACGGTCGGCGCTGAATTCGGCCTGTTTTACATCCGCGATATCTTTAAAAACACCGAGGTGTTTCTGGATGCCAACTACCATGTTAATGCCAAAATTATTTCCGCTAATTTCGGGTTCAAAATGTTCCTCAATCTGCGCGCCAGTCCGAATGACCGGTAGGCATAGTAAGGTTTGTGGAGGTTGATGGGGTTTGTGGAGTTTTATTTGGGTTTATATTATTTTAATAAAGCCCGCTAAACCTTCTAAACCTATTGATTACC
>JANRLZ010000535.1:0-8272 GCA_033762055.1 Saprospiraceae bacterium
GGCGCAATGGGTGTTATATACTGGGAGCCTGCCTGGCAGTCATCGCCTTGCCGAACCCCCTGGGGACAAGGCTCGCACCAGGAACATGCCACGTTTTTTGATTTTCAAAACAATCTGATGGCAGATGGCGGCATTCGGTATTATGATTATCCATATGTATTGCCGGCTACGGTTTCCGAACCTTTACCATTCAGGGGGTTCAGGGTTTGGCCCGATAGCGGTCGTCGTGTCCTTACATTGCAACTGGAGGGTTTTCCCGATGCAGCCTCGCTTCAGGTTAAATTACTGAACAGTGCGGGCAAACTCATGGCCGAACAAAACCTGCATGTGATTGCCAACACAGCTCTGCAAGTCCCCATCCCGGAAGTTCCCTCCGGCCTTTACTACATCGGTTTGTACGACGGTACAATTTGTCTGGCTTCACGGGGCATCGTTTTGGGGCTTTAGTTACTGTCGCAGCAGATAGCCAGAAAAAACATGAGCCACCCTAAAAGTCAGGGTGGCTCATGTTGTATATTTAAACGAAGGCCGGTTGAAATCAGTTTTTTGTCAATTTGTACGTGTAAATCGGAACGCCGAGGTTCAACTCAACGGTGTAATTACCGGCTTCCGGAACGTCAATATCAGCGCCGTTGTATTCCATTTTTTTATTGGCGTCATTGTCGCCAAGATTGATGTCCCAGCTGTCGTTGGCGCGGAATTTTATCTTGCCCACCGATAAATCAAGTGTAATGGTCCATTTGTTGGTCAGTGGATCGTAAGTCATATCCTGATCCACATCCCAGCTACCGGTGGCATCGCCGATCAAGCCCCAATCTGTTTTGAGGCCGGTGTGAGTGAGGGCATTGAGGTCAACATTGAGTCTGTAAACGCCGGGGCCGGAGGCCAACGGAATATCAGCGCCATTGGATTCGAGCGTGCCGTTGTTGCCGTCGTCGCCCCAGTTGGTATTCCAGCTTGGCCCTTTTGTAAATTTATATTTGGCGCTGCCGTCCGCGAAATAGAGGTAACCCTCATATTTTTCGTCGCTGCGCGGCGCATATACCACTGTGGATGAATCGGCCGGATTCCAGCCCTGATAACTTCCCGGTACATGCAGGAATGGGTAGTTGATGACCACGGTGTAAGGTGTGATACGCAAGGTGACCGGCTGAGAGTTCAGTGTAGGCAAGGTAGCGTCGCTGCCCAACTTTGCAACCACGCGGAATTCGATGTCGGCAGGTTCTCCGCCCGGCAAATCCTTGGCCGTCAGGAGGATGGTATTTATTTTTTCCTGCGTCACATCGCCCAGCGTAAGCGCATTAACAGCACCTACCGTGATTGGGTCGGCGAAGTTGTTGCCGGCTTTATCCAATTCCAGGGTATAGGTCACTCCGGCATCAAAACCGAAGTCGGCAGCCGTCCAGTTAAACACGGAAAAAATATCGGCAGCCAGTGTATCTACCAGTACAAAACTACTGCCACCGGCAGGTGCGGTAATTGCAGGTGCAGCGCCGGGCTGCAAGATTGGCTCCTTGTCTTTTTCCGTACAAGCGACGGCAAAAAGCCCAAAAGAGAGCATTAAAGCGAGTATTTTTTTCATTGTTGTGTTTTTTATTATCGGCAGGCGCCTACGTCAGAAAGAAGGTTTGCGCCTGCCGGTGATCAAATTAATAACCCGGATTCTGGTTTCTCAAATTCGGGTTGGCGCCAAGATCGGAGGAGGGTATCGGGAAAACGTCGAGGTGTTTCGAGGTGGAAACACCTTCCGGAACGCCGCCTTTCCAGGGCCAGAGGTAACTACTTTCGCTAAAGCGACCAAAACGCACCAGATCGGTGCGACGATGGCACTCCCAGTATAATTCGCGGGCGCGCTCATCGAGGATGAAATCAAGGGTTAGTTCGTTGGCGGTAATATTGCCCGAAGATCCCTGATAGGCGCGCTCCCGAATCGTATTGACATAACCCAGGGCAGTATTCAAATCGCCTGCCCCGCCGCGCAATACGGCTTCGGCATACATCAGCATAGCATCTTCAATGCGGAACATCGGGAAATCAATGTCCACAAAAGTCAGGTTCGACCCGGGTGTGCCATTTGCATTGATGTTTTTATACTTTGTAATGGCATAGCCGTTGGAGAATTGGGAAATGTCCTCAATTTCCAGCGTCTGTCCGTCGGTGTAGAACATGGCGCGGCGGTCAAAAGCAGGGCGCTCAATGGAATAGGTGTAATCCGGCTTGTCGAGGAACAGTTTGATCGTATAGGTTCCGTTCGACGGGATACTGATATTGGAGCCGCCTTCTTCCAGCAGCGCATCGGGGCCATTGTCGCCGTAATTCAGCGACCAGCCATCATTTGCGCGGAATTTTACCGCTTTGTTGCCTTCCAGATCCAGGGTAATCGTCCAGGCATTTTCCGATGCGTCGTATGTCATGTCCTGATCCACGTCCCAACTGCCGGTAGCGTCGCCCACGAGGCCCCAGTTTGTTTTGAGCAGGGTGTAATTCAGGTTGGTGAGGTCAACGTTGATTTTATAAAAACCACCTTCCGGTACGGTAATGTTGGCGCCATTGGGCTCAAGGCTCAGATCGGATCCATTGTCGCCAAAATTCACGCTCCAGTTAGGGCCTATGGTAAATTTGAACTCTTTCTGATCGTCGGGGAAATACACATAACCTTCGTAGGTATTGTCACTGCCCGAAGAAGCCAGTTGCGCGGCGGTTGCCGGGTCCCAGCCCTGGTACCCGCCCGGCACATAAATGACCGGATAGGTGGTGTTGCCCGGATTGGGCGCTACAATCACGCTGCCGCCGCCTACCGACGGGAATTTGGCCACAATAGCGCTGGTGGTACGCGTACCGCCCCAACCGCCATCGAGGCCGAAATCGGCTGCAAGCATGCTCCCGCCTACTGCTGCGTGGCACATGAAAGTAGTGCCGCCATAGGTGCGCGAGCGAACGCCGTCAAATGTCACCGGAAAAATGATACCGTCGGCAGTATGGTTGTCGGCCAGGAAAAGGTGCTCATAATTCGGATCGAGCGTATAGCCGGCGCTGATAACTTTCTGGCTGTAGGTTGCACAGTCGGAATAGCGGTCACTCAATCCATATGTCTTGGAATTGAGATACAGTTTGGCAAGCAACATCCAGGCGCAAGCCTGGTCGGCACGGCCATATTCGTTCTGGCGAGCCGGAATCAGATCGGCTTCAATGGCTTTTAACTCACTCTCAACGTAGTTAAACAACTGTTCAGGCGTTGCTTGTGGCGGAAAAAAAGAACCCACCTCGTCATTTTCCGTAACAAAAGGCGGCTGTCTGAACAAATCAAGCGCATGCCAATAACTCAAGGCGCGCAGAAAACGTGCCTCCGCACGGAAGTTTTTCAGATCCGCTTTCAACTGATCACTAACACCCGGACGACTGTTTACTTTTTCATCCGTTGATTCACGAAGGAATTCGTTGCAAAGCGAAATCTGGTAAAAAATACGGTTGTACATCGCCGTCACGAATTCGTTGTTCGCATCCCAGTCCTGCTGGTGAAAATCCTGGATAGTGCCGTCATTCCAGGCAATCACCGCTTCGTCGGTGGGCAATTCCTGCGCCTTCCAGTACTGGCGCAAATAAGTGGAAAAACCTTCGTCAATCCCCGATATATCGGGCTGACCTGCCGGTCCTTCCTGACCGCTCAGGGCAAGGCCGGCATATAATTTGGCCAGCACCTGCTTGTACGCCGCCGGATTGTCGTACACCACTTTGGAAGTTAGCACGTCCTCGTCCAGCGGAATGGTATCGAGGTCCTTGAAGCACGAAACGGCGACAAAAGCCATCGCGCCGATCAGTGCAAGTGTTTTTATGGACAAGATTTTCATATCTCGTTGAAAATTAAGTTTGATTGGTGATGCCATGTCCTTATTCTCTAAAAAAACAGGACACAAAAAGGTTTAAACATGTTGATTCAAACACATTACAAAATGGCGATTTGTCAAAAATCGGCTTTTACACCGAGTAAATATGTCCGTGAGCGGGGGTAAACATTGTTGTCAATCCCGTTGAAAACTTCCGGATCCAGTCCATCGTATTTTGTTACCAACAGCGGGTTTTGCACCGTAACCGACAGACGCAGCGCCTGAATATTGCGGCCCAACTTGCTGAAGGTATAACCTGCTGTAATGTGGTCAATACGCAGGAAAGAAGCGTCCACCACGTAGTGATCGCTGAAGTACTGCGGTACGTTGAAATCAATTTCCCGGGTCGTGGAAAGTACGTTGCGCAACACACCGGTACTGCCGTACAACTGGTTGTAGTAAGCGTTATTCGACAGGTTGTTGTTGTACATGTAGTTGCCGATGTTGGAACGACCGGCCAGGGTCAGGTCGAATTTTCCGAAGTACAAACCGGTATTAAAACCGATGAGATAGTCGGGCGCCGGTTTTTCAAAGCGGTAACGATCGTCGGGCGTAATGCTGCCGTCGCCGTTGCGGTCTACGTAAATACCTTCCACCGGCACACCGTTGGCATCATACACCTGTTCGTACACAAAGAAGGAACTGGCCGGATAACCTACGCTGTGGATCTGGATGTTGTTGCCCACGCCGCCCGCGATGCCGCCGGTAGCCACACCCTGATAGTTGGGGTCTTCGGTAGCGGTAAGGCGGGTGATTTTGTTGCGGTTGGCGGCTACGTTGAACCCAATGGACCAGGATGCCTGCGAACTTTTCCAGGGCAGGGCGTTGATCGAAAACTCCACCCCGCGGTTTTCCAGATCGCCGACGTTGGTGGTAATAAAGTTGGTCAGGTTGGTACCCGCCGGAACGGGGATGAAATTGATCAGATCCTTTGTTTCACGGAGATAAAATTCCAGCGAGCCGGTCACACGGTTGCCCCAGAAACCATAGTCAATAGCCGCATTATAGGTCGTGGTTTCTTCCCATTTGAGGTCGGCATCGTAACCTTGCGGACGAAGGGTGTTGTAGAACTGGTCGCCGAACTGGTATTGGGCATTGGTGAAGCTGTACGTGTAACGTGCCAGGGCCGGGTAGAAGTCGGCGCTGATGTCTTGCTGACCGGTTACCCCGAAACCCAAACGAAGTTTCAGGCCTGAAAAAGTCGCATTTTCGCGGTCAACTACTTTGAATGCCAGTGCAGCTGCCGGGAAAAGTCCCCATTTGTTGTTCGGGAAACGGGAGGTACCGTCGCGACGCACCGAAGCGGTCAGGAAGATCCGGTCGTTGTACGAAACATTGGCGCGGCTAAACAAAGAGAGCAGGAAGTATTCGCGCGGGTTTTCATCTTCGGGTTTGATAATGGTTGACCCGACGGCGTTGGTCGCGATGGAATAGTTATTGCGGAAGAAATTTTGCCAGGAGTAACCGCCCATTACGTCGAATTTGACAGCGCCGATCGTTTTGGCGTAATTCAGGTAAAATTCCAGCAACTTATCTTTTCTTTTCTGGAAATACTCCTCACTGCGTCCGCCGCCATCATTTCTGGAAAAGGGTGCGTTTTGCGGCACAAAAATGGTGCCTTGTCCGTGTGTGTAGTCGTAGCTGACATTCAGGTTGGCGCGCAGTTCGGGAAGGAACCAAAAACGATAATCTACTGCGCCACTTGCGATATAACGCCCCACATGCGATTCATCGTCGCGCATATACAACAATGCCAGCGGGTTGGCGGGGGCCAGGGTGTTCGGGGTGCCGTCATTGTTGCGCCAGGAGAAATATTCGCCGTAGGTAGAATCAGCCGCGAAAATCGGCTGGGTCGGATCAATTTGCGTGGCGGCGCCGATGGCGTCGCGGTTACCAAAGCGGTTGCGATCCGACACTAATTTGAGGCCCACATTGAACTGGAGCATATTTTTCAAAAAGCCCGGATTCAGATTGATGCCTGCCGTAACACGTTTGAAGCGGTCGGTTTTCAAAATGCCGCTGCGGTCGGTGGCGCCCCAGGATGCACGGAACGGAATGCTACCCACTGCGCCGGTGATAGCCAGGTTGTGGTCGTGCGTAACGCCGGTGCGGTATATTTCAGACTGCCAGTCGGTATTGGCATCGCCGAGCAGGGTACGTGCCGGATGGTTGTCGTCGAATTGTTCGCGAATCAGATTGCGGTATTCATCGCCGGACAAAACTTCGGATTTTTGAATGATCTGGCTGAACGCCAGATTGCCCGTGTACGTAAAACGCAGTTCGCGGTTGGCAGCACTGCCTTTTTTGGTCGTAATCAGAATAACCCCGTTGGACGCCCGTGAGCCATAAATTGCGGTAGCGGACGCATCTTTCAACACCGTCATGGTTTCAACATCGTTCGGGTTGATGAGGTTCAAGGGGTTGCGTGAGCCTGAGACATCGTCGTTGGCAATCGGAATGCCGTCAATTACGATAAGCGGATCGTTGGTAGCGCTGAGCGATGAACCGCCGCGGATACGGATGGTTGCGCCGCCGCCCGGATCAGCGCCGGTCGTTACCTGAACCCCCGCAATTTTACCCATCAACAACTCTTGCGGAGCGGTGATGGCGCCTTTGTTAAAGTCTTTGGTTCCAACCGCCTGCACGGAACCCGTGAGGTCTTCACGTTTTACGGTACCATAGCCGATAACTACCACCTCTTCGAGGGCGCCGGCGACTTTTAATCTGACATCCAGCACATTGGAAGCGCCGAGCGTCATGTTTTGGGTCTCATAACCCGTGTACGAAATCCGTATCGTAGTGGCGTTGGCCGGCACATTAAGGCGATAGTTGCCTTCAAAATCTGTAGCCGCACCCACCGCAGTGCCTTCCACCACCACGCTGGCGCCAATGAGCGCCTCGCCGGTTTCGGCATCTGTCACCTGGCCTGTAATCTGGCGCTGGGCCGACAGCATCCCGGCGCCCAGAAGCAGAAAACAACAAAGTGAAAAATAGAATTTTTGTTGAAAAAACTTCATACTGATGAAAGTAAGATTGGTTAAACTATCAATGTGATCGAAGATTGTCTGAATCTGATTTCAGACCATAGCCGGATTATCCGGTGCAAAGAAAAAAAACTAAATCAAAACTAAGCGTATTTTTTACAATAAGTTGATCTGCCCGGCAGAGACATGCCTTGCAATACGCAGCTAATCAATGATAGAAAAAAGGGTTATCTGGCTGCTTTTAAAAAGGCTTCGAGCGCCAGGTGCAGATCCACCGCCATATCTTCGGTAGGTTCATACTGCAGCGTTTGGGCATGCAGGGCAAAAACACGACGGGCTTCGAGTTCAGGAACCTGTGAAAGTATGGCCAGTTTTCGAAAAAATTCGTCGTCGGTGCGCGGCAAACCGGTGTCGGCATCTACCGGGGCGACCAGGCCATATCGTTCGCGCAGCTGCCCCAGAAAATAGCGCATGGTTTGTGCCGACAATCCGGCGTAGTTTTTTTCCCGAAAGTGCAAATGGGCGATGGTGCCGATAAATTCGTAGGAAGAATTTTCATTTTTCGGCAAAATCGGAATGGGTCGTTGCCGCCTTTTCGCCCTGAAAACGAGCCATAACAATGCCATGACGGCCAGCAGGTACCAGGCCCAGGCAAGGGCTGCCTGTTGTAAAATATAGGAAAATGGATGTTCTTCCGGCAACCCCCGGTGGGCAAAATCACTCCCGTTTCGGCGCCTGCCAACGGCTTCAGGGATACGGCTCACCGCGTCCCAATAGATGTCGCCCTCCTGCAAATGTGAAAAAACTCCGGCTGCATAAGGGCGTACCTCGGGTCGCAGCAGACTGAAGTTGGAAAAGGCAATCGGATTGGTGTGCAGCAAAAAACGACCTTTCCCATGAGGAAAAACAGCAAAATTCACCGAATTACCGTTCAAATAACCCAGGGGATATTGCGGCAACGAATCGCAAAAATGATAGGATTCGATATAGTGCCAGCCATACGATTGCCGGATGTTTTGTTTGGCGTAATAAAATACCACGTTGGTATCGGGCAAAGGCGGGGTACGCAGCGACAAACGGGCCAACGTATCTTCCTGCACCGCATAATCCGCCCAGGGCCCCTCCTCGCACTCTTCAAAATAAACAAAAGTCATCAGGTCGAAGGGAATTGTTTTGCTTGAAATAAGCGCAGTGCCGCCGGTTGCTACAAAATCGAGGAGGCGCTGTGTCCCAGCGGAATCAAAAAACATGGCTTCGCCGATGAAAACATAGTTGGCCGTACTGTCAAGCGGCAACTCTCTCGCGACATTTTTTTTGAGATCAACGAGTTTTTGACCCGGAAAATAACGCTCCAGGAGCCGGTGCGCGATCTGCGTGCCATATGGATCGGCACTTTTTTCCGAA
>JANRLZ010000536.1:0-10986 GCA_033762055.1 Saprospiraceae bacterium
ATGAGCGTTTCATATGACACATCGTACAACTGGGCGAGTTTGTAAAGGTTAAGCGGAGAGGGTTGTTTCACCTTTCCCGTTTCCAACTGGCTGAGATAGGCGTTGGAAATCTCAGTCTGCTTTTCAACCTCGCGCAGCGTCAAGTTTTTGGCTTCTCGAAGGGCTTTGATGTACGTGCCGTAGTTAGACATATCACGATTCTTGATGTATTGCTAAATTTATCGAGCAAAGATACGTTGCATTGCTATATTTATCAAGCAAAAATTTAGAATTTTTTTTGCCTTAGCTTAAATGATCATGATTATCGAAAGATGGATTTGACTACGGTGGGTGTTAAGTTGTAGCGCACAACGAGCACTGGTGCAACCTGCGCCACATTTAGCGGCAACCTGTGGCCGCATTCAAGCCAGCCGATAGTGGAGATGATAGCTGAGACCTATAGAAGATGTCCCCAGTATTAAACGTGTACGGGGGTGGGCAACCTGAAATGACAGGAGGCGGGGGTAGAAATAACTCGGAGGGGGGAGGCGGCGGCATTATGAGATCATGCCTAAGCCTGTTCATATCTCGCGAACCATTTTTTCTGCCATGGGCCGTTCGCAAATTTCAAATTTGCTTCAATTACAAATCATCGAAGGATCCTGTCAACCGGGTTTGAGGAATGAAATACTATATAACTGCACAAAAAGAGCCTTCAATTAAATTAGGTTCTGGTTGGCTGCTTCAATCACCTCATTTTCAAAACTTTTCAAGTAGGTCTGAGTGATTGATTCCGATTCATGCCCCAAAGCTTCGCTGATAACCGCAACCGGCACGCCACTGCTTTTCAAAACGGTAGCGTATGTGTGCCTGGCAACATAGGTGGTCAAGGGAATATCCAGCTCTGAAAGAGATGCGATTTGTTTCAGACTTTTGTTGATGCACCCCGTCATTTTGTGAATCCGATTATCTATCTGTACCGGTGTGAGGTGTTTGGTTCGGTCCAGGATTGGGAAAATGAAGTTCTCCTGGTTTCCGCCGGTCTGGGTACGGTATCGCTCGATGATTTTCACCGCAGGCTCCATCAGTTTAATATTGAACCCTTTCCCAGTTTTGGCCCGGATGTAGAAAAGTCGGTCTTGTTTAATATTGACCCATCGAAGCAGGGCAATATCGGTCAGGTTGATGCCTTGCGCGAAATAGCTGAACATGAAAACATCCTGAGCCAATTGTGCCTTTGAGTCAGCTGATAAATCCAGGGCGGCAATCATCTGAATTTCTGTCTTGCTGATGGCTCTTTTTCGAGTATCGGTGTCAAACTTTGAAATCTTGAAGTCCCGGAAGGGGTAATGGTTCAGCGATACAAGTTTTTCCTGAACGGCTTTGTTGTACAAGGATCGAAGTGTTCGGAAGTACACAGAAATGGAGGTTTCCAAGAGGCCCTGGCCGCGTAAATGTGTTTCGAAGCGATTCAGGAAGTTCAGGTCAATATCTGAAAACAAAAGAGATTTGACTTTGGGTTGGAAGTTTTTCAATGCCCGAAGCGTATCACGGTAAACATTGGCGTTTCCTACTTTTTTCTGAAGCACCAAGCGATGAATATATTCGGTAAAAAACGCGAAAACATCCGTCTTCCCTTTGGGCTTATGAACAGCAGTCAAGAGGCTTTCTGGTGAGAACTCCTTCTCGTTCATTTTCAGGTCCAACACTTGCGCCTGCAATTCACTCACCCGCTTTTGAACAATTGCTTCGATTTTCAATTTTTCGGGGTGGTTGCGCTTTGGGGTACATTTTTTTAAATCCCATTGATCCGGGTGACAACTCAACCCAAGCGCCTCATATTTGCGCTTACCGTCCTTGGTGACAACCAACATCAAAGGGTGTTCCCCATTGGCAAGGGTTTTGGATTTGTACAGTGTGACCCGAATTGTTGCGCCTTGTATCATGCTTTGTTTCTTTTGCTAATTCCATCCGGTTTACATGATGGTTTACACAAAAGTACGAAGAAAGCATGAATATCTACAAACAACGATGAAGGATTTATTTACATTTGCTTGAATTACAACGATTTAAAAAGAATCAACAACCATCAAAACGATATGACACACTGCTTTGGGAGCAGGGGGTCCAAGGTTCGAATCCTGGTATCCCGACCATGAAGATCAAGGAGTTACGAGCGTAAGCTTGTGACTCCTTTTTATTTGCGAACGATTGATACTCGCTTGATCTTTTGCGCCATCCCGATCATAAGTGATTGGGAAGAAAACCTGTCTCCCTAAAACCTGCCTATCCTGCAAATCCTGTCTCCACAAAACCTGTCTATCCTGCAATCCACGCTAAAACAAACCTGTCACAAACACAAAGGCGCACCACGAATGATCCGGGTGCGCCTTTGTTGTATCTGGGGTTAAAGCAATTATTTCACCACTATTTTTCGTTGCGCGACACCACCTGAGTTGTTCATTTCCAGCCAGTAGATACCGGCGGGTAACTGACCCAGTTGCGCATTGAATGTAACGTGGCCTGCCGGGGCGGCAAAACGACGCGTCTGTACAACCTGTCCCTGTGCGTTGCGCAGCGATACCAGCAGTTCACCCCCGGCGTAACCTTGAATATCAATGTTCAGCGCGCCTTCGGTCGGGTTGGGGAAAATCCGCAGGCCGCCGGCCCAAACGGGCAGGATGGTCGTACTCGTGCTGTCTTCCACGACCACCGTCACCGGAATGCGGTCGCTCTCGCACTCGTTGCCGTAGTAATCCACTTCCCAGTTGTAGAAGTAGTAGTAGCGTTCGGTATTAAACGTAGAGTTTTTAATGCTGACCACATCGGCGATCTCATACGGGAAGGCGCAACCCTGGCTGCTGCGGCGCAGTTGCGGACCATTCGATCCGATGCTGGCCTGGTTGACCGTCGGATCGGTGGTGAGCAGGAGATCCGTGCCTACCGGTACGTCGAAGTTGAGTTCAATGATGGTGGTGCCTGAAGGGATGTTGATGGTTTTGGTTTGCAACACATCTCCGGCGGCATTCTTCAGATCAATTTTCCGATCACCGGGTACCGTCGTATAAACCTTGGTTTTAGCCAGAATAAAAGGTTCAAAACAGTCGAAGATGAGACCGCCGTTGTAGGAGTTATCGCTCGTGGCCGTTCCCTGGTGATTGACCATGCCTACCGAGTCGTTCGGGATGTCAAAAACAGCCGTGTTGGTCAGCCAGTAGGTCGTGTTTTCCGTCAGCGCCGGTGTCGTATAGGTGTTGCCGACAGCCAGGCTGTTGGGAGCGGTTTCCGATTCGTACCAGGTAATATTTTCGCCTTCGGCAATCAGCGTAGCGGTTTCGTTGACAAACACGGTGTCCGGTTCCACCACAGGTAAAGCGGCTTCCAGCACGTTGACGGTGATAGGGGCTGAATTGTACATTGCGCACAAGCCCTGGGCGGCGACGTAATAATCGCCGCTTGCACCTACACTGATGCTTTGCGTGGTTGCGCCATTGCTCCACAGGTAAGCGCTTGCTTCCGAACTGGTCAATACCACTTCTTCGCCGGCGCAGAATTCAATGTCGCCTTCGGCAATGACCGTAGGCGTTTCCACCGGATCAACGATCACAACGATGGCATTGGACACCGCCGTGCAGCCTTCTGCATTGCTGATGGTAACATTGTAATTGCCCGCAGCAGTGACGACGATGGTTGCTGTTGTGTCGCCGGTGCTCCATTGGTAAGTATTAAAATCGTCGGAAGTAGCCAGCGTTACGTTTTGACCGGTACAGAAAGTCGTGGGGCCCATGGCTTCCACATTGACGGAAGGCGCTACACAACCGCCTTCGTAGGCTGTAACATATTGACCCACAGCAGGTTGATACAATACATCACGCACGCCGGAAGGCCAGTTGATGACCACCGAGTCAATCACCGTCACCTGTCCCATACCGAAGTGGATTTGCAGCGAATTGCTGATGCCGTAGCTCTCGCCCGAGCGTACTTCGCGGGTCTGGATGCCGAGGGAAGAGAACAATTGCACCTTGGCGCCCACTCCGTTGTAGTTGCTTTGCTGGCCGCGCAGATTCAGGCCAAAGAAACCGTTGTCGTTCCCGTCGTTGATCCAGAGCGCGTCGGGGGTATTAGAGGGGTCGGTGTAAATATGGGCATAGCCGCCATAGACATCCTGAAAACCGTCGCCATTGAGGTCGCCGATGGCGAAGGATTCCATCTGGTTGCCATCAAAGGGGTTGGGTACAGAACTAAAGGTTTTATCGCCGTTGTTGCGGAAAACGGAGTGTACGCTGCCGGCAACGATAATATCAATAAAGCCATCGTTGTCGAAATCGCGGAATACGCCCTGGATGGGCAGACCCTGCACGGCATTCAGCATTCCGGATGCGGCGCTGATGTCGGTAAAATGGCCGGCGCCGTCGTTTTCCAGCAGCTGGCTGCTCACATCGTGGTTGGTGATAAAGCAGTCGAAATCGCCGTCGTTGTCAATATCGCCAAAATCGGCGGTCCAGCTTTGTGCGCCGATACGCAGTCCGGTGGTATTGTTGATGTCTTGTGTAAAAGTGAAATCGCCGTTGTTCAGGAACAACTGGTTGATGCGGCGCGGGTCGGAGGAATTGTTCACGCCCTGGCGGCACTTGGCGATGTAGAGGTCAAGGTCGCCGTCGTTGTCTACATCGCTCCACACCGAACCGTAGTTGCCTGAGTTGTCGGAAGCCGGCACGGTAGTCAGGTCAATCCAGTTGGGTTCGTGGACGAAAGTGCCGTCGCCGTTGTTGCCGAAGATACGGGCTACGCCGTCGTCATGACAAACGAATGCATCCAGCCAGCCGTCATTATTGATGTCGGCGAAGTTGACGCATTGCACGAAGGTGCTGGGGTTGGCGATGTTTTGCACGGTAAATCCGCCGCCGGCGCCGGCCACGGCGATTTTGATGCCGTTATAGAAGCCGCCGGCGAGCACGTCGCCCAGTCCGTCGTTGTTGACGTCGGCGGCGCACATGCCCCAGGTGTCGTCGCCGGGCAGCGGGTTCATCCCTGTGGAAGTGAAGGGCTGGTTGGGGGAAGTTTGGTATTGAATGTTCAGGTCAATACCCTGGCTGAGTCGGGCGATATCGTCCAGACCGTCGCCGTTCATATCCAGCACGGCGATGGCTACGCCGCTGAAGTGGTTGGCGGGGGTGAGCAAGTTGGTTTTGTTGGTGAAATTGATCTGAGCCGAAAGGAAGGAGGCGGTTGCCACAAAGAGCAAGAGGAGCAGGTTGGATTTTTTCATGTGAGTGGGTGGTTTTAAAAAACGCGCCAAGTTAGCAGGAAAATTTGGAAGCCGAGCGGCAGAATGCGGGTTTGCAAATGGGTGACAGTTGGGCGGCAAGAGGAAGTGAACCTCACAAAAACGTTGCGGTTAGGTGCAAAATCGAAGCGGTTGGATGTCAAAAAATTGGGGAGATGACAGAAATTAAACCCGGCTCGCCTTCTTTTCATTTTAAAGAAGCCAAAAAGCCGCTTGGGGTGCTGCCAAAACGCTCTTTAAAACAGGTGGAAAAATATTTTGAGTTCGGGAAGCCGGTCCGCCAGGCTATTTCGGAAATACTGCCCTGGCGTTGCATCAGCATCTCGCGGGCGCGGTCGAGGCGATAGTTGCGCACAAACTCCGTGAGCGGAATGCCCGTCAGAGCACTGATTTTGCGGTGTAATTGCGAGCGGGAAATAAATACGGACCGTGCAAAAGCATCGGCATCCATGGCTTCATTGTCGAGATTATCCTCGATTACCTTGATCAAACGTTGTAAAAAATCCTGTTCCTGTGTCGAGAAAGTAGCCGTGCTTTCCGCCATCGTTTTTTCACGGGTCAGTTGGGCGAAGTAGGCTTGTATGCGGCGGCGCGATTGTAGCAAATTTTCAATATGCGCGACCAGTTCATCCGCGCGGAAAGGCTTGGTGAGATACACATCGGCGCCGCGTTGCAATCCTTGTAATTTGGTTTCGGTAGAAGATTTCGCCGTAAGCAATATCATGGGAATATGTGAGGTGCCCAGGTTGTTGCGCAGCGCTTCCGCCACTTCAAACCCGTCTTTATTCGGCATCATTAAATCACTGATAACCAGGTCTGGAATCAATTCAAACGCCATGGCGATTCCTTCGGCGCCATCGGAAGCCTCGGCAATGCGGTAGGCCGGCGGCAGCGACGACCGCAGCAAACGCCGCAAATCGGCATCGTCTTCAATCAACAACAATAACGGTTGTTCTTCATCCGGTTTTTGCCGGTCGCCCGCTGCTTTGGTCAATGGCGGAATTTCCGACGGCGCAGCAATTCCAACCGGCGCAGCCCCGGGCGGGGCATCGGTCAAAACGACCGGAAACGTGACCGTAAAACAGGCGCCGGCTCGTCCGTCGGACAACGGACTATCCACAGTAATCGTGCCGCCCATCCGCTCTACCAATTCTTTGGTCAACGACAGTCCGATACCCGACCCGCCGCGGGAGTGTTCTGTCTGGAAAAAACGATTGAAAATGTGCGGAAGGTCTTTCCCTGCGATGCCGATACCCGTATCCTCTACCTTGATGCAGCAGCTGTTTGCCGGTTCAAATACCAGTTGCATCCACACCGTACCGTTTTTGTCGGTGAATTTCAGCGCGTTGGAAAGGAGATTGGAAAGAATTTGATCCCATTTCCCTTCATCCATCATGATCGTTGGAACGGAGGCCGGCGGTTCGTATACAAGGCCGATGCCGCGTTGTTCGGCAAGTGCTTGAAAACGTTCAACCACTGTTTTTACCAGTTGATCCGGGTTGCCAGGCCGAAGGTCCAGGGGCATTTGTCCGGCTTCCAGTTTGGATAAATCAAGCAATTGGTTGACAAAATCGAGCAGGCGGCGGGCGTTTCGTTCGATCAATTCCAGGCGATAGTGTACCGCCTGGTCTTTTGCTTCGGCCAGTAGCTGGCGTGCCGGTTCGAGCAACAGGGTAAGTGGGGTACGGAATTCGTGGGTGACGCTGCTGAAAAACTGGCTCTTCAAACGATCCAGTTCCAGCAAACGCGCCGCTTCGTGTTGCTCAAATTTCAGGTGGTTTTCCAATCGGATTTTATTCACCTGAAAACGGTAGAGTGCCAAAACCCCGGCTATGAATCCTGCAAAGTACAGTACATACGCCCAAAATGTGCGCCACCAGGGTGGCAGGATGCGAATTTCCAGACGAATAGGCATTCCCCACACACCATGGCTGCCTCCGGTCATTACTTCAAATACATATCTGCCGGGCGCCAGGTGGGCATACGTAGCCGAATTGGTGGTAGTAGATTCGACCCAGTCATTTCCCACTCCGATGAGTCGGTAGCGGTATTGGTTCATGCGCGGTGCTGAAAAATCCAGGGCGGCAAAATCAAACGTCAACTGATTCTGGTCGTAACGCAACTCGATCGGCGCCGGCGCCGGCGCAGCGATCAACGAGTCGGGCGCCGCCTGTCCATTTATCTTTATCCGGGTAATAAAAACCGGCGGCGATGCATAGGAATCGGTAATTCTCGCCGGATCAAACACCGTGATGCCATTCACCCCGCCAAAAAGCAGCCGTCCATCGGCAAGACGGGTATAACTCAAGGTGTTGAATTCGTTGTCCTGTAAACCGTCTACACTGAAAAAATTCTGAAAGGAGTTATCATCGGGGGTAAATCTGGATAATCCCCGATTGGTGCTTAGCCACAAATTCCCGGCATGGTCAGGCAGGATGCCATACACAACATTGTTGGGCAGACCTTCTGCGGTGGTAAAATGCCTGCATGCTCCGGTTTGTTTGTCCAGGCGGTTCAGTCCCCCGCCTCGCGTGCCGATCCAGATATAACGCTCCGGTTGTTTCGGGTCGTCGAGTAAGGCTTGAATGTAATTGCTGTTCAATCCGTTCGGTTGGGCCGAATGGCTGCGGTACAATTGGTATTGTAACGTCCGACCGTTTTCCCGCGCTTCGATCAAGCCGTGCGGCGTGCCTATCCAACAACGGTTTTCGGCGTCCATGTATATACAAAAAGCATTTTCCCGAAATCCGGTCACATGACTATAATCGAAAATATCGGTCTGGCCGCTTGCCGGATCAAACCGGGCCAGCGTACTCGTGCCGCCGGTCAACCAGATGCGACCGGTCGGGTCTTCATATACCCGGCTATATGGCCCCACTGTAATACCCGGCGTGTGGCGACTTTTTTCTTCAAGCATTGCATTCAACCCGATCAATACGCATTCTCCGTGTTCGCCCTGCCGATATTCGCCGCATACCCAGATGGTTTGCCCGTCGCGGGAAGGCGCCAGGTCGTGCAAATGGATATTGGGGTCGGTAAACAAATAGGGGCTGGATTTATCCGCTCGTCCGGTGAGTTGCCGGAAAACGCCGCCTGCCTGCCAGACCCAGATTCTGCCCTGTTTGTCTTCGATGATACCTCGTGTGCTCTTTCCCTCCCAATAATGCAGGAATTGGGGGTTGCCGGGGTTGTGTTTTAACAACCCGTAACCATTGGTTCCCACCCACAATAAACCGCCCCGATCGAATAAAATTTTGGTCGAACCGATGATGCCGTTTTCAGGGAAACGGTGCAGTAGTTGGAAGGCGGGACGGGCAGCCGGTGCAAAGGAGGCATTCGGCAGAAAATAAACCTGTTTGCGGGTGCCGATGTAGGCGTTTCCCATGGCATCAAAGGCCAGGTCGGTCAAGGGGAATGCCGATTTTTCGGGCAAATCCAGTTTTTCCACGATTTGGTCCCGGATTCGAAAAAGATAGCCTGGTAAACCGACCCAGATGGTACCATTGTCCTGTTCGCGCAGTTGAGAGGTCGGATAATTGATATTTGTCTGTTTTTCATGGCGAGCAATCACCTGAAATTTTCCTGAGGCAGGGTCGAAGCAACTCGTTTGCTGGTGGGTACTTACCCAGAGTTTGCCGTCGCGGCTACCCAACATGGATATAATGCGATTGCGCGGCTGCGGAGGGGTGTTGGATTCATTTTCCCAAAGAAAAGTATCAATCCGGGCGATTGTTTGTAAATCGGAGATGTTTTCGGGAAGGCGATCGGGCAAAAGGATGCGGTTTACCCCTTTTCCGGAACCTGCCCAAATGGCGCCGTCGCTGGTTTGGGCCAGGCAATTGATATTCTGGCTGGAGAGCCGCCCGATCTGATAAAATTTTCCGGATTGGGGCACGAATACGCTCACGCCATTGGCAGCGGTGCCGGCCCATATCCGGCCCAGCTTGTCCTCAAGCAGCGTCTGCACTTCATTATCGGAGAGAGAAAAAGGGTCGAACGGATCGTTTTGAAAAACCCGAAAGGAATAGCCGTCGTAACGATTCAATCCATCCTTGGTTGCCAGCCAGATAAATCCTTTTTGGTCTTGCAACATATCAAAAATCATACCCTGCGACAAGCCTTCTGCGGCGCCCAGATTTTCGAACAGGGGGGCTTGTGCAGGCACGTTGATTCCCCCACCAAAAAGTAAAATGATTATTACGTAAAAAGATTGTTTCAACACCGAATGAGCAGTTTCGCGGCAAATTTACGACATTGAACACCCATGTTGATATAATTTGCAACATTAGCAAACCATCGTGCAACACCAGCAAACCTCGGTAAGGGTAAAACAGGGCCACTTTTGTTGCGTCTGTAATGGCAATTTATTGTCATACCGGCGTGAGAAGAAACAAACACGGTAGGAAGATCAAGACAAGCCGTCCCGGAATGCCGGGGCGGCTTTCTTGCTTTTTCAGCGCCCTAACTGCCGGGTTCGGCGCCTGATTTTTGCAGGAGTTAGACAAGTCCGATTCCTTTGTGCGTGCAATTTCAAGTTTCAGCGCCTGCCCCTGCTCAGATGAGGCAAACGCTTACAAATCTTTTCTTTTACTATGAAAAACGCAGCATTTTTTTCCCTGCTCCTCCTTTCCGTTGCGATGATCGGCCTGGCTTCCTGCAATCCGGACAGTAACAGCAACAACGGCAGCACGCCGCCGCCCGGCGCCTGGAAAGTCAGTTATTTCTTCGACAAACAGGATGAAACCGGCAATTATGCCTCCTATGTTTTTGAATTTGGCAGCAACGGCAGTATGAGTGCCACCAACGGCGCTCAAACCTGGTCAGGTACCTGGGCTACGGGATTTGACGACAGCAAGGACAAGTTTTTGATTGATTTTTCCGGCGCCGTTCCAAGCGCCCTGGCCGAACTGGAAGAGGATTGGCTCATTATCCAGATCAACGACGACTCCATGCACTTTGAACATACCAGCGGCGGCAACGGCGATACGGATGTGTTGAAATTCGTGCACAATTGATTCATCGGCGTATGTAAGTTATGTTGTTGGCCCAAACACCTGCGCCCAATTGTTTTCCAACTGTTTTTCCAACACTTCCGGGTCTATTCCACGCAAGCGGGCAGCCTGGTCGTAAATGGTTTTTATTTCGACATCGGCAGCATCGGTCTCGAGAAAAAAACGATCGGGTGGGGTAGCGCGCAAACTGGCGCCGGCACGACTGTTTTCCCGCAGTAATGCCGCGCCGAAAGACAAGTAACAGCCTGCCTGCAGCAGCATGGCCGCCGTTTGCGGATGTTTGTCGAATCCATGAATGATCCAGGGTTGCGCCGGCTGCCAGGATTTTTTCCAGGCGATTATTTCTGCATAAGCGCGAACACAGTGCAGAATCAACGGTTTTTGAAGTGTTTCCGCTATTTCCGCACACCTTTTAAATGCCGGTATTTGTGCGTCCAGTGTAAGTTCAATTGCCTTGTCCAGTCCTGCCTCGCCAATGGCGACGGTTTCCGGCCTGGCTGCCATATCGTGCAGCCAGGCCGTTGCCTGTTTCAATTGCGCAGCCTGAAAATACCAGGGGTGAATACCAACCGATTGCCAGGGGGAAAAAGCCGGCGCAGATTGACCAAAATGGACATTTTCAACCGTTAAAACACCGGTTGCATGCGCTTGCTGGTGACAGTGAATATTAATTAACACCTTGCAAAAATACCCCAAATGAAAAATATG
>JANRLZ010000537.1:0-8434 GCA_033762055.1 Saprospiraceae bacterium
CTAAAATCTGCAATCTTAAATCTTAAATCTTAAATCATTTTCCACCATACAATATCAGTATTGTCGGTAAAGACAGTTGGAAAGGGCTAAAAAGACAGGGGGATACCATAGGTTAAAGGGTGCCCTAAAATCCGCGTTCATTCGCCTAAACTCCCTACATTGCAGCGTCCTTTTTGCTGCCATGAAGATAAAACCACTACGCGCCAGTTATCCAAACTTTGACAAAATCCCGTCGCCCGACGCTTTTTGCGATGATGCGAAAAACCTTTACCGCAAGTACGTCGAACAGGGCATCTATTGTCAAACCGATCAACCCGGCTTTTTTATTTACCAGATCACCTCTTTTACCGGCACACATACCGGACTGGTGGCGCTCAACGAAGTGGACGACTTCTTTGCCGGAAAAGTAAAAAAACACGAGGCCACGCTCAGCGAACGGGAAAAACAACAGACGGAGTTGTTTCTGCGCTGGGAAGCCGTGCTGAAACCCGTACTGCTTACCTACCCGCCCGTACCGGCGATTGGCGACTGGCTCGACCACTATACCCGGCATCACAAATCGCTTTTCAGCGCCCGATTCAAGGATGGCCGGGTGCGCCACCGCATCTGGGCCATTCACCGTGCCGACGACATTGCGCAGCTGCAAGCACTTTTTACCCGGCATGTAAGCACGACCTATATCGCCGACGGGCATCACCGCACTTCCACCATTGCCCTGCTACACGAACTGCGCGACGATTATCCGGCCTTCGACTTCGACCACCTTTTCTGCGCTTTTTTCGCGACCGATCAGCTCGATATCCTCGATTACAACCGCGTGGTTGAAATGCCCAAAGACCTGAGCGCCGCACAATTCGTCGCCCGTATTTCGCGTGTCTTCGATCTCGAACCGCTCGACGAACTGCGCCGTCCTGCCGCCAAACACGAACTGGTGATGTGTCTGCGCAAGGAATGGTATGCCCTGCGCTGGCGACCCGAAATCCTGCAGGGGCTCGATGAGGAAAATGTGCTGCTCGATGCCACCCTGCTCAATCAATTGGTCATGGGCGACCTGCTCGGTATCCGCGACGTGCGCACCGATACGCGCATCACCTACGTGGACGGCAGTAAAGGATTAGACGGATTGCGCAAGGCTGCCGGCAGGAACCGTGTCGGGTTTGGTTTGTACCCCGTGCATTTTGCCGATATGATGGTCATGGCTGATGCCGGCGAGAGCCTGCCGCCCAAAAGCACCTATTTCGAGCCGCGACTAAAAAGCGGAATTCTGGTGCAGTTGCTGCGGCACTAGATTTCCTCCATTCGCACCTGGCAAAAAAAACATGAGCCACCCCCGAACGCAGGGATGACTCATGTTCCAATATTTAACGGAGTATTTCTCCGACTATTCCACTACAATCATCTTCTTCGTCGCGCTGTGCGTGGGGGTATCCAGTTGGTAGAACAGGATGCCCGATTCCAGTTCGGCGCGTTGCAGGGTGACGGTGTTGAAGCCTTTGGCAAATTCCTGGCTCATACGGCGGATCACACGGCCTTCGGCATTGGTGATCGTCAGGGTTGCCTCGCTTGCTTCCGGCAGATTGAAGGAGATATTGGTAAATCCTTTTGCCGGGTTGGGCGTATTCTGCAACAGTTCGAAGCCTGTGGTAGCCAGGGTGCTGCCGACTGCGTTGTTGAAACGCAGTGCGATGTCTTTTTTCAACATATCGTCGTTGGCCAGCACATAAGCTTCCGTGCGGGTGATGCTGTTGCCGATGCCGAGCATTTGGCTCAACATACCCGAGCGGTTTGCGCGGAAACGGAACCCGAATTCGCCGGCCTCACCGTTCACCGAGGCGGTGATGGCGTCGCCGAAGATGGCGAAGTTGTCTTTACCCATGTTTTCGCCGGGCAATGCTTCGAGTGCCGTCAGACCATTCAGGTGCAGGGTAAACTGGTAGCCGGCTACTTTTTCTGCTGCCTTCATCCGCACTTCCACGATTTCGCCGGCTTTCACCGTGCGGTCTTCCACATCGAAGTACACCGAGCCGATGTTGCGGTCGTCGGCGCTCGAAAGTCCGTTGGGAAGCGAGGAGTTGTTGACGTCGCCAATTTTAACCGCTACAAAATCGTCGTTCAGGTTGGCCATTTGCATATCCTGCACCGTGATGGTCTCAGGGAATGCTTCCTGGAACGGATTGTACTGGTTGGGGAACACGTAGGCTTTTTCCACAAAACGCCAGGAGGTGTTGCTGGGCATTTCGGTGTAGATACCGAGAATGAGTTTACGGAATTCAACGATATCGAAAGTCGTGATCGAGCCCGACTTGTTGGCGTCGGCGGCAATCATCTTGTACGGGCTGTCGAAGGGTTCTGAACCGAGGATGTGCTTGGAAATCAACACCAGGTCGTAGGTGGTTACACCATTGAGCGGGTTGTCGTCTTTGAGCGGCACCAGGGTATAATCGGAACCAACCGGCAGGCTGTTTGCAAAGAAGAAGTTGCCGAGGTTGTCGGACATTACCGACATCATCGGAGCAGGAATGCCGCTGGGCGGGGTGCCGTACAGTTGTACTTCTGCTTCCTGCACGCCTTCCTGCATTTCCGTTTTCAGTGCGCCGGCGATAACCGGCACCTGGTTGTTGCCACAGGCGCCAAAGTTGTCTTGTACGACCACATAGGTTTCGCAGTAGTCGGCATTGCCGGCTGCATCAATGGCCCAGAGTTCGACGCATTGTGAACCCAGTTCGTCGCAGGTAAAGTTGACGGAAGTAATGGGGTTGCCATTGCCGTCAACGGGGAACCCGGTGCCTTGACCGCATTTGCGGATACCGATTTTGATCTGACCGGTGGGCGTGCAGTTGTCTTCGGTGTACTGCAGGAAGTCGGACGCCCAGAGGGTGACCATGCCGGTGGGCATGATATTTACGCTGAGGCCGTTGAGGCAAACCACGGTGGGCGCCTTGCAGTCTTTCACCGTGAAGGTGTATTCGTATTCTTTGTTATTGCCGCAACCGTCGGTGATGAACCACTTGATCTTGTGCGTACCGTGGGGCAGTTCCGGCGCCACGTATGTGTTTTGTTGTTGCTGGGTATTCCAGCGCACACAAGCCACTTTGTTGTTGCCGTTGATGGTTTCCTGGATCGCAAAACCCCATTTCTGGTTGGCGGGTACGGGGCGCTCGTCGAACTGGCGTGGCGTACCTCCGGAGAAGTTCGGCGTATTCAGGTTGTTGTACAGCACGTTGTTCCAGCCGAGGCCGGCGATGCCGGTATTCACCGAATTTACGACGGTTTCCATCACACCGTCGCCATCGAGGTCGAGGAAGAGCAGGTATTCTACGTTCACATTGTTGCCGGAGCAGGCATCGGTGGCAGTGATGCAAAGGTCGGTGGGTTCTTCACAGAGGTCATGCGAGCCGATGGTATTGTCCCACCAGTACATTTCATTCCACAACGAAGCGTTGTTGGTAGTAAGCCAGTTCTGGTTTTGGCAGCTTGGCTCTACATAGGTACCAGTGGGCGCCTGTCCGTCAATGATTTTGATGATCTGTTTGTAACGGTAGCAGTTGGCGTCTTTATCCCAGAAGGTACAGAAGTTGGTAGGGGCGGGGTCGGTCGGGTTGATGCGCACGTTGGTGGGCGCCCAAGGGGCCGGGGTTCCGCAAGCCGAAACGGTCGGGCCGGGCAGGTTGGCCGCAGCATTGGTTACCGGATTGGGGTTCGGGTTGGGCACGTAGATACAATCCAGGTTTGGATTGTAAGTACACCAGTTGATAATTTGCCAGGTGCGTTCAATTTTGAAGCAGGCGTCGGGTACTACGGTGAAAATTTCATCTACGAAAGAAACGCCCAACAATTCGCAGTCTTTACCGAAGAATTTGGGTTCGTCGTAAATTCCCGAGCCGTCGCAGAAAGTCACGATGGCATCGTTCGGGAATTTGATGTAGTAATCCTGCTCGTACGTCACCACCACACGCTGGGTGCACTGGCTGCTTTGGCCATAGCAATCCCAGGCACGGAAAGTGCGGATGATGGTTCCTTTATTACATACGGTGTCGAACTGGGTGTAACTTACGGAGTGGCTCAACCCGATCTGGCCTTGATAAACACGGCTGGAATCGAGGCAGCAGTTGTCGTACACCTGCGCTTTGCCATACGCCCAGAGACTGGGATCGAAATTTTCACAGTTGACGGTCACATTGGCCGGAGGCGTACAGGTTGGTTTGATTTTATCGTCTACCAGGGCTAAAACCATGCAGTCGTTGGCATGCCATTCTTCGTAGTCGAGATCCACACTGCCGGGCGGTACTTCGCGGTCGTACACGCGGAAAACGATGCGAATGGTATCGCCTACGTCTTCGCAGCAGAATTTTACCTGATCGTGGAACTGATTGTCGTCCTGACAACCATTGGGGTCCATCCGGCGTACTTTAAACCATACCTGATCGGCGCAGTTGTCGTACGAGCCATCGTCGAAAGTAGATGCATTGACCAGCGCCATGCCATCCACATTCAGCGAAATTTGGGTCAACTGGTCGCAGGCAGCAGTGGGGGGCGTATCATCTTCTACCTTTACATCGAAGTAGCATACCGTGCTGTTGCCGCAATCATCGGTGATGATGTATTTGACTTCAGTGGTACCGATCCCGAAATTGTCGGCATAGCCCAGTACGGCAAGTGTATCGCGATCCCACAGGTTGTTGCCGGGGAAGGTGGTAAAAGTGCCATAAAGCGATTGCCAGATGCCGTTGTAGTCCTGCCATTGCGCTTCAATGGAGCGAAGGCGCGAACAATTGTCGCTGACAATAATATCGGGCAGGTTATAATCAAGATGGCAGTGGTTGGGATTGGTGCCTACCGTTTGATCTTCCGGACATTCCAGAATCGGGCCTTCGTTATCCTCTACCTTGATAATTTGAATATGGGTATAGGGGTTGGTCGGGCTATTGGGCAGGCACCAGTCGTATACCGTCCAGGTACGCAGAATTTTATAGGTGCCATCGCAGATTTCAATGGGAAGGTCCTGGAAGGTGGCATTCAGTTCGCAAAAAGTGCCATTGGGCCAAACCGGCCACTGAATACCGAAATCAAGCACATAGGGGACGCCCGTAGAAGCAGGATCCGTGACCGGGTTACTGCAGTCAACCGTTACGTCGGCTGGCATGAAAACATCCACGTTATGCCGGCGTTCGAAATAAATGAACTGGTTGCAGGTAGCGGAGTTGCCGCTTTCGTCTACCACCGTCCATTTGCGGATGACATAAGCGCTGATGTCGGAGTTGCCGTTGATCGAGCCGCCACAGGGGAGGTCGAACCAGTTGTCAATAAACGACAGGGTGGTTGAGCTGCAATTTTCATCTACCGACGGATAGGCGTCGGAGATGTTCAGCACATCGAGCAAATAGGCCGGCGAGTAGTCGGTAATTGCGCAGTTGAGGAAAATATCCTGACATTCAACAACGGGGGCGAGTTTGTCTTCGATGTGAATTTCACCCCAGCACATATTGCCGGAAATCAGGTCGCGTACACGCACCTGATAAGTGTTGTTGATATGCGAGGAGTTGGCAATAAAGTTGCCGGTTCCGGGCACCCAAACATTGTTGACGCGGGCCTGTACCTGGAAGTTGCCGTTGGGGCATCCATTGCCTTCCAGTATCATGTCGGCAGTTACTTCTACCTCGCAATCGTCATCAAGAGAGAGTTGCACCAGATCGTTGCAAATCATGACGCACTGGGCGTATCCTGCATTGCCGGCCGAAAGCAGTAGGGCAAATGCCAAAACCCAGGCTGAGAAATTAAAAAAAAGTGTAGAGTTCGCTTTTTTCATGAGCAATTGATTATTAAAAAAATGTAATCGTTTAAGTGTGCTTCGTTGAAAGAACAAAACTTGCACGTAATCTGCGGGACAAAGTTAAAAAAGGCATAATAAGACCTCAAAACTTTTCCAACGGAAAGCTTGCAAGCAGACAATTGTCAGCAAAAACAATGCCCAAGTCTGGACAGTTGCTAACCCAAGAAGGCTAAATTAAGGGGATCCCCCCTTCTTTTTTAAAGCAAGGATGGAAACGACGGGCAAACGTACAGCTTTGCCCTTTTTTTACACAATAAATAGAATGTTAAAATACACAACCATCGGCCGTCAAACCAACCCATTCTCAAAAGCAATTTTAATCAGAGCGCCGGTGCTGTTGACTTTCAGTTTGCGCATGATGTTTTTGCGGTGAACGCTGGCGGTTTGGTCGCTGATAAAAATTCGTTCGGAAATTTCCTTGTTGCTGAGGGCTTGTCCGATGAGTTTCAGTACTTCCAGTTCGCGTTGGGTAAGTTTGTATTCCTTGGCAAAACGGCGGTCGGCGGGCAGGCTGTCGGGAGCCATAACAGGGGTTACAGGCATGATGCCCCGTCCGACAAAGGTGCGTCCTTCGGCGAGTTCGCCTACTGCAAGTAACAATTCTTCTTCGGAGCCTGACTTTAGCATGTAGCCATCGGCGCCGGCCCGGAAAGCCGCCTGGATGTGGGTGGGATTGAGCGAGCCGTTGAGTACGAGGATCCGGGTTTTCGGGCCGTTTTGTTTCACGGCGGCAAGTATTTTCAAGCCCTCTGTGTCGGGCAAATCCGGATCAAGCAAAAACAGGTCGGGTTGCTGCGATTCGAGGAATTCAGATACCTGCGCTCCGCTGTTCGCCACCCCCTTGATGTGGTAACTAAAGTGTTCGTTGTGAATACCGGAAAGAAGGGAGCGCAGTCCCTCTGCGAAGATAGGTTGTGGATCGGCTACCAAGATGTCGAGTTGGCGGTGCATAATGCGGAAGATTATGCCGCTTGTGTAGCAACTTTTATACCATAACAAAAAGTTGTAAGATTTGGATCGCCCGATCAGCGCCCGTTGTAAAAGCGCATTTTGTAATCTGTCTTCACTTTTCCTTCACGAATGGCGTCCATTTTCCGCTGAATAAGGCGTTTTTTTAGCGGTTTTAACTTTTCCGTAAACAACATCCCTTCGAGGTGATCATACTCGTGCTGGATGACACGGGCGTTGATGCCCGTAAATTCCGCTTCATGTTGTTCAAAATTTTCATCCTGCCATCGAATACGGATGCCTTTGGGCCGGTCTACATCGCCACGAATGTCGGGGATACTGAGGCAGCCCTCTTCATACGCTCCGATCTGCTCGGTAAACTCCAGCATCTGCGCATTGATAAAGACCTGCTTGAACGGCACATCGGTGGGCGATTCTTCTCCTTCCTTGCGGTCTACCTGTTCGGTATCAATCACAAACAGGCGAATACTGTATCCAACCTGGGGTGCTGCAATGCCTACGCCGTCGGCATGGTACATCGTTTCCCACATATCGGCGATCAGGTTGGACAAATCCGGGTAATTTGCATCAATCGGTTCGGCCACTTTTTTTAGGACAGGTTGCCCGTAGGCATAAATCGGAAGTAACATGTTTGTTCGCTGAATCAGTTTGTCCAGTAAATTTCCTCCATGTGCTGCTCAAGAATCAGCGCGGCAGCGATTTTATCCACCAGCGCCTTGTCGCGCCTTTTTTGTTTTTTTATACCGCTTTGAAGGATGATTTTTTGTGCATTTTTGGAGGTATTGCGCTCGTCTTGCCTTACAATTTTTTTATCCGGAAAAAGTTGCTGCAAACGCCCTGAAAACGCATCTACATGGGGCGCCACCTGCGCCGGACTGCCGTCGGAGTGCAGCGGGAGCCCCAAAACGAAGTATTCAACTTCTTCCTGGCTGCAATATTGCTGCAAAAAATCGAGCGCTTCTTTCGTTGGTACCGTCGTCAGTGCGCTGGCGATGATCTTCAACGGATCTGTCACGGCAATCCCGGTGCGCTTCAATCCAAAATCAATAGCGAGAATTCGGCCCATGCGGGCGCAAAGATAGGATGATAAATGTTGTTAATGATGAATGATGAATGATGAATGATAAATTAAGGCAAGGACAAAAATTCATCATTCATCATTCATCATTTATCATTCATCATTAACGAAGTTACTGTGTTGCGGTTTTGGCATTGATACGGCCCCAGCCGAAGCTGCCGTTGCGATTGGGCCAGTAGTTGCCGTTTTGTTTCAGTTTGTCGAACACCTGGGCGCGGGTCCAGCCAGGCCATTTGGCCCAAACCAGCGCAGCAATGCCGGCTGTGCTGGCAGTGGCGACCGAAGAGCCGCCCACGGTACTGGGATCATCACCGCTGTCGGCCAGTGAAAGGGGAGTGCGACCGTCATTGGTGCGTTCCATGACCACACAGAAATCTACCTTGTTGCCGGTATGACAATCACCACAAGCGCCGGTGAGGTTCGATTTCATGCCGGTCACTGCCGAACATTCAGCCATGCTGGCCGGGAAAATGACGCCCCAAAACCAGGCCGTCCACCAGAAAGAGGTGCCTGCTGCCGCAAAAATGAGTTTCCCCTTGTTATGTGCATACTTCACC
>JANRLZ010000538.1:0-4582 GCA_033762055.1 Saprospiraceae bacterium
ACTTCCTTTCCAATAAATAACGTGCGAAACAACAAGCCGTGACTAAAAGAACCACTGTTACAACGTAGTTCGGTATGTACCCAGGGCGCAATGCGCCAATAACGCAGGTAATAATCGTGTGATGCGTTGTAGTCGAAATCAAACATGCGCGCGCCGGCGCCAATGGTGGTCTTTTTTATCCAGCCGTCGCTAAAAATGTGCATTTGAAGCCTCGCCATACCGGTCATTCTACCCGCTCCCAGGCCCCAGCCGGGCAATACGTAATATTGCAGTTTGCGCAAGGGCAAAGGCGAGTTATAGAATGCGATGCCCAGCATCGTCTTGTCGTAGTTGTTCCATCCGACCCAGGGCAGCGCAGCCAGGGTGTTTCGGCGACTGTTTTGAAACGGCGCCAGACTGCGGAATTCAATGGGGCGCATGCCGGGAAAAAGGCCGGAAGTGCGCCTGAAATTGTTCTTCCGGTTGATATCAAGCGTATGACGAGGGTAGTCAATTTCAAAAGCATCGGCGTCCACACCCGCCATTTCCACTTTTTGCACCTCGCTGCCGTCGGTGTGTTCAAACCACTTTGTCGCCACCGGCTTTCCGTTTTTCAATGCGCTCACGGAGTAAGGCGCATCGAGTTTTCCTTTGTTTTGAATGGTTAAGGCCCAGTTTGTTCCTGTTTTTTCCACTTTTTTCAGCCGGTAGTCCGTCCGGTGTTTTGTTTTCATGGCTTGAAAAAACCAGTCGGCCTTCATATTGTGCTCCTGAAAAACGGCTTGTAAATCTTCCGGATACGGATGGCGAAATTGCCATTTGGCATAATAAGCCTGCATGGCAGCATCCAAATTTTCAGTTCCGACGGCTTGCTCGAGCCAATGCATGCACAATGCCGGTTTCATATAAACCTGCAAGCCATAAGCAATCGGTGTGAAAAGGTCGGAATGCGAGTCGGGCGGGGTGTCCTTGTTGTCGCGGGCCAAAAGCAGGTACCCGTTTTCGAGCAGGGAGCCTTGTTTTTGTTCGTTCAACAAAAATTTCGGGAAATCAACCGGCTGGTATTCGCCATAATATTGCCGGATATAACGGATCTGGTAATATGTATTAAGACCTTCATCCATAAACGGATGCCTGCGTTCATGGGAGGCCAGTATGCCGTAAAACCAGTTGTGTCCCACCTCATGTGTAATCACATCGTCGAGGTCTTTGGCCGATGAGGCATTGCCGATGACGGTAATCATCGGGTATTCCATGCCACCTCCGGCACTGAGCGCCGAATGTACCGCTGTAGCCTGCGGATACGGGTATTCGCCTACTTTTTCTGAATAAAATTCAACCGCACGGCGGATGTAAAACGCGCCTTTTTCCCACAATCGGGATTGTCCACGTTTAAGCACGGTTTCCTTTGCCATCGGAAACATCGCCCAGCAGTCCACCGTTTTGCCGGAAGCGAGTCGTGCGGTATCTTTCAAAACCAGAAAACGTTTGTCGGCAAACCAGGCGAAATCGTGCACTTTTTCGGCGGTGTATCGAATGGTTTTAAGGTTTTGGCTGGAAGGTGGGAAGGGTGCAGCCACATGATGAGGCAGGCTGTCGAGCAAGCGGCGTGTTTCGCGTTCTTTTTGGTGTAAAAACGCGATTTCAGACGGTGTTTGAAGTACGCCGGTAGCCCCCACGACATAATTTTCCGGCAGGGTCAGGGTTACATCAAAGGAGCCAAATTCGGAATAAAACTCACCGATGTCCAGATAAGGCATATCGTGCCAGCCTTTGTGATCGTACACGGCGGGCTTCGGGTACCACTGGGTCATCTGATAACTGGTTTCAACGTGTCCCAGACGCGAAAATGAGGCCGGAATACGCAGCAAAAATGGGGTTGAAATATGCACCTGGCCGCCCGGCAGCAAGGCATCTGTCAGCGTCAGCCGGGCGATGTCGGGGTTTTCAGGGTCGTATCTCCAGTTGATTTTTTTTCCATTTGCCTGGAAATCCGGCTTTTTGTACCCGCCCAGTTCGTGTTCTTCGGCAAAATAGAAGGCAGCATCGCCGTCGCGCAGTTTTTGGCGGCAAAAGGCCGAACGCCGGTTTTTGAAAGCGTTGCCCCACAAATGCACCCGGAGTTCGCGCAGGGTATCGGGCGAATGATTGATATATTGAAACGCGACCTGCCCTTCCAGTATATGCAGACTGTCGTCGAGTCGCGCATTGATGGTGTAGTTGACTTCCTGCTGAAAATATGGCTGCTGCGCGCAAAGTGAGAGGGGCAGGAGCAGTAAAACAAGGGGATTTTTCATAGGCGTCATTTTTCTTTCAACAGTATCCAGCCATGACAGTAGCTTAACGTGATCTCCTCGTCTTCTACTTTCATTTGTAACTCATTCATCACCAGCCGAATGGCGCCACGACTGTGCGAAAAATTTACCAGACGTTCGTCGGCGTTCATCTGGGCGTAGGTGTAGGATTCGCCGGCTTCCATTTTTTTCCGGAATTGTTGCAGGGTGGGGCGCAGATCGAACACGGTGATCAGGGTATTTTTTTGATTTTTTATTTCATACCATTCGAGCGACATCCTGTTTTCCGACAGACGGAAAAAATGTCCGTCCATAACCGGAAAATCACGGGAGATATCGCTCAATTCAACCGGAAATAAAAGGTCAAAACCACGAATGTCAACTTTCTCAAAACGCTGGTTGTTGTAACTGAGCGAAAGCGTTTGTTCCATTCCGACTTCTTTCGAGGAATCAATATTAAGCCAGAACAACAGGTTCCCATATTCCAGCAAGTTGCTGTCGAGTGGTGTGGGCAGCAATTCCTGCAAGGCATCGCGATCCCGCAAATACATGATTGCACTGCGCGCCTGTTCGCCATCGGCGGCCGAAAGAGGTATGGAACCCGGTTTCATGATGCCGTTTTCCATCCGGCCACTTCGGGTGAGGATCTCGCTGACAATGCTTTTCTGGCTGCGTTCCGACACAGAGAAAGCGCTGAGGGGGCCAAATGCCCAGGACAAGGCAAATAAAGCCAGTGAAATGGGGATAAATTTGATATTGTCTGTTTTGGAAAACAAAAAATAGGCACAAATCAGCGCCAGCCAGACACCCAGTTGCGCCACCAGAAAACGCTCCTCCGTTACGCCGTAATCGCCGATTCTTTTGCCGATGGCGACAAAAAGCAGGAGCGTAAGCGGCAACACCACCCACCAGAACCAGCGTTTGAAGCCGGTGACAATCCAGCTCTTGTCTTCTTCCGGCAAGTAAAAGTTGAGCAGGTAAGTGAAAATTCCTGCCACCGAAAAACCGATTACCAGCGAACTCACCCAGCCGCGCGGCAACGACCATTCCAGCCCGATCTTTGCGCCGTAGGCGTACAAAATCACAAAATAGAGCAACACGATGGGAATCAGAATGAATTTGCATAAACTGCGAAAAACCCAATTGTAAGCCCGATTTTCTGTTGCCGTTTCACGCGCCGTGATTTCCAGCACCGGAAAATGATACAGGAAATAAGCGGTATTAAAAATGCCGGCAAGCAACACAAAAAGATTGGCATAAATCCGCTCCTCGAAATGGAAGTCGAACAAATTATCCACTGCCAGCAAGGCAAGAGCCAGCCCGGCATACAAGATCAGCGTAAAGGCGCCACCAACCACAAGGTTGGCAAATAATTGGCGGTTGTACTCCCAGAATTCACGTACGGAACGCTGGTTGAGGTAGGGCGCCACCGCGACGGCAAGATGGGCCACCAGCAGCAATACCAGATACTGGGGCAAGGTGTGCGCTTCAAAACGAGGCGCTTTTGGATTTAACCATCCCCAACAAGCGGCAACAGCGAGCAATCCAACACCCTGCAAGAGCCAGGTACGGGCGCCCGGCCAGTTCTTTGATTCAGCGAAGGCAATCAAAGCCGTCAGTAAAGGCAACCCCAACTGACAAATCATCCAGACTCTTTCCCAGATATAAGGACGGTCAGGATCGTAACTACGGTCGGAAATGAGGACAACGCAGGCGTACACCCCGACGGTCGCGCATAACATGGCGCCGGGGAAACGCTGGAAAGCCTGAAACAGGGCGGTAAATAAAAATCCGGGGGTAGGTAGTCGCATGGGAAAGAAGTTTTTACGGCGAAAAGTAGATGTTTTTGAGCGGCTGCGGAATCTTGGATACTTTTGTGCCTCAAATTGACATCCTATGAAACATGTTATGTTGTTTTCGGGCTTGTTTTCCCTTTTTTCCGCCTGCCTGTATGCCCAGGGCGGTCAAGTTGGCGACAAATTTCCCGAATCATGGTCGGGCGACTGGAAGGGTACGCTCGAAATTTTTAACGGGAAGGGAAAGGTTCAATCGGTAGAGATGACCGTTGAAATTCATAAGATTGACACTTCTACCCAGGGGCGCTATACTTTTGGGCTGGTTTATGGCTCCAAAGAACAAGACTGGCGGCCCTATGAACTGCTACCTGTCGCACCCGAACGAGGTGTCTGGAAAGTAGATGAGAAGAATTCTATTGCGATGGAAAGTTATCTTTACGGCCCCAAGTTGTTGTGCTGGTTCACTGTACAAGGCAGCAGAATTCTGTGTACGTATGAAAAAACGGGCGACGA
>JANRLZ010000539.1:0-3008 GCA_033762055.1 Saprospiraceae bacterium
TGGCACTGCCGGCGGAATAACCGAGCAAAATACCTTCCTCGCGGGCACGTCGGCGCGCCCATAAAGCAGCGTCTTTGTCGGTCACTTTTTCAAAAAGATTGATCAGGCTGAAATCCACGTTCTCGGGCAGAATGTCCTCTCCGATGCCCTCGGTGATGTAGGGGTAAATTTCTTTAGGATCAAAAACGCCGGTTTCGTGGTATTTTTTGAATACTGAACCATACACATCGGCGCCCCACACCTGAATATCCGGGTTTCTCTCTTTTAAATATTTGGCGGTACCGCTCACCGTGCCGCCTGTACCCACGCCAACTACCAGGTGGGTTATTTTGCCGTCGGTTTGTTCCCAGATTTCAGGCCCGGTGCTCTCGTAATGGGCCTGGCGATTGGAAAGGTTGTCGTACTGGTTGCACCAGAAAGAATTAGGGATCTCTGTGCTCAGGCGTTTGGCCACAGAATAGTACGAGCGCGGGTCTTCGGGCTCCACATTGGTCGGACAAACGATTACCTCCGCGCCCAGGGCTTTTAGCATATCCACTTTTTCCTTGCTTTGTTTGTCGGTCGTTGTAAAAATACAGCGATAGCCGCGCACACAACCAACCAGCGCGAGTCCCATGCCGGTATTGCCGGAGGTGCATTCTATAATGGTTCCGCCCGGGCGAAGGTCGCCGCGGGCTTCGGCGTCGTCAATCATTTTCACCGCCATACGGTCTTTGATGCTGTGCCCGGGGTTGAAAGTTTCCACTTTGGCGAGCACCATACCGGGAATGTCGGCAGTGACCTTGTTCAGTTTTACCAGCGGGGTGTTTCCGATGGTTTCGAGGATGTTTTTGCTGTATTTCATGCAAGAATCTGGTTAGATTTGTAAGAAGTTGTTTGAGTTAATTTGCTGAGGTTGGTCAGGCAGATTTTTGAGCCAATCAAGTTTTTTTTGAGGGAATAATGGTTTTTTTGCTGAAAAATAACCGCAGAGTGGGTCAGAAATATGCCTGAAAAAGCCAGTGAAATCAACTCAAACAACTTCTAAAATTACTTCCGCACTATTTCCTCATATTTTCCCCCGTAAATCAGTTCCCGTACATTGTCGGATGCCAGGAACTCGTGGGGGAAGCCGAGCGCAATTTCACTGGCGGCGTCCAGTTCGCGGATATATTTTTCCGGCAGGATGAAGTCGAGGCAGCCCAGCGATTGTTCGAGTTGAGCGGCGCTGCGCGCACCCACGAGCGGGATACAATTCAGTTGTGCGTCGCGGCTGCGTACCCAGTTGAGGGCTACCTGTGCAGGCGGCACGCCCAGTTTTTCGGCAATTTTTACTACTCTGGCGGCAATTTTGTTGGCCCGATCGCTACGGCGGACGCTGTTGGCCGTTACACGTCCTTCTTCTCCGCGCAGGTATTTGCCGGTCAGTGCGCCGCCGCCCAATGCGCCCCAGGGGGTCACGGCCATGCCGAAATGTTTGGCCATCGGAAAGAGTTCGCGTTCAGCGCTTCGTTGCAGCAGCGAATACTCCACTTGCAATCCAGCAAAAGCCGTCCAGCCGCGCAATTCAGCCAGGGTATTGGCCTGACTGACCACCCAGGCCGGCGTGTCGGAGATGCCGATGTAGTGTACTTTCCCGCTTCTTACCAGATCGTCGAGGCCGCGCAGTACTTCTTCTGTCGGCGTGAGCGGATCCCAGGCATGCACCCAGAACAAGTCAATAAACTCGGTGTTCAGGCGGCGCAGACTTTCCTCCACCGATCGCATCATGTTTTTCCGATGACTGCCCGCAAAATTCAGATCACCCGTACGGTCGCGCAGGGTGTATTTGGTGGCCACCACAAAATGATGGCGATCTCTGTTGACGAATTCACCCAGCCAGCTTTCGCTGGTTCCTTCCGTATAACGGTTGGCGGTGTCAAGGAAGTTGCCACCGCGATCGGCATAGGCATCAAATATCTTTTTGCTTTCCGATTTGTCGGCTCCCCAACCCCATTCGGTACCAAAAGTCATGGTACCCAGACAAAGTTCCGAAACGCGCAAGCCGGATCGGCCTAAGAGATGATATTTCATTTTACTGGATGTTTAGGTTGTAGGGGTTTACGAAGGGTTTAGGAGGGTTTATAATCCTTTATAAGAAAGGGTAAAGCATAAAAAGAATTTCTTGTGTCGGCTTTTCCGACACAATACCGGAAGCGTCCTCATCAACCTGAAATTAATTGCCTCGTGTGCGAACGTATGCTTGAAAACGTTCGGCATTTACCTTGTGGGCAGCGAAGGTTTCAGCGAAAGCGTGGGTGCCGGAATCGTCGGGTTTGGCGCAGAAATAAAGGTAATTGTGTTTTTCCGGGTTCAACACTGCTTCAAGGCTGGGAATGGAAGCCATGCTGATGGGGCCGGGCGGCAGGCCTTTGTACACATAGGTATTATAGGGCGAATCGAAGGAGGTATGGTATTCCGTCACACGGCGCGTCGCAAAATCGCGGGTTGCGAATACGCTGGTCGGGTCGGCCTGCAATTTCATATCAATTCGCAAGCGATTGAGATATACCCCGGCAATGGTTGGTTTTTCGCTCACGGCATTGGTTTCACGTTCAACGATGGAAGCCAGGATATATGCCTCTTTTTCGGTCAACCCCTGCGCCTGCGCCTTTGCACGGCGGTTGTTTTTATCCCAGAATGCCGTATGTTCCTTGAGCATTTTTTGAACAAAAGCCTTGGCGTCGGAATTCCAGTACATTTCGTAGGTATTCGGGATGAAGGCTGTCAACAGGGTTTCTTCCGTATAACCGATTTCACGTAAAAAAGCCTTGTCGCGGAAGGTGTTGAGCAGCGTCAGCGAATCCGCCTCGATAAAACGCCCCACCTTGCCTGCCACGTCTTCGGGCAGGCGTTCGTTGTTGAGCACTACCCGCACGGGGGCCTGTTCGCCGGTGCGCAAATGCTGGATCAACTGGCGATTGGTCCAGCCCGGCTCGATCTTGAACCGTCCGGCGCGCATTTTATCTTTTTTATACTTCATTTGATCC
>JANRLZ010000540.1:0-1552 GCA_033762055.1 Saprospiraceae bacterium
ATGCCGGAAGTGTACGAGCCGGTGATGAAGGAGCTTGAAACGATGGGCGTTCGTTTTATCGAACACGAAGATTAAGACTCCAGCGATTCCAGCAAGTCGATCAATACCTTGTTGAGATTGGCAATTGCTTCCTCCAGTCGCCACCCTGCGCGATTGCGGGGCTCGACGTAGTTGGAAACAGCCCGTATGGCTGTAAACGGGATGCCGGCCGACAAACAGCCGTAAAAAAAGGCCGCGCCCTCCATCGTTTCTACCTGGGCTTCCGGATACTTGGCCCGGATGGCCGAAATCGACCCGGCCGAGCCGTGTACTTTGCTGACTGTCAGGCCCTTGACCCTCGGCAGGAATTCAGCCTGGCTATGGTCCGGATCGAGCAGCAGCGCTTTTTGAAAAGGCGCCTGATCGGGGGCAAGCAGGCCCAGTTCGAACAGGTCGGTAAACGAACCGTCCGCTTCTTCCACGCCAAGGTCGCCAAAACGCTCCTGCACCACATGCACGACTTCGCCCAGAGGAATGTCGCGGTCGAATGCGCCGGCAACGCCTGCATTGATCGCCCAATCAGGAAGTGATGCGCCCAGGCTGCGGCCCAGTTCCCAGGCGGTGCTGCCTGGCCCCACACCTGTGATCAAAACCCTGATTGTCAGATTTTTATACGAAAATACACCATCTTCGCCCATCCGGCCGTTTTGCTCCAGCCATTGTACGGCGCCTGCTATTTCAAATGGAGTTGCTGCGACGAGTAGAATGTTCATGACCCGGCAAAGGTAGATGCTCCATACGGAGAACGAAGGAGTGGACCACCTTTTTCCCAGGGATGCAATTCCTGTATACGGCTTGCGGCAAAATCTGGTTTTCTTTGCGGATCATGAAACGCGAATGGTTTGCCGAGTGGTTCGACTCGCCTTATTACCACACTTTGTACAAAAACCGGGATGAAAATGAAGCCCGCCGGGTGCTCGACAACTTGTTGCGGGCGCTCGAGTTGCCGCCCGGGGCAAGAGTGCTCGATCTGGCCTGCGGCAAAGGACGCCATGCCAGATACCTGGCAGAGCAGGGCTTCGACGTTACGGGGCTCGATATATCTGCTTCAAGCATAGGTTTTGCACGACAGTTTGAGCACGAGCGCCTGCATTTCTACCAACACGACATGCGTCTGCCATTTCGAATCAACTACTTCGATGCGGTGGTCAATTTTTTTACGAGTTTCGGGTACTTTCAGCACGAAAGGGATCACATTCGAACGCTCAAAAATGTATGCCATAATCTCAAACCCGGCGGCTTGTTCCTGCTCGATTTTTTCAATGCGGAATGGGTGAAGCAAACCCTGGTACGGCATGAACATAAAGTTGTAGACGCCATTCCTTTCGATATTCGAAAATCGGTCCGAAACGGCCATGTGTACAAAACCATCGAATTTATCACTGGCGGGCGACACTTCGCCTACAGGGAAAGAGTCAGGCTTTTTACGCTTTCCGATTTTGAAGCGATGTTCCAACCCTTGGGCCTCGGGATACGATCGGTGTACGGAAGTTATGATTTGGCGCCCTACGAC
>JANRLZ010000541.1:0-4820 GCA_033762055.1 Saprospiraceae bacterium
TGTTTAACAAGTCCCAATTCGCGCGCGCCAATTAACGGGTTGCCGGCGCCGGGGATATGAAAGCTCAGAATATCCGATTCGCGCAGCACCTTTTCAAATGATTCGGTACTGATCTTGACGCATAATTTCAGATCCTGGTAATCGCCCAGTTGAATGCCGATTTCGGCATCATTGACATAAGGGTCGTGTGCGCGCACCTTCATACCCAGGCCGAGTGCAATACGCGCCAATTCCTGGCCGATGCGGCCGAAACCGATGATGCCGAGGGTTTTACCCTTAATTTGGAAACCCGATTCAAATTCTTTTTTCAATTGCTTGAAATCGCCGCCGCCGGCCAGTTCGCGGTTGCTGCGTTGCAGCATGCGGGCGAGCGTAAAGAGGTGTGCGACCGCCAGCTCGGCTACTGCGCGCGACGATGCCTGGGGTGTGTTAAAAACCTGAATCCCTTTGCTTTGGGCGTATTCGACGTCAATATTATCAAGCCCTACACCACCGCGGGCAATGATTTTCAGGTTTTTTCCACCGTCAATCACCGCCTTATTCACCTTGGTAGCACTACGGACAATCAGTACATCGTATTCACCGATGCGTTGCGGGAGTGCATCTTGTGCAACTTTATCTGTGTCAACCTGATAATTGGCTTCTTCAAGAAGCAAAAGACCGTCGGGATGGATGCCGTCGTTGGCGAGAATTTTGACCATTTTGATGAATTATGCCCTTGGGAAAACGGTTGAAACCCTTTCCCGTAATTAAAAAATAAAGCGCCGGAATGCGCCATGACGGCTCAAAGGTAGGCAAGCAATTCGCGAATCAAAAAACGCATCTTGGGTTCTGCTTCCCGGGCGGTTGCAATTACATCTTCCAGGGTAGTAACGCGGATAGCAGAAAGCGGGTAGGATACATTGCTGACCAACGAAATCATCAAAACCGGCAAGCCGCCGTGCCGGGCCACCAAGACTTCCGGAATGGAAGACATGCCGGTGCAGTCGCTTCCCAGGCGGTGCAACAGATCGTATTCGGCCGGGGTTTCGAGGTTGGGCCCCGAAAGCGCCGAATAGACTCCTTCCAGGGCCCGGATACCGTGTTTTTGGGCCAGTTCCAGTACTTGCTTCCGCAGTTCAGGGTCGTAAGTGTGCAGCATATCGGGGAAGCGCGGGCCGAGACGCTCGTCGTTGGGGCCGCGCAAGGGGTTGTCGGGCAACAAATTAATATGATCGCGTACCACCACCAAATCACCCGCGCGCAGGTGCGGATTAACGCCGCCCGACACATTGGTGATAATAATGCGCTCGATCCCAAGGGCTTGCAGTACCCTTACAGGGAACGTAACCTGCTCCATTGACCAGCCTTCGTACCAGTGAAACCGACCGGCCATGACCACCACCGGGTGCGGCCCCAGACGACCGAAAATCAATTTACCCTGATGGCTTTCCACGGTACTCCGGGCAAAGTGCGGAATATCGGCATAGGCAACGGCGGCTTCAACCTGGAGGTCGTCGGTCAGGTTGCCCAGACCGGTGCCAAGTATGATGCCGCTGCGCGGCTGAAAGTCAGTTTTGAGTCGGAGAAAGGCAACGGCTTCCTGGATCTGCTGGTAAAGCGACATGGTGTTTTTGCCGAAAATTACAGCAGAATTCGAATAACAAGCGGCATAGTCAGGGATAGCAGCAATAAAAAAGAGCCGAGACATTGCTGCCCCGGCTCCATGAAAACACCTAAAACCCTATTAACTAACCTTATGAAAACGCATGAAGTGCAAAGAGGTTTAACCGATCTCAATAGTTTTTGTCAGCGGCTTCGCCTCTTCTTTTTTTGGAAGTTCGATGTTCAGAATTCCATTTTCATAAACAGCCGAAATGGAATCTTGGTTCACTGTATTCGGCAATTTGAATGAACGTTTGAATGATTCGTAGCGAAATTCGCGGCGCAGGAAACGACCTTTTGCAGCATCGCCTTCTTCCGTTTTTTCTTCACGTTTTGCCGTAACCGTCAGGTGACCGTTTTCGACATTCAGTGAAAAATGTTGTTTTTCAAATCCCGGAGCAGCCAGTTCAACTTTGAAGGCATGATCCGTCTCCGTTACATTTACGGCAGGATGGCTCAGTTGTACGTCATTGCCGATGAATTCTCCCAAGCCACGGTTGAAGAACTCGTCAAAGAAACCGTTGGTGAAGAATTTAGTTGCGGGAAACGGCTGAACTTTAACTATGCTTGTCATTTTTTTACAAAATTTTGATGGTGAATGTTGAGTTGAATTTTTTCAACGATTAATGCAAAACCTGCAATCGTTGATAGTCGCCCTCTGTTCAATTGGCATACCAATCAGAAAAAGCCGCATTTTTGACCCGTTTTTTGACAAAACTAACTGTCATATTGGCACTATTGTTGCAAAACAAGCGCCAAAATGACAGCAAACAAAAAAACAAGCGTATGAAAATACTCATGGTGTGCCTCGGCAATATTTGCCGCAGCCCCCTCGCAGAAGGTATTATGAAGCAAAAAGCCCGAGAATCGGGACTTGTCTGGACGGTCGACAGTGCCGGAACCGGCCACTGGCACGCGGGGGAAATGCCCGACCACCGATCGGTAGCCACAGCCCGGCGCTATGGCATAGATATTACCGATCAGCGCGCGCGACAAATCCAGCGCCCTGACTTTGAAAGGTTTGACAAAATATTTGTCATGGACACCCAAAATCTGCGTGATGTGCTGCGTCTCGCGGCCAATGATGAACAGCGCAACAGGGTTGCGCTCATCCTCGAACAAACCCACCCCGGAGAAAGTCGCTCGGTGCCCGACCCCTACTACGACGATGATGGTTTTGAAGCGGTATTCCAGATGCTGGATGCTGCTTGCGCCGCATTCATTGCTAAATTTGAACAAAACCCGCCGGCAATTTGATATGAAAGTAATGGTAACCGGCTGCTTCGATCTGTTACACAGCGGCCATGTCGCCTTTTTACAGGAAGCGGCCCAATGGGGCGAACTGCACGTCTGTATCGGTTCTGATGAAACCGTACAGGGGTTGAAAGGCCGCCGCCCGGTAAACCCGCAAGCCGAAAGAAAATTTATGCTTTCGGCATTGTCCTGCGTGGCACAAGTACACATCAACCGCGGGGCCGGCATCCTTGATTTTTTGGCAGAGCTGGATGAAATTCGCCCCGATGTGTTTTTTGTTAACGAAGACGGTCACACGCCGGCAAAAGAAACCCTGTGCCTTGAACGCGGGATTCGCTATGTGGTGGCGCGCCGTCTTCCCGCCGAAAACCTGCCGGCACGAAGCACCACGGCCCTGCGCGCCGAGTGTATCATCCCCTATCGTATTGACCTGGCGGGTGGCTGGCTCGATCAGCCCTGGGTGAGCCGATTTTTCCCCGGTCCGGTACTGACCATCAGTATCGAACCTACTTACGATTTTAACCATCGCAGCGGGATGGCCACCAGTACGCGTAAAAAAGCCATCGAACTATGGCAAACTGCCCTGCCGCCCGGCGACCCGGCAACGTTGGCAAAAATGTTGTTTGCCTTTGAAAATCCACCCGGAACCACCGAGATAGCCGGTTCGCAAGACGCCATCGGAATCGTTTTTCCGGGCCTCAACCGGGCAGATTACAACGGCGACTTCTGGCCGGAAAAAGTGGAGAGCGTACACGACGAAGCCATCTTCGAATGGCTGGAAAGCCACCTGTATCTGGTCACACTCGGCCCGCGCACACATGATTACAGCGTTTTATCGGATACCCGCATAGATGCCGCCGGCGCCCGGGCGCTGTCCGAAGCCGCCAATGGCTGCTGGGAGGCTGTTTTGCAAAAAAACCTGCATGACTTCGGGAGATATTTCCGCGAGTCCTTTGAGGCTCAGATTGCCATGTTTCCAAATATGGCCGACGAAGGTATTTTCAATATGATTGAGCAATACCGGAAGCAGGCGCTTGGCTGGAAACTGAGCGGCGCGGGCGGTGGCGGCTACCTGGTACTTGTAGCAGAAAAACCGGTTGAAAAAGCGATTCAGATCAAAATTCGCCGCAAAAACAACGCAGCATAGCGGTTACATATCGTAGGTAATCTCCACTACCGGCGTTTCGGGGTGCGACTGACAGGTGAGAATGTAGCCGGCCTTGACTTCGTCGTCGTCGAGCGCGTAGCAGGCATCCATTCTGACTTTTCCACTGATCAGTTTGGCCATACAGGTAGAGCAGGCGCCGGCTGTGCAGGAATAAGGCGGATCGTGTTTGGCTTTTACCATCACATCGAGAATAGTCGCGTTTTCAGGAATCGGCAATTCGATGCGTTCCCCGTTGAGATGGGCGATGAGGCGATTTCCTCCTGCCGCGCCGTTTTCGGCAAATTCGCCCGGCACATGCGAGGCATTCACAAAATGTTCGGTGTGTATTTGTTTGGCCGAAATACCTCGACCGGTAAGGGTCGCTTTGATTGAATCGGCCATGTCGCCGGGGCCACAAATAAAATAGAGGCAATCGGTTTCAGGGCCGTGCGCCATATTTTCATCCAAAAAAATATTGACACTTCGCCCGGTAATCCGGCCGGTTTTTCCTTGCCAGTTAATGGTGCTTTTTTTGAAAACACTGAAGATACCTCCCGCTTTTTCCTTGCCGGGCTGACTGAGTATGTGCTCTACGTGCAATTGACCGGCATATCGGGCAGAAAGTTGATCGAGCGCGTCGCGGAAAATGATGTTTTCCTCATTCCTGCTGCCATAAAGCAGGAAAATGGCGCTCATAGGCTCCGATTCCAGGATGGTTTTCAGAATAGACATCAGGGGAGTAATGCCGCTGCCTGCGCCAAACAAATAATAGGTG
>JANRLZ010000542.1:0-8633 GCA_033762055.1 Saprospiraceae bacterium
TACGCTGCATGGTCGAGTGATCGACCTGCTTAAGTAGGCAAATTTACTACTTTTTGATGTCAATGAACTTTTTTGATTTTGACCTCAGATTTATTCTTAATTCTTGGTCAAAGGTTTGGTTTTTAACACAGCACCTCTAAACTTTATATACCTCCCTACCAACCACCATGCGCGATCCTGACGATTTTTTTGCCGAGCGACTCGAGGAGGAAGCCTCCTTCCCGAAACGTTCCAAAAACTGGAAACACTTATCCAAACGCCTCGACGCCTATGATGCCGGCATGGCTCAATCGCCTTCGGGCGCCTTGCGCTGGTGGCAGGCCGCCGCCGTCATCGCCATCCTCTCTGCCGGTGTGCTGCTGTGGAAAAACCTGGAAAACCGACGTGAAAATCAGGCGCTTCGCAACACGATTGCAACCTTACAACAGGAATTAAAACCTTCCGGTAAACTCCCGCTCTCCTACGTTCCTGCTCCTTCCGACCTCCATACCGGCTTAAAGCCTCCTGTCGCATCAGCAACTGTCCGGACTCCGGCTTCTTTGCCTGTAAAAACCAAACTTGGTGGCACAAAAACGCCAGTTCTACCGAATTTGCCCCCGGCCGGCGCGTCCACAGCCGTGGCGATACGCCCTGATGCAGCAGCATCCGAAACTGTTATCACTCAAGGATCCGGCCTCGAAACACCCGCCTCACCCACCGCCAACTTATTGGCTCAATCGAGCCAGACAATGGCTGACTCATCGAACACAGGAGTGGATACAACCGATACGACTGCGATGAACAATGCTGTGGTACAAACCGACCCCACGCTTGCACCGCCGGCGGCCACGCGGCCTGTTCAGAGGGAAACAGTGCGTTTTCGGGTTGGAGCGCAAGCCACTATCGGACTGGTGATGCCTGTACAAGCCGGAGTGAGCGCCTTGCGTGGACAAGGGTTCCATTTCGAAGCGCGGGTTTTCCGTTCGCTTTGGGCCACAGCCGGTATTGACTGGTTGCAACAGGAAGTATCCACCACGGAGTTGGTTCCAAGGTTCCATCACCGGCACGACACCATCCCAAAACCGCCTGGGCCGCCTCCCGGCCCGGGCGGACCACCGCCGCCACCCAAACTGATTCTGGTAGAAAGCGCGCCGAGGCAACAACAGTTGTCACTGGGTTTGCGCTATGAATTGCCGTTCAATTTTTGGGTAAAACCCTCCTTGCGCCTGTCGCATACCTGGGTGCGTGTTGCGCCAACACTGGTTACCTTTAAATTTGAAAAAGTTAATCCGCCCGGCCCGGGCGAACCACCCCGGCATGAATATACCGCTGAAAAATTCGATGCCCGGTGGCATCAAAATCAATGGCGGCTCGGGTTGGGTCTGGAAAAAAGTATCACCGACTGGACCTTTGTGGTATCTGCCGATTATTCTAAGGATTTTTCGGTCAACACCCCCTCTTTCGATGCCCTGTACCTGCGGGCTGGTGCGCAATACAGGTTTTAGAACATCAAAAATAATTCTTCTACGGCTTTCTTATTCTGAGTTTTACTCCATCAAACACTGAAAAAGCACCGATTAAATCTATTTGATGTTTTAATATCACACCACCGGCCAAACGGCTTTTTTCTGAAGGAAGCACCCCTGACAAACGCAAAAGAATAATTCCATAATAAGGTAGTTTCATCCTGAACACCAGCTCCCCAAAGTCTTTGTCTTCAGTTATCAGTATTGCCTGCATTTCCATCGCCGTTTCAACACTTCATTATCGGTAATGGATGGAGACTGTTCTGCAATGGCAAAAACAGGCAGTCCTTGTTCACGCAGAAACTGTTCGATTGCAAAATCCACGCTTTCGTCGGCTACAATATTAGACTTGTTGCGGTGAGAGGCTTTGAGGGAGAAAAAATACCCTTTTTTTGACTGGTAAGGCAATTTTTGCAGCGGCATTAAACAATGCCGCGCAAGCATATAAAGGTAGTATTTGCCCCAAATATAAAAAACAAAAACCGGCGGCTCGCCATTCAGCGAATCTGCCGGTTTTGCCATACTTAAAAATAGGGCGGATTAAAATGAAAAAGTATTGAGAGAAATCCGATGCGGAGTCAGGTTGTTTGTTGAGGTACCCTGTTCGGGGTCAAAAGTATGCCAAGTTTTTTAAATGCAAGTTATTTGACAAAAAAATCAGGCCAGTTCGACGACCGTCACCCCGTCGCCACCGCCGTCTTCGGGATGATAGGATCGGGCAATGTTGCCGCCGTACTCGCGCATCTTCTGTTTCACCACTTTGCGTAAAACGCCTGTTACTTTTCGATGCAGGATTTGTATGGTGTTTGCGCTTGTCAGCAAAGCATTGTCCACAAATTTTTCGAGCACCAGCAAAGCCTCGTCCTTGCCCATGCCCCGGATGTCCACTTTGGCATCGAAAGCAGCCACTTGTTGCACATCGGCGGCGTTGGCACTGGAAGGCTGCACCAGGGGTTCGGCGGCCGGCAACAGGTCACGCAGGGCCGCCTGCACACGCAATCCGCCCATCACGATCGTCGCTTTTTGTCCTTTAATTTCTTCCACCTGTCCGGTTGTTCCTCCTGCGCGCAGGCGCACAAAATCGCCTACGGCGACAGGGCGTGTCAGGGTGCTTGCACTGGATTTTTGCTCCAGTTTTACAACTTCCTCATTCACTTCATCTACCTGACGGGCTTTTTCCGAGCGATCCTGACGGAGTTTTTGTGCGATTTCCTGGGCTTTTTCCAGGTTTTTCTCGCCTTTGAGTTCGCGTATCAGTTTTTCCACCTCGCGGTTGGTATTGGCGCTCAAACGCAATTCATGCTCCTTCTGATCCAGTTTCAGTCGTTTGCGTTTTACCTCCAGATCCTGGTGCAGGCTGTCGTAGGTTTTTATCAGCCGCTCGAGCGATTGTTCCTTGTCCGTCACCTCCCGGAGTTTTTCCTCCAGTTCCTGTTTTTCGCGTTGCAATTCGATAAGGATATCGTCAACGGCTGTTTCCGGGCCGGTGCGGTTGCGGGCATAACTGATCAAATCACGGGGCAGGCCGCTTTTTTCGGCAATTTCGAAGGCATAACTGCTACCGGGACGGCCGACACGCAATTCATAGGTGGGAGAAAGCGTATCCTTGTCAAAATGCATATTGCCGTTCAGGATGCCCGGATTACGGAATGCATACACTTTCAGGTTGGAATAGTGGGTGGTGATCACCGCATAAACGCCTTTTCGATGCAACTGCCGTAAAATGGCTTCTGCAATGGCGCCCCCGGGCTTGGGGTCGGTGCCACTGCCCATTTCATCTATCAACACCAGGGTTTCGGGGTTCGCTTTTGCCAGAAACGCCCGTGCATTTTGCAAACGGGACGAATAAGTGGAAAGATCGTCGTCGAGGCTCTGCTGGTCGCCAATGTCGGCAAAGACCTGTTTAAAAATACCGAATTCACTCAATTCATGCACCGGAACCAGCAAACCGCTCTGCACCATGATTTGCATCAGTCCCACCGATTTCATTGCGACGGATTTGCCGCCGGCGTTCGGCCCGGAAAGAATCAGGATATGATTTTCGGCATGCAACCGCAATTCGAAGGGGACGGTTTTTCGTCCGCTTTGTTTGTTTTTCAGGTATAAAAGCGGATGATACCCTTTCCGAATGGAGATAACGGGTTTTTCCTTTAAAATCGGCATACCGGCACGCATGGAAAGTGCCAAAGCAGCCTTGGCGCGTATCTCGTCGTAACGTACCAGCACTTCGGCATACTGTCGAAGGAGCGGAATGTAAGGCCGGAATGTTTCGCTCAGATCGCGCAGGATGCGGAATATTTCGCGCCGTTCTTCGTGTTCGAGGTCGAAAATGTCGTTGTTGATTTCAATTACCGCTTCCGGTTCGATAAAGGCCGTGCGACCGGTATCGGATTCATCGTGGATGATACCGCGAATTTTTCGCTTGTGCTCGGCCGGCACGGAAAGCACCCGGCGACCGTTGCGGAACGATTCGGGGGAATCGGACAACCAGCCCTTGGCGCGGCACTCCTGGATAATCTGACGGAAACGACCGTCGAGTTCGCGCACTTTGTGCATCATTTCGCGGCGAATGCGCTGCAATTCAGGCGAAGCATCCGGGCGGATTTCTCCTTTTTCATCGAAAACCGCCGTAATGGATTTCATCAGCGATTCGTCGTTGGAGGTCGTTCGCAGCACCTCGTACAATTTGGGATAGATTTCCTTTTTTGCGCCTGCGGCGAAAAACCTGAACACATCGCGCATTTGCACCAGAACCCGCAGAATACCCTGAAATGCCTCGGCTTGCAAGGTAAACCCGTCAATTTCCAGCATTTTCATGTCGGAAAGAATATCCGGAAAAGTGGCCAGCGGAAAGCGGTCGTTTTTTTCCAGGATAAGTTTGAATTCACGGGCTTCACGCAAACGCTGATCTATATCGGCAAAACGGGTAACCGGTGTCAGGGAGCGGAGTCTTTCCGCCGCCATGGGAGTAAGTGCTTCTTTCTCCAACAAATCGAGCACTTTATCAAACTCTAATTTGCGGAATACATCTTTCGGCTCAAAAGTCATAAAAAAGGATAGCGATGGTTACGCGGGACAAAATTACCGCCCCCAAACAAATCCAGCGCAAGTAAGTTCCCGATTGTCCTACAAGGGCTCCTCCCTGGCCAGATCATCGCCCGAAATGATGGTACTGATAAACAGGTAGCCCCGGTTCTGCCGGTAACGTTCGTCTTGCTTCACCCTATCAAGAAACGACAAATGCCAGGCCCAGCGCCGCCCGACCAGACAGCCGGCGCTGTAAGAATCCCCGAATTCGGGGGCTGCGCCGGGACGGGTGGAATGCTGGTTGATACCAAAGGTTTTACCGATATCAATCGGGTCGTTTTTGCTTCTGAACCCGTCTTTGTTGAGGTCGCGGTGCAGGCGTACTTTTTCACGTTGCACCAGGGCAGGCTGCAAGCCCCGGTGCAAGCCCACCGCCCAGGCTTTGTACTGGCCAAATGCAATGCGCGCCGCGCCGCGCGGATGCATCGGATTCCAGGTGTAGTGGCTGCCGGGCTCGGTCGTTGCCTGGTCATTGACCAGCATCTGGGGTCGTCCGCCGGCGCTGATACGGAATACAATACGCCGGTCGTTCCACTGATTGGCCAGGTCGGCATTCGGGCTGCCGTCAACATTAGCCCCTTCCACATAAACGATGTTGCGCATGCGCGGACTGCGGGCTATCCAGTATCCTTTGCTGCGCATATATCGGAGGATGCGTTTGGCCAAACGGGTGGAAGGCGTATCGTCGGAGGCGTCGCCCCATTCAACGGGCAAAAAAGTTTCGGGAGTAGCGGCCAGCAAGGCGCCGAGAATTTGCGGCGTGAGTTGTTTTTCCATGTAAGGAAGGGAAGCGAGCCGGCAAAATTCGAGGATGGCTGCCCGGCTGTTGGCGCCAATGATACCATCGCCCTTGCCGGTCGGGCCAAATGGCTGTGTAATGCTTCCACCAATTTCCGGGTCGAGAATGCCGAGATCACACAAACGGGTTTGCAGATCAATGGCTGCCGGCCGGTTGGCGACCTGGTTCAACTCGTCGGTACTAACGTTTCGACCGGCATCTATGATTTGTTGGAGGAGCTGGAACATAAACAGTGATTATAGTCAGTTGATAGGGTTTATGAAAGTTTATCAGGTTGATATTATTGACTGTCAAATTGTTATCACCATCCATTTTCATAACCACATTGGCGCCGACCATAATGTAATTTCAGCAATTTGACAGCATACAACCACCTGGATTTAACAGGATTATTTTGCTCAATTCTATATCAAACGGGCCAAGACGGCGGGCGGATTCAACAAACCGTGGCCCGATTCGGTATCACTGCCTTTGTTGATACCTTCGTAATGAGCCGATTCGCACAATAGCGCCTTGATATCATCGTGGGTTGCAGCCAAACCGTGTTGTTTTTCCCATTGTTTGATCAAGGCGACAAATCCGGCGGTAAAGGCGGTGGCAATGGCCGTGTCTTTGAGATTGGCGCTCTGTTCGTGTTGCAGGCCGGAGGTCGTCAGCCCTTCGCCCGGCGCGAGCAGATCGAGCTGATAACTTCTGGCGGAAAAGTCGGATCGGCGATTAAAGGCGTGATGTGAGCCGACGGAAATTACGCCTTCCAATGCTGCAGGAAAACGGTCTTCCGGCTTTCGTTCGTTTGAGTTGCCGACCGGCGCCAGCAGTACTATGCCGGCATCCAGCGCCCGGGCAACAACGGCATTAAGTTGTTCTTTTTGATTGTCGGGCAATGCAATAAAATCCACCAACAGGGCTGCCACGTCGGCTTTTTGCCGGATTACCCACTCCAGGGCTTCGATTAAATATTCCACTTTAACGGCGTTGGGAGTCACACCGATTTTACCGATCAGCAATTCGGCCTCCGGGGCTACGCCATAGGCAATTTCTCCGGCTCCGGCTGCTACGATAGCCGCCTGGCTTCCAACGCCGTGGGTATCTGCCGGGGCGCTTTGACCGGTAAAATCCTGTAAATTTTCCGGCTTCAATGCCGCCAGATCGGGGTGTTGCACATCAGCGCCCGTACTCAGGATGGCCAGCCGGACGCCCCGCCCGCTCAGTCGTTGTTCCTGCCACCATTGCGCTGGGATACGGCCGGTTTCCAGTCCCCAGTTCAGGCGTTGCGCACGCGGGCTGCTCAGTTGAGGGGCAAGCGGAGGGGCAAGTGGAGCGCGTTCTACAACAAGTGTCACCGGAGGGAGGGCGGCCACGCTTCTCACCGGAGCTATTTCCGGTTCGTCATCATCGAGATCGGTCAATTCTAAGGATCGCCATTCACCTTCGGGTATGTTTTCCGTTACCGGTTCATCGGGCACGGGCAATGCCTGGGGCAGAATTGCGGGCATCGGGGGACGCGGTGGAGGCTCCGATCGGGGCGCTTCGGGCAATGGAACCGGCGCTTTGTCCAAACGAATCAGCGGGGTGTTTTCGATCACCCGTTCGGTTTCGCCGGCCCAGTAATACCAGCCGTTTTTGTCGCGCCACCAGCGATTATCGCCCTCCAACTGTTTACCTTCATAAGGTTCATCTTCTACCTCGATCACGGTATTGGCAAACACTTTCCCCAAAGGCGATTTATCGGTATTTTGATGATCGCTGCGAATATTGGTGTCTTTTCGGAATCTGATTTTCATGGCGTTCAGGTTTGAGAATTGAAACGTATAACATCAACCCACCGGAGCATCGGAGCGATCGGAGCCGGCTGATTTCATACCGAATACCGGCACAGGTTGACCGCCGCCAAAACTTTCGAGGCCGCTGTTATTGTTATTATTACCGCCACCTCCGGCGGCGTTACCTCCGACGACGCCTTTTAACGACAACATTTTTTTCAACAGATCGAACCAGAACGGCGCGCCCAGGGTAACTGCGATCCCGGTGATGATCCAACCCATCAATTTGATGAGCCAGTCCCACGCATTGGTTGGCATCGGATTGGCGGCGCCCCATCCCAATCCGAGGGGTGATTGGACAGTTTGCACATAAAGCTGCTGTATGGCAGTATAATCGGTTTTTGCCTGATCAAATGTTTTGGTTGTATCCGGCCCGGCGGGAACGGCATCGCGGCCCGAGGCAAAGGTTTCGGCATCTTTCACCAATTCGTCGCGCAGGGCGGCGTTGGTGGAAAGGCTTTTATAGATTTGAAGGGTGTCGGCGTTCAGGATGCCGGCCAGTACCAGGCCGATATAAAACAGGCGCCATTTGGTGGCATCGCCAAACCAGTCTTTGGCGCGTTCCATGACTTCATCGAACCAGTTTTCCACTTTATCCTGAAATGCTTTCAGATCTCCGTTGGCCTGGCGCCAGAGAAAGTCGAGCACCTTGCGCAAATCGGCGTTTTCCACCAGGTTGATGCGTTCCGGCACGCTGAGGCTGCTGTTGCGCGGCGTCAGAATGTCGGCCAGTACGCTGCTGAAAGTGCCTTTATCTATCCAGATCGGCAGTTTTAGTCCCGATTTGGGTTTGGTGGCGGAAGAAAGTTGCCGGAAGTAGGAGTGCTCGTAAAACTTATCACACATTTCCTTACCGAGCATGATTTCCAGGGTATCGCGCAGGTGTTTGCCGCGGGTGGAAAAAAATGCGTGAAAGACCTCCACGACCGCCGAAGTGAGCATGCTGAAAAGCAGGAGGACGAAGACAAGGCCGATGATGATGCTGAGAATGGCAAGCATTGTTAGGGCAGAGTTGGTGAAGGGTTTATGGGGGTTTATGGGAGGTTTAGGTGTTGGAAATGAGTGGCTAAATTACCTTGTTTTCTTTTACAAATTCGCGTTGGATACCATTATTTAATATTTCGGATGTAATGAGGTGGGTTTTGGCTGCCAGGGCTTGCAAACAGCAGTAATGAACGATGTTGACGATATTGGATCCGGTGAGTTCGTAGCGGGCGGCGATTTGTTTCAGATCTACTGCCGTGTCTAATTGAACGGCTTTGGGAAATGTTTTTTGCCATAATACCAGTCGCTCCTCCGGTTTGGGCATTGCGAAGTACACCATGGTTTGGAAGCGCCGGGTAAAGGCGTCGTCCATGTTGGATTTGAAGTTGGAAGCAAGGATGCTCATGCCACTGAACTCTTCGACACGCTGGAGCA
>JANRLZ010000543.1:0-2481 GCA_033762055.1 Saprospiraceae bacterium
TAAGTGTAATAGCTGGTATTTCCTGAACCTTCGCCATCCCTGGTGCCTGAAATATTTTGATTTGGCGCGTTTTTCGAATTGGGTTGATCCGCTATGCTATCTTTTGTACAGCTGTTAAATTGTTAAATACTGCAAGTGAAAAGAATAAGACTACTGAAGAGGCTAAAATTATTAAAGCCCCTTGTTTGGCACTGAATAGATTGAATGACATGTTGTAATGATGTTGTTCAGTTTTACTTCTTGAGAAAGTACCAAACCAATTAGGGTGTGTCTGAAAAATCGGATTGTTAAAAAAGAGTTCGTATTTTTCGTGAATGAAAAGGTACGAATTGCATGATAATCAATGGGCTGCGATTAAAGAATTGTTTCCTGAACGACGTGGAAAAGGTCGCCCTGGGCACTCTCCACGACACATATTGAATGGCATCATGTGGATTTTATGTTCTGGGGCAGCCTGGCGAGACCTGCCAGAACGCTTCGGGTCGTGGAAAACCGTTTATCATCGTTTTCGGGAATGGCAGCGAAGTGGGCTTTTTGAACAGATTTTGGCCTTATTGCACCTCAAACTCAATGAAGACGGTCTGATTGATTGGGATTTGTGGGAAGTAGACTCGACAACCGTAAAGGCCTCTAAATCCGCAGCCGGCGCTAAAAAAAAGCCGGGGAACAAGCCTTAGGTCGTTCACGTGGCGGTTTTACTTGCAAAATCCACTTGGTTTGTGACCGCTTGGGTAATCCTTTAGGTGCTGTACTGACAGGTGGGCAACGACATGACGCTCCCCAACTCTCAATAGCGCTGGAAAACGTCTTGATCCCCACTGCAAGCGGCTACCGTAGTCGTCCCAAAGAAGTGGTTGCCGACAAAGCTTACACCGGAAAACCTGTTCGCAAATACCTCCGAAGTCGTGGCATAAAAGCACTGATTCCAGAGATAAAACTGCCAAAAGGCCACAAAAGACGCCAAAAAGGCCCACATCATAGATTCAATGAACTGACTTATAAACAACGTAATGTGATCGAACGCTTGATAAACCGCCTGAAAGAATGCCGTCGTTTTGCTACTCGTTTTGAGAAACTAGCTGAATCCTTTCTTGCCTTGGTTCAACTTGCGTTCGCTCGTATTTTGCTCAAAAAGTATTTTTCAGACACACCCTAATTCACCAATTCACCGCCAATTCACCCAAAGCTACAAGCAGCAACAACCCTTTTCCTCAAATACTCAAATCCTCGCATCCTCGAATCCTCATCAAAAATGCATTCTCCTTTGCCAAAAATCGTTATCGCCGGCGCGGGCCGGATCGCCTGGCACCTGGGCCGCCGCCTGAAAGGAAAAGGCATGCCTGTGGCGCACGTAGTGAGCCGTACGGCTGCTCATGCCCGCGAACTGGCGCAGGCGCTGGGCTCCGATTGGTCGGACGACTGGGCCGAGGCGCCGGCTGATGCCGACTGGCTGCTGATTGCCGTGCGCGACGATGCTATTGCCGCGGTAGGCGAGGCATTATCGGCCTCGATGCCGGAGGTTTTGGCTACGCATACTTCCGGCGCAACACCCGGTACGGTGCTGGCGCCGTTTTTCAAGCGCTACGGCGTATTTTACCCTTTGCAGTCTTTTTCAAAGGAAAGAATGCCGGTGTGGTCCAAAATTCCTTTTTGCGTAGATGCTGCCGACCCTGCCGATATTTTGTTTTTGAAAAAGACGGCCAAGGTGATCGGCAATCTGGTGTACCAGGTCAATGACAGTCAGCGCGCCATGCTGCACGTTGCCGCGGTTTTTGCCAATAATTTTACCAACCACTGTTTTGCCATCGCTGAAAAATTGCTCGACGAACACGACCTGCCTTTTGAAATGCTGCACCCGCTGATGGAAGAAACGCTGCAAAAAGCGATTGCCGATTCCCCTGCGCGTATGCAAACCGGCCCGGCTTTGCGCGGCGATACCGATACCATGCAGCGACATCTTGCATTACTTGCCCGGCATCCGCAATGGCAATCCTTGTATCGGAAGATGTCGGAAGACATTCGAAGTGAGATCGAACCCACAACCGGAGCGGACGAATAGGGCGTTTAAATGACTGAACAGGCAGAAATATGCCGGCAGAACCTGAGCGTGCTGCTTTCACAAATCAAAACATTATTTTTACAAAGAGATGGCCGGCGAATCAATTATTGGATTATTGCGCGCTTCTGTTGATTATTACTTGAATGTATTATTTGTTCAAAATAAATATCCGGGCCTTCTTTTTGTTGCCTAATTTTGTTCCGGGTACACACCTGCGAGAAACCACTCTTTCCAATCAAATCATTCCTCAGGGCTACTCCCGCCCGTTTACCCTTGCTAACACCCGAACCGGCGGATGCTCCCGGTTTTATATTTATGTCGAACGCCCGACTGAGTGCCATTGGCATGTATGTGCCCGAACGAATCGTCGATAACCACTATTACGAAAGTTTCATCGAGACTACCGACGAATGGATCGTTTC
>JANRLZ010000544.1:0-10713 GCA_033762055.1 Saprospiraceae bacterium
TGCAACAATGATGCGCTGCCCCTCCTCGCTTTTTTCAAAGTCGAAAAACGCCCGGATGCTGCCCCGCGGCGCACCGTTGACATAGTGAAATAGTGGGCGCGTAAGCGGATACAACCCACTGAATATCATCTTTTTATCCAGCGGAGAAATGGCAGCCACTCCTGTTTTTTCTGAAACCCGCACCACCCGTATTCCTTCTCTTAGTTGCCCGTCATGCGTTGTCAGGTAACCCAGTCCAACATAACCAATGCCGCCCGGATCACTTTTAACGGCTTCGAGGATTTGGGCTGTACCGTTCATTTGTTTCAATTGTGGTGAAAAATCTTTTCCCAACACCCGTTCGCGAAAATACATAAATGTGCCTGAATTGCTTTGCCTGCCATACAATGATATGGGGCCGGGGCGGCCACCGAGTGCCGACCAGTCGCTGATCTGACCGGTAAATATTTTCTCCAAATCATCAAAGGTCAAACTGTCAATGCCTACTGAATACTGGGTAATAATTGCCAATGCATCGGAAGCGAATACATGGGCTTCGGCAACAATACCTCGCTCGATCGCCAGATTGCGTTCATACTGGTTGATTTCACGAGATGAATTGGCAATATCGGTCTTGCCATTGATCAAAGCAGCAATGCCAGTGCCACTGCCCCCGCCCGTTATGGAAAGCGATACGCCGGGATCAGTTGCCATGTAAGCCTCGGCCAATTGCAACACCAGATTAACTTCTGTGTCTGAGCCTTTTATACTAATACTCTCGACAACTCGGCCTTTGCACTGCATCAATAACAAAACCCAGATAAAAAACGACAGCCGGTGCATGATGAAATGTTTTTCGAAAGTTCCGGCGACTGCGGCAGGAGGAAGGCCTTCGGAGGGTTAATTTTGAGTTAATTCAAAGGCCAGGCATCTAATCACCCCGGTAAATAATTGTCACTTGTCCTATCCTGATGGGGATCAACAGGAAGGGTGCTTTTCTAGCGACATTTACTTTTTTCAATCCCATCTATATCTGCGTACATTTACCATGTCAAGCGTGTTTCATACTTTTTTTCAAGCATAAATAACGGGCTTTCAATTACCCAACAACTACGCCCGGGTTATATCGATCTCCTTATTTTCCTTTCCCGCAACATGAAAGTATTCCGCCTTTGTTCCGCTTTGCGTGTCGCTGCTTTTTTATCAAAAAAGTCAGTCGCCGGCATTACATTATGCTTCACTGCCTTGTTTTTTTTACCCTCTTTACATGCCCAAACCCCGCTTTGGGCGCCCGTTTCTTATGACAATAACCTGGCGCAAGTGAATAACTGCCCCGACCTGCCGCCATTCGACATGGGTACGCTGCTACAACTTGATGTCGTTGCCATGCAAAACAAGGGAAAAACCGCCGCAAAAGAGTTCAACCATACCCCGCTTACATCGGCAATAGTTGATCTGCCCTTGCCGGACGGCAGTTTTCAAAAATTTGAAATACGGGAAAGCCCGCTGATGGAACCGCAACTGGCCGCAAGGTATCCGGAGATTCAAACGTATATTCTGAAAGGGATAGACGATCCCCTGGCACGCGGACGCATGTCGGTCAGTCCCGATGAATTCGGCGCATTTTTCAGTTCCCCCCAGTTGGGACAGGAAGTCATTATTCGAAAAGCCTTAAAAAATTCGAACGCAATTTACCTCAGTTATTGGGGGAAAAACGACCCCTCGTTACAAGCACCTTTTACCTGCCTTTGGGAAGGAGCCGGACGATCGCCGGCGGATGAAAACAGGGCAATGTTGAGTGGGCCGAACGAAACCGGCGATGTGCTGCGGGTATTCAGGCTGGCAATGACCATACCGGGCAGGCTTTCCGAAAACTATGGCTGGACGACCACCTCGCAGGCGCTTTCCGCGCTGGTGGCCTTCCTTGGCCAACTCAATACCATCTTCGAACGCGACTTGTCCGTCCGGTTTGTCTTGCCCGATGCAGCAACCAATATTATCTTTTTAAACAGCGCCACCGATCCATTCACCGCCCTGGGTGGCGGTGAAGCCGCCAACGAGAACATCACCGTTATCAACGAATTGATCGGGCAGGAAGGATTTGACGTGGGGCTTATTTTTGTCACCGGCGCCTGTTGTGCAGCCGGTAAACCGACCATTTGCGGCGACTATAAGGCCTGGAATTTCAGCGCATTCTACAGTTTAAGGGTAACTGCCCACGAAATCGGCCATCAATTTGACGCCGACCATACCTGGACCAGTTGCGGCCCTTCGAACAACGGACAGTTTGGCACCAATGAATACGGATCCGGCACCAGTATCATGTCGTATGCAAATATCTGCGGCATAGACAATATTCTTCCTGTCGGCGCCGGTACGTACTTCGGGGTGTATTCGCAAATCCAGATGACCCATCATATCAACGCCCGAACCTGTTACAAAATCCTTGAAACGGGTAACCATATTCCGACTTCAAGCGTACCGGCCGACGGTTTTTATATTCCGATCTCCACCCCTTTCGAACTGGTCGGACAAGCCGACGACCCGGACGGTGATGATTTGACCTTTTCCTGGGAACAAGTCAATATCCGGAATATTGATTTTACCGCTTCGACCATTTCCATCCAGACCCCGCCGACTCCGGCAGACGGTAACGTCCCCATTGCGCGAATTTTCGACCCTTCGACTTCGCCGCGCCGAACCATACCGCAACTTTCCGACTTGCTATCCAATACTTCGACGGTTTATGAACGCTTGCCTACCTATTCCCGCAACATCAAATACCGGATGTATGTGCGCGACAACCATCCGGGAGCGGGTGGTACTACCCATCAGCAAGTCAGTTTTGAAGTAGATGGCGAAGCGGGACCTTTTCTGGTGACCGCGCCCAACACCTGCGTTACCTGGCAGGCAGGCAGCAGTTATACCGTTGCCTGGGAAGTAGCCAATACCAACAACGACAAGGTCAATTGCCAGCAGGTAAACATCCGACTTTCGCTGGACGGCGGTTACAACTATGCGTACCTGTTGGCTGCCGGTACGTCCAACGACGGGGAAGAGAGCATCCAGCTGCCAGACGGAATCTGCTCCAACCAGTGCCGCCTAAAAGTGGAGGCCGCAGACAATATTTTTTTCGATATTTCAAATGCGGACTTCAATATCATTTCCGGCGCCACGCCGATTGTAAAAGCCAATGCCCTGCAACTGGACGGCACCGATGATCAGGTTGAAATCCAGGATGCCACGCTTGGCAATTTTGGCACGGGCGATTTTACCATAGAAATGTGGGTACAGACAACCGACGACAATTGCGCGCTCATGGGCAAACGCGCAATTTGCAACTGTGATAATTTCTGGAATTTCTTTATCAATGCCGGACGGCTGCAAGCTGAATTTTCCACTTCTACCAGTTGCAATGACTACCTGAATGTAGCCGGTTCGAACAATTCGCTGGCCAACGGAAACTGGCATCATATTGCATTTGTGCGCCAGGGAACAACCCTTCAGTATTATGTTGATGGCATTTTGGATAGAACGGTGTTTTCCAATCAAAACCTCGACAATGCCGCCAAACTGCGAATAGGCAATATCGTTTGTGGCGGCCTAAATTTCCGGGGAAGCATGGACGAAATCCGCATCTGGAGCCTCGCGCGTTCAGTGATGGAACTCAATGAAAAAATGAACTGCACCCTGGCTGGTGATGAGCCCGGATTGCTCGCTTATTATCCGTTAAGCAGTCAGAATTGTGGCGCCTGCTCGGCCGGCACAAATACCTTGATTGACAATACTGCCAACGGATACCACGGATTGCTGCAAAATGGCGCTTATACCAGTCTTTCTACGCTTGACCTAACAGATTGCCCCAATTGCGCAAATGGTAATATCGCGATCGCCGATCATCCCGCCGGCCAATCCGTTTCCATCGGTGCAACGGCCACATTTACAGTGGCCGCTTCCGGCAACAATCTGTCATATCAATGGTATCGCAGTACGGATGGTGGTGCGGTCTTTACAGAAATTGCCGGCGCTGTACAGCCGGAATACAGCCTCACGGTCGCTTCAGCCCAGCAACATGCCTCCCAATACAAATGTTTGATCTCCAACGGCTGCGACCTGATTTACAGCGACCCGGCTACGCTGGCGATTTCCTGCCCAAACCTGACTTTGAGCAGTATTTCCGGCTCCGTTTCGCCTTGCGCTGACAACTACACGACTTATTTTGTTTCGCCCGATCCGAATGTGGTTGCGTGGACGTGGACGACACCGGCGGGATGGCAGGCGACCAATTTTGACAACATGATTGTTGTAAAGCCCGCTGCCGTTGCAGGTACGATCAGCGTAACGGGTATAGATGCCTGCGGCGTTGTAACCGCAACACAAACCCTGGAAGTGGCGCCACAAGCAGTTGCAATAACAGGGCAGCCCGCTTCGCAATCGGTCGTTGAAGGGAGTGCCGTTGAGTTTGTTGTTGAAGTGTCAAATGGAGGAGGCGCCACCTCCTATTTATGGCAGGAGAGCAACGATGGAGGCAATACCTATTCGTCCATCATCGGCGCCAACACAGCAGTGTACACGATTCCTTCAGCATCCTTGTCACAAGATGGTCGAAAATTCCGGTGCATTATCTCCAACGCCTGTCTGCGCGATACCACCACTATTGCAGCGCTGGAGGTAAGCTGTTCTTCTTCGGCGCCGGCCACCCCGGCTGCCATATCGGGCGGCTCGCTCGTATGTTCCAATTCGACTTTGGCTTATTCCATTGCCCCCGTTGCCGGCGCAACCAGCTACGAATGGACGTTGCCGGCAGGCTGGATCGGCAATTCAAACACCCCTCATATTACCGTGACGGCAGGCAGCACAGGCGGTATTATGAAAGTAAGAGCCGTTAACAGTTGTGGCATGTCGGGCGATCAGGTACTTTCGATTGACATGAATGCGAACCCCTGTCGTCGCAGCGTACATTTCGACGGTGAAAATGACCACCTGGCTGTTGCGCAAAACGGGCAGACCTTGAACGGAGACATGAGTATTTCCTGCTGGGTAAAACCGGATGTTACAGCAGGGGAACAAACGTTGATTTTCAACGGTCGCGAATTTATCGTGGGTTTGAGCAACGACCGTATCCGATACAAACACTCCGACGACTGCTGTGGCTACGACAACACGGTGGATATGATTTTCTCCGGCAATTTGCAGGCAGGAAAATGGTACCATGTAGCAATTACCCGCTCTGCCGTCAATCGCTCGGTAAGTTTCTACTTAAATGGAAACTTTATTCAAACCCAAACGTATGCCGCGCACGTTGCACCACCCGGTGACCATACGAACGATATGATATTGGGCGCAGGGAAAAACGGGGTTTGGGCCAATTTCAAGGGAGCGCTTGATGAGATCAAGATTTGGGAGGTAATACGGAGCGCTGATGAGGTGAAACAAGATATGGTTTGTCATCCCGCCGGCGACGAACCGGGTTTGAAAGCCTATTATGACTTTGAAAACGGACAACCCTACGGCGACAATCTGACAGTAAGCGGTTTCCAGAGTCTTGCAAGCGCCTACGGGCCTGCAGCGGTACGCGAATTGGCGCTGACAGGCGTTGCATCGAATGTTATTTCCGGCGATTTACCTTCTTTTATATTTCAGGATCTTGATGGAGACGGCTTCGGGGGAGAAAACGTGGATTGTAATTACACCGGCCCGACCGTCACAAACGACCTTGATTGCGACGATTTAAACAGCGCAGTTTATCCATTTGCCCCTGAAATCTGCAACGGAATTGACGACGATTGCAGCGGCATCGCCGACGATCTGCCAAACCCGGTGGCCGCCGAAAACCTGCCGATCCCTATCCCTGCCGGGCAAACCATTACTTCCACGCTTACGGTTAGCAGTCCGGTCACAATTATCACTGACCTGAATGTAATCAACCTCCATGTTTCACATATCTGGATCGGGGATTTAACGATACGATTAAAAAGTCCGCAAGGCACTGAAATTACATTGCTGCAAACAGTTTGCGGCGATCAGGATGACCTGCTTATCAACTTCGACGACGAGGCGCCCGCCGCATATGGCGCCTTTCCCTGCCCGCCCACCGACAACGGCAACTACCAGCCTTTGTCGCCCCTCTCTGCTTTTGATGGTGAAAATCCAAATGGAACATGGACCTTAACCGTAGCCGACGAGTATGAAGATGCCGGCATTTTAAATGCCTGGGGCATTGTGTTCCCTACCCTGCCCTCCACCTTTTTTACCGATCAGGATGGCGACGGTTTTGGCAATGCAGCAAATAGTACGCAAGCTTGTTTCGCACCCGACGGCTATGTGAGCAACGCGATAGATTGCAATGACGGCGATGGACAGGTTTTTCCCGGCGCTACGGAAATCTGCAACGAACTGGATGATGATTGCGATGGTCTGGTTGACGAGGATGCCGGTACAATTTGGTTTGCCGACCAGGATGGCGACGGTTTTGGCGATCCGGTTTCCAGCATCCTGTCTTGTGTGCCACCGGCTGCATTTGTGGCCAACTCCGACGACTGCGATGACAACAACAGCGCCATCTATCCCGATGCCGATGAAATTATTAACGGATTGGATGACGACTGCAATGGCATCGTGGACGACACGACTGGAACCAGCGCGGTGTGGCAACTGCCCAACAAAAACATCTTTGCGTTATTGCCCAACCCGGCGGATGACAATTTGAAGGTCGTTTTTGCCAGTAATGAAAAAACAAGTGGCAGTGTGGTGGTATTTAACCAAGTCGGACAAGATTTACTGCGGGAAAATATCGTTGCCGAGGGTGGCAAGGAAATCGTGCTGCGCATCGGACATTTACCACAGGGCGCTTATTTCCTGGTGTTTATACAGGACGACGGAACCACTGCAGGGGCACGATTCATCATTGCCCGATCAGGAGGATAGCACGCATTATCCGGAATGATCCAGGAATCACATACAAATAACCACTTATGATCAACACGATCCAACGCCTGTTGTCGGGGATTACCTTTTTGTTCTTGTGCGGAAATATGTTTGCGCAACAAGATGATATTCTCACACAAACTGATAGTATTTACTCCGACATACTAAACCAAAAAATAACGCTGACGGTGTGCCTGCCCAAGGCATATCAGGATGCTCCCAAAAAACGCTATAAAGCCCTGTATTACCTGTATGAAAATCCGAAATCGGTAGAAATCATCACCGCATTGTCTCAAAAAACACAACAAGGCAAATCAGCATTGCTGGTGATCGGCATTGACAACCATGGAAAAACAGACCGATTGAACAATCCGCTTGCAAACAACCTGCTGCTATCCTGCCTGGAAAAAGAATTGATCCCTGCGATGGAAAAAAAGTACCGAACCAATGGACAAAGGATCTTACATGATCTGTCTGCTACCGGCTCGTTTACATTGTACGCCTTTTTGAACCGGCCGGAGTTGTTCAACGGTTACATCGCTGCCAGCAAGCAGTGGTATGCAAAAACCAACGATGATTTCACCGTATTAGCCGACAATGTCCTTTCCTACCCGGATGCCTTTAGTGGCAGAAAAATCTTTCTGGCTACCTTGCATAACACCGAGCATCACATGAACGGATCGGAAGTTGACAAAGAAATGCAGGCATTTGCTACCCTGCTTGAAACCCGCTCTGCCGGCCAGATCGCAGCCAAATACCAGGCATTCGACGACTGGGGCGTGCCCTTGCATCCGGGGTTTGAAGCGGGTTTAAAGTTTGTGGTTCAAAAGAAGTCTTCCGGCAAATCCCCCAAAACGCCGCTTACGATGATTCAAACCGAAACCGGCCGCTGGATCATTCAAACCCCCAAAAAACAGCCGCTCTATGAGGTGTTTATCTTCGACAATGGACCGGACTACCCTTCCGAAGGATTGATTCGCGTAGTAAAAAACGGCAAGATCGGGTATGCCGACGCCAACACTTATGAAATTGTTATCGCTCCGCAGTTCGATTGCGCCTTTCCATTTGAAAATGGCAAAGCCAAAGTCAGCAACCAGTGCCAGACCGTAAAAGAGGGCGAGTATCACAGTTGGAAAAGCGATACCTGGCTGTTTGTAGACAGACAGGGTAATATTCAAAAATAACCATGATAAACCATTCCGGCATCCTTTTCCCGGCGATTGCGCTGTGGTTTCTTTTTCAGTCAGGTTCAAACCTGCAATCAGTCAGCGCGGTATCCGGTGCACGGGCCGATCAAACGGCGTTCAAAAACGGCGATCTGATTTTCCAAAGTTCACTTTCCGGACAAAGCAAAGCCATTCAACTGGCGACGCATTCGACTTATTCGCATTGCGGAATTGTGTTCCGGGAAAACAACAGGTATTACGTTTTCGAGGCCGTTCAACCGGTAAAAAAAACGCCGCTGCGCAAGTGGATTGCACGGGGAGACGGTGGAAAATACGTCGTCAAACGGCTGAAAAATGCCGATCAGGTGTTGACACCGGCTGTGTTGCAAAAAATGAAACAAATCGCCGGACAATTCGCCGGTAAAAAATACGACCTGACTTTTGAATGGTCGGATGAGCGGATGTATTGTTCCGAATTGATCTGGAAAATATACCAACGCGCTACCGGTATTGAAATAGGGCGGCTGGCCAAATTGAGCAGTTTTGATTTAAGCCACGACCTTGTAAAAAAGAAAATGCAAGAGCGCTACGGCCAACAAATCCCCTGGGATGAGCCGGTAATCTCACCCGCTGCGGTTTTCGACAGCGAGTGGCTGGTTACGGTAGAGGCCAATTAAGTTTTTGCGCTAAGCCATCGCATGGCGGTCGGCTACCCGACGCGCCCTGCGGATACGAACTGCCACGACCTTGTATTCCGGGCATTTGGCCTCCGAATCGTTCACATCCGAAGTAACGATATTGACCAGAATATCGGGGAAGTGGAAGGTGGTACTCAGTACGCCCTCCTTGACTTCCTCCGTGAGTTTGGCTTTCATATCCACTTTGCCACGCGGCGATTCCACACAAACCCAGTCGCCCTCGGTGATTTGGTGACGGGCGGCATCGGTCGGGTGAATCAGCAGCACGTCTTCGTGTACAATCTGTACGTTACGGGTTCGGCGGGTCATGGTGCCGGCGTTGTAGTGTTCGAGCAGGCGGTTGGTTGTGAGGATGTAGGGATATTCTTTGCCGTTGTTCAGGATTTCACGGGTTTCAACAAATTCGCGGAAGATGAAACGCCCTTTGCCGCGTTTGAAACTGTCGGTGTGCAGAATTTTAGTATCGTTTCCATCCGGTGCAACGGGCCATTGTTTGCCATATTTTCCGAGCTCTTCCCAACGCACACCGGCGAAGAAAGGAACGATCCTGGAAATTTCCTCCAGCAGCGGTTGGGCGGCATAGGGCGCTTGCGGGTAGCCCATCCGGTTCATTACATCCACGATAATTTGGCCGTCCACTTTGGCATTTCCGATGGGTTTGACCACCTGATTAACCCGCTGGATACGGCGTTCGCCGTTGGTAAAGGTGCCTTCTTTTTCGAGGAAAGAAGCCCCCGGCAGCACGATATCGGCCAGTTTGGCGGTTTCCGTCATGAAAAGTTCCTGCACAATAAACAGATCAACGGCATTCAGCGCTTTGATAACCTTATTGGTATTCGGATCGGATTGTACGAGGTCTTCGCCCATTACCCAAAGCACCTTGAGTTTGCCGGCCAGAGCGGCATCGTACATTTCCGGGATGGTGAGGCCGATGTGGCTGGGCAACTTGACTCCGCCGTAGAATTCTTCATATTTGGCAATGATATCAGGCTGCGTCAGGTCGAAATAACCGGCGCCCTGATAGGGCTGCACTCCCATATCCGCCATGCCCTGTACATTGTTTTGACCCCGCAGCGGGTTAACACCGCAGCCGCGTTTGCCGATATTGCCGGTAAGCATAGCCAGGTTGGCAATCTGTATCACCGCATAAGTTCCCTGATAATGTTCGGTTACACCCAGTCCGTGAAAAGACATGGCGGCATTGGCCGATGCATAGGCGCGGGCGGCGGCGCGTACTTTTTCACGCGGAACACCGGAGACGGCTTCCAGTTCGTCAATATTGAGTGCCAGGATGTTTTGCTTGAGTTCTTCGTAACCTTCGGTTCTATTTTCGATAAATGACTGATCTTCCAGGCCTTCTGTAATGATGTAGTAAATCATCATGTTCAGCACGGCGATATTGGTACCGGGGCGCAATTGCAGGTGGTGATGCGCGTAACGCGCCATCTCGGTTTCCCTTGGATCAATAACGATCAGGGTTTTGCCCTTCATCGCCTGTTGTTTGATCTTGGCGCCCGTAACCGGGTGGCCTTCCGTGGGGTTGGCGCCGATTACCATCATACAGTCGGTGTATTTCAAATCCTCCACCGAGTTGGTGGCTGCGCCGGTGCCGAAAGTGCGTTGCATCCCGATGGCCGTAGGCGAATGGCAGACCCGCGCGCAACCGTCAATATTGTTGGTGCCGACCACGGCGCGGATAAATTTTTGCATCAGGTAGTTTTCCTCATTGGTGCAGCGGGAGGAGGAGATACCGGCAATAGAATCGGGGCCGAACTGGTCGCGGGCCGATGTAATTTTTTCTACAATCAGGTCGTACACCTCGTCCCAGCCAACCTCTACAAATTGCCCGTCCTTTTTGACCAGGGGTTGGCGCAAACGCTCGGGATGGTCGTAAAATGAAAACGCGTAGCGTCCTTTGAGACAAGTGTGGCCTTTATTAACCT
>JANRLZ010000545.1:0-7721 GCA_033762055.1 Saprospiraceae bacterium
GCTTGATACCCTGGCCGACAAACAACTTGTCATGGCCACCCAGGAACTGGAAACCCGGTATGAAACAGAAAAGAAGGAACAACAAATACTGGCACTCGAACGCACCCGTGAACTCCAGCAGTTGCGCCTGCAACAAAAAAACAGCCTCATCGGCGGCTTGACAGGCTTGTCCATGTTGCTGTTGCTGGCCGGGTTTCTGGCCGTTCGAAACCTCCGGCATCGCCGCAAACTGGCCGAACAGGAAATAAAAATCCAGCAACAACAAATTACTCAACTCAAACAGGAACAGCAACTCAACGTCGCCGACGCCATCCTGCGCGGGCAGGAGGACGAACGCAGTCGCCTCGCCCGCGACCTGCACGACGGACTCGGCGGCATGCTTTCCGGTGTCAAACAATCTCTGAACAGTATGACAGGCAATCAAATCCTCACCGAAACCGCCGCCACCACCCTGGGGCAGGTAATCTATGATCTTGACCGCTCCATCGGCGAACTGCGGCATATTGCCCGCAACATGATGCCCGAAGCCCTCGTACGCTTCGGACTGAAAGACGCACTCCGCGACTACTGCGATCACCTGCGCCTGACCAGTGCGCTTGATGTACACTACCAGGCCTATGGCCTCGACACACGGCTGCCGCAACAAACCGAAGTCATCCTCTTTCGCATCGCGCAGGAGTTGCTCAACAACATCGTTAAACATGCCGACGCCACGCAGGTACTGGTGCAATTAATGGAAAACGAGGGCCGCATTTCACTCGCCGTCGAAGACAACGGCAAGGGCTTCGACCCCGAACAACTAAAAAAAGCGCCCGGTGTTGGCTGGCTCAATATCCAGTCGCGGGTGGACTACCTCGGCGGCACACTTGATCTAAAATCGGCGCCGGGAAAAGGCGCCTCCATCAGTATCGAGTGCGGGCGGGGCGACACCTGACTATTGGCAGTACCGGAGTTCTTACAGTGCGATTTCATAAAATCCAAGCAATATCCCGGAATAATGGCTCGGCAAACCGGCCGGATTGGCGGGCGGAGCGTCGCCGAGATAGTGGTAGCCGGCGCGCTGGTACAATTCGCGGAGTTTGAGGTTTTCAGCCCAGGTATCAAGGCGCAGGAAACGGCGGCCCAGGGCCTGGCCATGGTTTTTAGCCCATTCGGTAATGGTTCTCACCAGATTCCGGCCCCGGAAATCAGGATGCGTCACGATACGGTGCAGGTAAATCGAAGGCTCGGCGTCTCTTTCGCCCCAGATATCCGGATCGTTGTATGCCACCACAAACACAGCGGCTACCTGATCGTCGAGGATGACTTTCCACTGTCGGCCCTCCTGTATTTCCCTTTCCACCAAGGCCTCGTCAAAAGGCAGCCAATGCAGGTGCGACACCTGTTTCTGGTGCGCAATAGCCGCATCATACAGGGCAAAAATGGTTGTTTTGTCGGCAGTTGTACTCGGTAGAATTTGCATGTTTTACCAGAATTTGTACAATTTACGGAATTTCCACACCAACAAAAATAAACCTCCTAAACCCCATTAACCCCCTAAACCCTATCAACCTTTCCTTATCAAAACCACTGCGCCCAGAATACCGGCGATACACACCCCGTGTACCCAGGTAAACACTTCGCCATCCCAAAGTCCCCAGCATACCGCCACCACCGGGATGATGTAAGTGGTAGAACTTGCAAACAAGGCAGAAGTTTCCTTGATGAGTTTATATTGTACCAGTTGGGCAATGGCCGTACCAAACACGCCCAGCACCACCAGTGCCAGCAAAGGCATCCAGGCGATCCGGTCGGGATGATATTGACCCATATTGGGCAGAAAAGCCAGGAAAAAAGCCAGTAAACCCGTTATTGAAACGGTGACCGTAGATAAAACAAAGGCCGGGATATGCGAGAGCCGTTGTTTGATCAGGTTGATGTTGTACCCGTAACACAAGGTGGCAAGCAAAATAAGTCCGGCATGCCAGTTAAAGGTAATGGACGATTGCGAACGTTCCATGGCCAGCAACACCGCACAAAGCAGCCCAAGCAACAAACCAGCCACCTGTGTAAATTTGTAGCCGACGCGAAAAAGCAGGATGGAAAAAACAAAGGTGAAAGCAGGTGTCAGGCCGTTGAGCAAAGCCGCCACTGCGCTTTGCACTTTCATCTGCGCCAGACAGAATAAAAATGCCGGGATGAACATCCCCAGCAAGGCCGTCAGCACCACGAAGCCGTAACTTTCACGCGGGATTTTTTTGAAATTCCCCCATCCAAACGGCAAAAAAGCCAACCCGGCCGCCATAAGACGCACAGTGGCGGCTTCAAAATAACCAAAACCGGTCAGCCCTTTTTTGATGAGAATAAAACTGCTGCCCCAAATCAAGGACAGGGTCATCAGGTAGATCCATTTGGCAAGGGCGGGGCTTTTTGGAGCGGCAGCGAGTGCGGAACCGATATTCATGCGGGGCGGTAAGAAGCTTTGCGTTGATAATGCTGGATGTAATCGGGTAGCGGCAGATCGGGCACGCCGCTTTCGTCGGTTTCGGGAGCAAGGGGACTGAGCTGCAAGGGCAACACACCCGCCCAAACCGGCAGTCCCATGTCTTCGGGATCATCGCTGGCGCCGTGTGCGCGGAATTTCACGGAAGCCTCTTCGATTTCTACGGCGATGAACATCGTTTTTTTCATATCGCTTGCATCAGGCTTGCGTGCGTCGTTCCAGCGACCGGGCGCCACATGCTCGGTGAATTTTTCGGCAGCCATCCAGCGTTCCGTTTCGTCTTCCACCAACCGCGTTCTGCCGAAGGCTACTACCGAGCGGTAATTCATCGAATGATTAAAGACCGAACGGGCAAATACCAGTCCGTCGAGCAGGGTCACGCTCACACAAACCGGGATCCCTTTGGCTATTTGCATAAAAAAATGACTGCCCACCGAGCCGTGCAGGTACAGGGTGTCGCCCACCCGGCAATAACCGGTGGGAAGGATGAAGGGTTGTTGTTCAAGGGTAAATGCCACATGACACACCAACCCTTCATCAAGAATCGCGTCGCGACCTGCGGGATGGGCATCATAGCGTTTGGGGTAATAGCGGCTGCCTTGTGTACGGGATGTTTTTGTTTTCATAACTGAATCGAAAAAGGATAGCCATTCCAGGTTTTAAAAACCTGGAATGGCTGAGTTACTACCTTGCAAGCGGATAATATCGTTCTTCCAATATCCGGAAATGGTGTACCTGATGGCCCACCAGGGTAAAGCCGACAGCCAGTACAGGCAATTCTGTGTTGAACATCACTCCGGTGCGGCGCAGCGCGGCTTCATCAAAAGATTCGAACAGATGCAGGGTACTTTCCCGTACACTTCGCAATTCGGCCAGCACGGTTTCCAGCGGACGGCGATTGGCGCCGGCATACTCGGCAAACAAATTTTCATCAAAACCTGGCAGGGCAGTCTGGTCGTTGCGTGCGAAACGCAGGGCGCGGTAGGCAAATACCCGTTCGCAATCGGTGATATGCTGAAAAACCTCTCGGGTAGTCCACTTGCCGGGTGCATATACCTGATCGCCCAGCGCCTGGAGCATCGTACGATCAAGCGCGTCAATTGCTTCGAGACTTTGCCGGAGCGCGTCGTTCAGGTCTATATCAGCCACCTGATCCATGTAGCGGTCGAAATAGCATGGCGGGTGCGGGATAGCAGTTTTTTTCATGTGGAAGTAATTTCGGGCAAAATTAAGGGATGCTTGGACTACCCGAATCGGCCGGTTTTTAAATAGACGGTAGTCCGAAATGGAAATATATTGAGTTCTCCCCCCTTCGGGAACATTCAAATATTCTTTTATCAATCCTTACCGTTGGCAAAATGATTGACACTACCTTTCGGGCGAAGACAACATCTGATTGCTTGTACAGATAGATAACATTATACTTGTTTCCTATTGAGACAATCATGCAACCACAACGATTTGACTCCTTCCGCTCCGACTCGCATCATGAGGCATTGATGCAATATCGGGACAATGAAGATGCTCGGATAAAACCGATGCATTGGAGGGAGTACCCATCACTTGAAAATGCGGACAAGGTGATGGATGAATTGAAGCATATGCGGAGTGAAGCGTCGGAAGAAAACACCAAACATGTATTAAAAACATTCCAACAAACTTTAGAGAAAATTGAGGCCTATCTGGAGCAAATGCCTGTGATCTTTAAACAATTGTTTGGGGACTTAAAAGATGAAATGGCACGACTCAGAATATGGCATAATACCATTGAGAGCGATTTTTCTTCGCAATTGGTAGGATACTCCATGTATAGCTCGGAAAGAAATCGTGTGATTGAAAGTGCCTTTAACAGAGTCAAGGAATTCGAAGTGGTGTTTACACAAACCAAAGAAAAGTTCTATCAGGAAATCTATGCCTGCAATAACCACCTTGATACCTTCCCCGTCGTAGAGTTCAAGGTGAAGATGCCAATGGACAAAGTACCGGCTCATTTTCTCCCTGATCTGCTAAATCAGATTAACGGGTTGATTCCACTATCAGTTGGTGGTTTTGCCCAGGTGGTGCACGTACGCCCGGGTAGTACGATTTATTCTATTCGGGTTCCAATAGAGGCGGTAAACAACATTTTATCCGCTCTTCATGATGGCATATTTGATTCCTTGTTCATTCAAGAACTTGCCATGATCTATTCATTATCCAATGTAAAGAGATTCAAAAAAGGGAAAACGGTGTCTTATGAACCGGACGCTACAATCAAGCGAAGTTTTTTGCATTATTTTGTCTGGTTGCTATTTTTATGTTTGTTGATCGCCCTGATATTGTATTGGTTAACGCAGGCTTCCTGACGCCCGGCTATGATGCAAACTGCAAAAATCCAGGCAGCACAACACTGCTGCTGCCGGCTTTGACCACACCAAGGTCTTGAACACCGGCTCCAGGCTCGCGACAAAGGGTCTATGTTGATGAACAAAGCCTCCATGCTCGCTGCAAAGCGGCTGTGTTGATGAACAAAGCCTCCATGCTCGCTGCAAAGCGGCTGTGTTGATGAACAAAGGCTTCAAGCTCGCGACAACGGGCCGATGTTGATGAACAAAGGCTTCAAGCTCGCGACAAAGGGTCTATGTTGATGAACAAAGGGCCGATGTTCACAAACTTGGAAGTTATGCCGGTGACTTAGCGGCCAGGATTGCTGTTAAAGATAAAAAGTGTGGAGCCGACAACCATTTCAGGAAATTTTGAAACGGGATACCGGAAAACCGTGAATGAAAAACACAAGCGCCACCCTGTTTCCAGCGTGGCGCTTGTATTTTTCATTCATTTTGTGCGGCAGGTCACAGGCGTTTTTGCTCAATAAGTTGCAGCAATTCATCGCGGTAGTTCTTACCGATGGGCAGGAGTTTGGGCTTGTCTTTTTCCATCACTTCCACCATGTTGCCTTCTATGGCCATTACCTTGTCCATCGCCACGATAAAGGAGCGGTGGATGCGCCGGAAGAGGTGCTTGGGCAGGCGATCTTCAAGGTTTTTCATGGTTTGCAGGGTAATCACACGGCCGGTAAGGAGCCGGATAATGACATAATCTTTCAGCCCTTCGATATAAATAATATCATCGAAGTTGACTTTCACGAGCTTTTTGTCGGCCTTGACAAAAAAGAAATCAAGCCCGTCGTTGACAGCCGGGGCATTGCCCTGGGCTTGCTCCATATTGGAGAGTTCGGCCTGATCGAGGGCTTTGTTAACCGCCTTCATGAACCGTTCGAGCGAAATCGGCTTGAGCAGATAGTCGAGCGCATTAAGATCAAAACCCTGGATCGCGTAGTTCGGGTAGGCTGTGGTAAACACGATCATTGGCGGGTTGCTGAGTGTTTTAACAAAGTCAATACCGGTGAGTTGCGGCATCTGGATGTCGAGAAACATCAGGTCAATGTCGTTGCTTTTCAGCGCCTCATTGGCTTCAAGGGCATTGGAACAGCGTTTTACGAGACGCAACTCCGACATTTGGGAGATATAGGTTTCCAGCACATCAAGTGCAAGGGGTTCGTCATCTACAATAAGCACGTTCAGCATGGTAGAAAAGTTGGTGGTGTGTTTTGTGTTTTTCGCGGCTGTTGTTTTTAGGATTGTTTCGTCCTTACGGTTCAAAGTTAACGGAGATTCGGGATAATCTATACACCGTCTATCATGCGGCCCAGTCCGCCGAGGATACTGCCCTCTTCGCGGCCGGGCGAGGAGGCGTAGGAAGCGATTTTGGCTGCCAGTCTGCTCACCGGCAGCGATTGCAGCCAAACCTTGCCGGGACCACGCAAAACGGCAAAGAACAAACCTTCGCCGCCAAATACCATGTTCCGGATGCCTTTGACGAATTGAATATCATAATCCACCTGTTGGGTAAAAGCGACGATACAACCGGTGTCCACCCGCAGGGTTTCGCCGGCGCGCAGCTCGCGTTCGAGGATATAGCCGCCGGCGTGAACAAATGCCATGCCGTCGCCTTCTAGTTTTTGCATGATAAAACCTTCGCCGCCAAAAAGGCCGGTGCCGAGTTTGCGCTGGAATTCAATGCCGATCTGTACGCCTTTGGCTGCGCACAGGAAGGAATCCTTCTGACAAACGATCTTTCCGCCGAGCGTACTGAGGTCCATCGGCACAATTTTGCCGGCATACGGCGCTGCAAAAGTGACGCGCTGTTTTTCGCCGCCCTGGTTGGTGTAGGTGGTCATAAACAGGCTTTCACCCGTGAGCAGGCGTTTACCTGCAGTCATCAGTTTGCCAAAGAATCCGTCGGCGCGGTCGCTGCCATCACCAAAGACGGTGGCCATATTGATCATGTTGTCCATGAACATAAAACTGCCCGACTCGGCGATGACCGTTTCGTTGGGGTCGAGTTCGATCTCGACGCACTGCATCTCTTCTCCGTAAATCTTGTAATCTATTTCGTGGTTGCGAATCATGTGTGGTGAGCGATGATTGATTTGGTGAGCAAAAGTGGAAACTATCGGTACTGTGACGTTGTCTTTTCCCGACGAGCAGCGGTTTTTCGTCGCTAAACCTTCGGTTTTAGCAAATAAATTGGCCCGGCATCTTTTCAAACCGGAAATAATCAGCCTCTTTTCCAATACACGCCTGCGCTGATACCCGGACTTTTTGGCACATACTGCGCCCAGCCGGCGGCGCCAAAGGAGGCGGTGAGTCCGATGGAAGGCGTTAGTTCAACGATCGCCTTTGCGCCAAGCGACCACCAGCCCTGGCGATCCACGTAGAGGTTGGTTATGCGGTTGTGCAGAGGCAGGACGATGTCGCCATTGTCGTAAGTGTACAACAGTTCGGTAAACCCAACCAGCCAGCATTTCCAGACTTTCACCCCCATTTCACCGCCCGCATTGAAAAAGTGACTGTATCCGTTGCCGCGAAACCCGAAGCCGGTATAACCCAGCCAGTAGAGTTTACCCCATCCCATGCCGGCACTCAAAGAGGGGACGATGGTGAATGCATCATAGCCGCTGCGCAAGCCGCTGGCGTCGTCGTAACTGCCCGTGGGCAAATCAGCACGCAGGTTGGCGCTGAGACGGAACTGTTTTTCCACGATAGCGCGTTTGAAGCCAAGGGAGATATTACCCGGTGCATTGAGGCCGCCCTCGGCAGTTTCCGGAATGACAAAAGTACCCGGTTTGGGCGCCCCGCTTTTCAGCATCCGGTAGGGCAGTGCAGCCGTCAGCGTGGTTTTTCGGTCGAGGCCGTAC
>JANRLZ010000546.1:0-3258 GCA_033762055.1 Saprospiraceae bacterium
ACAACAGGAGGTAATACAATCCCTGCAACAGATAATAACCGGCCACTACCCCCAGTATTGCAAAGAGCAGACAACCCAGGCCGCCGCCGGGAATTTGATTGATACTGCGGCCTCCGGATGAATATTGGTAAAACATGGCTCAAAGTTCGGTTTCCCCCAACTGAAGGAGGATGGAAAATTCGGCGGGCATCACGGGCATTACCGACAAACGCGCGTTTCGCACCAACAACAGTTGCTGCAAATCGGGATGCGCCTTGATTTCTGCCAGCGTCACCGGGCGCACAAACGGTTTTACCGGTTCCAGATCCACACACGACCAGTCGCCCGATTCTGCCGTGGGGTCGGGGTAATGTTCACGCACCACCCGCGCAATGCCCACCACCGCCAATCCGATGTTGGAATGATAAAAAAGGCAGAGGTCGCCGGTTTTCATGGCGCGCAGGTTGTTGCGGGCCTGGTAATTGCGCACACCGTCCCAGCGACCGCGGCCTTCCGCCACCAATTGGTCGTAACCGTACACATCGGGTTCAGATTTTACAAGCCAGTACATAATTACCGCTTCAGTATTATTTTGTGAAAAAATGATCCTTGTTCTGTAGAAACAGCCAGCCAGTAAACCCCATTAGGGTATTCATGCAATGAAATTTCCGTCCCGCGTTGCACATTTTTTTGTTGCCGGCCAAAAAGGTCAAAAACACGGACTTGTTGCCAGGCGTCGCCTTCCAGCGTCACCGTTCCAGATGTTGGATTGGGGTAAATTTTTGATGATGGAGAGGTGGCTTCTTCTGTTCCCACAATAATTTTGCAAACGGAGTTTGCCGGATATTGCATCAGAGAATCGGAATAACAGATTAACCCGCCGCCGGGTGGCGGGTCCACAAATCCAGGCCGGGCAAACAAGTAAAATGTCCAACCGACATTTTCAAGTATGCTTCCCTCCATGGTGCATCCCATACCATCGGTCGTATGTACCCACTGCACGCGCAGCGGTTGTGTGCCGACCTGGGTCGTTGTGACCGAATCTATGCGTATTTTCAACAAGTTGCTAAGACTTTGAGCGCAGTCTATCTCCAGCGTATCGCCCGCTTGCGCGTCAAAATCGTATAAAAGACGGATGTCGGTTGAATCCTGCGGACTCACCCAGTAAACACGCTTCCCCGACTGGTGCAGGAAAAATCGGCCGCTCGTACTTTCATGTTGTACGCCGCCGGAGGTAATTCTGATGTATTTTTCCAGCAGGAATTGGCAAGGCCGGCCGTGCAGGATGGTATCTCCGATCACCGTGATTACCCGATATTCATCTTCTCCATCGGGCCAAAAATCATCCTGCCAATAAATCCATTTGGCGCCTTGCGGCCAGGTTTGCGAACGGATACCGGAAACGGTAAAACCGATCAATAAGAGAATCAGGATATTTTTCATAAGCCTACATTTTCAACCGCGGGTGGTAAAGATAAATGGTCTCTTTGAGGTACTCGGTATCAAGGTGGGTGTAAATCTCGGTGGTGGTGATGCTTTCGTGTCCGAGCATGTCCTGCACTGCTTTCAGATCGGCGCCGCCTTCCACAAGATGGGTGGCAAAAGTGTGGCGGAAGGTATGTGGACTAATGTTTTTGGTGACGCTTGCCGCAGCGGCCATTTCCTTGACAATGAGGAACACCATCACCCGGGTCATTTTTCCGCCGCGGCGATTCAGGAAAACGACGTTTTCGTCTTCTTTTCGGATATTTTTTTGCAAATTGCGCACCTTTTCAAGGTAAATCCGCAGATATTTGACCGCTTCAGCGCCGATGGGCACGAGGCGCTCCTTGTTGTTTTTCCCCAACACCTTGATAAAATTGGCATCAAGAAAAAGATGCGTCAGCCGAAGGTTGACGAGTTCGCTCACCCGCAAACCGCAGGCATACAACAATTCCAGCATCGCCCGGTTGCGATGCCCCTGCGCACCCGATAAATCCACCGATTCGAGCATGGCCTGTACTTCGCGCACACTAAGCACCTCCGGGATTTTGCGCCGGAGGCGCGGACTTTCAAGCCATTCGGTGGGATCCGTTTCGAGCAGGTCTTCCACGAGCAGGTATTTGTAAAATGCCCGCAGGCCCGAGATCAGACGCGCCTGGGTGCTGGCCTCCAGTCCTAAGCGATTGGCCCAAAGGATAAACCGGGTCAGGTCATCGGGTTGTACGGCGAGGGGGAGCAATGGGCTTTGTTCGAGTTCGAGCCACTGCACGAATTTAGCCATATCGCTCAAATAGGCCTCAATGCTGTTGGGGCTTAACGAGCGTTCGAGCAGCAAATATGCGCGAAAAGATTGCAGGGCAGCCGGCCAGTTCATGCGGCGAAGATATACTGTGATTTTTTGCCGTGTGATTATCTCTGCCCGAAGCCAATAGCCTTGCTACTTTTGCCGTTCGTTGGCAAAAAACCTGTTGGTATGAATGCTCGTCGTATTAAATGGATCATCGGACTCATGACGCTCTCCCTGGCGGGCATCATTTGTCTTCAGATTTACTGGATCGGCTGGAACATTCGGCTAAACGAGGAACAGTTCGACAAAAACGTGTACGCCGCGCTCAACCGGGTGGCCGGCAAACTTCAATATTATGAGGAAGTGCGCGTACTGGAAGCGCTCAATGCAAGTCGTGGACAAGGCGGCGAAGCCAGTCAGAATATCCGCCGCGCAGCCCAACACCTGGAAAACGGCTTTGCGCGCAGACGTGTGGGAGTCGCGCCCGGCGACTCGTTGCCCCGCCCGGGCGCCACAAACGAGCAGTTTGAAAATAACGTGACGCTTTGGGAATACATGAAAGTAAGTCAGCTGGTGGATTCCAAACCCTTAGCCGAGCGGGTGCCACTGGAATTGCTGGCACAATCCATTCAGGAAGAAATTGAAAGCCGCGGCATTCGGTCGGAATACCAATACGGGGTTTATTCCAAAGCCCGAGGCAGTTATGTCATCGTAAACGATCATTTCGTGGTGGAAGACAGCGGCCCTCTGATGGCGCAGGGCGGCGCTCCCACGCTGTTTAATTCTCCGTACAAAGTAGCCCTTTTTACCCAGGACATCGAATCGCCCGGCGATTTGTCGCTCTATTTCCCCAACCGCACCCGCATTGTACTCGGATCTGTGCTTGGCATGTTGTCGTTATCCATTGTATTTACCGCCATTGTTTTATTCTGTTTTTGGTACACCATTCAGGTAATCTATCGCCAGAAACAATTGTCGGAAATGAAAACGGATTTCATCAACAACATGAC
>JANRLZ010000547.1:0-7806 GCA_033762055.1 Saprospiraceae bacterium
TGGCAGCCGAACAACCGCCACACCGTTCGTTTTGGCGGCTATATCACCTATCACGACTTTCTCTCTGCCCGCCTTCAGGCCGGCAGCGACGATGGCCGGGTGCGTTTCGAAGCCGGTCGGGAATACGATGGCTGGGAATTCGGCGCTTATATCGCCGATGAATGGGCGTTCGACAAATTAAAACTGAACTACGGTTTCCGCTTGTCGGGCTGGCGGAACAACCCCGCCACCTATGTGAATCCAGAGCCTCGCGTTGCAGCCAACTACGAACTAAACAAACGTCTTTCATTCAAGGCCTCTTACGCCCGGATGAACCAGTACGTCCACCTGCTCGCCAGCAGTGGCTTGTCGTTGCCGACCGACATCTGGTATCCGAGTACCGAAGGCGTCAAACCGGAAATCAGCGATCAAATCGCGATCGGTACCTCCTATTTGCTGGGCGATCAGGTACTGGTTACCTGGGAGGCCTGGTATAAATGGCTGCAAAACAGCATTGATTTCAAGGACGGCGCCGAATTATTCGGCAACAACGAACTTGAACAGGAACTTTCCATCGGGCGGGGGTATGCATACAGTCCGCTCGAACTGGAGATAGAAAAGAAAGAAGGCCGCCTCACCGGCTGGATCGGCTACACCCTTTCCTGGGTACGCCGCGGCGATTTCCCGGAAATTGAAAACGGCGCCTGGTTTGCACCGCGCTTCGACACCCGTCACAACCTGAGCGTGGTGGCGCTTTGGGATGCACACCGCTGGAAAAAACGCGGCAAAGACAAATCCCTGCAAGTGACGGCTACCTGGGTGTACACCTCCGGCTACCCAGCCTGGCTGCCCGAAGGCCGCGCTTATTTCAGCGATTTTCCCGGCAGTCCGGCCATCCCTTCGGTGCCGGTTTATGGTCGCCGCAACAGTTTCCGGTATCCGGCTTACATGCGTGCCGACCTCGGCATCGTGTACAAATGGAAAAAGCGCAACGGTTTTGAGCAAGACCTTACTCTCAGCGTGTACAACGCTACCGACCGCCGTAACCCCTACTTCATCACCATTGCCGTAGAAACCCAGGATACACCGGTGGGCGAGGTGCCGCTCGCGATCACAGCCCGTCAGATTTCCCTGTTTCCAATTTTGCCGAGTTTGACCTGGAATTTCAAATTTTAAAATTACCGCAACCATGTTTAGCGACACGATAAAACTCCTTTTCCCGGTATTGCTCATTGCCGTACTGGTTTCCTGCAACCTCAGCAAGGAGGTTGAAATTGATTTGCCCGAATACAACCGCCAGCCTGTGGTGGAATGCTACCTCGAACCCAATAAACCCTTTCGGTTGTTGCTGACGCGGAGTTATGCGTTTTTTGACAAATTAGGTCTGGACTCCTCCTTTCTGGACAATACCCTGCTGGACGGAGCATTGGTGACCATTTCATACAACGGGCAAACCGATACGCTGAAGAACCAGCTGACTGCCGTACTTGATCCGCTCAAAATCTACAATTATGTGGGGACCAATCTGGTGCCAGGCGCGCCCGGTACCGAGTTCTCGCTTTATATTCGCCTGGCCGACGGCGGGGAGATCAGGGCGAATACGCTCATGCTGCCAACAGTACCCATTGACAGTGTAGTAGTGGAATTTAACCCGGATATTGACAGCCTGGCGCGTATATTGACCTATATCACCGACGATCGCAGTCAGGAGAATTTTTACCGCCGGATATTAAACTACGCCTCGTTGGACAGTTTTCCCGATCAGGATTTTCTGGTTACCGATCGTTTTGCGCAGACCGAAATCATCGCTTTTGGTACCGGTTATGAATTGGCGGAGGGCGACACCGTTTACAATACGATTTTTCACGTATCGCGCGCCTATTACGATTTTAAGGAAAGTGTGGATCTGGCCGTAATCGGCAACCTGAATCCGTTCGCCCAGCCCTCTCCGATCAAAAGCAATGTGTCGGGTTCGGCCAATCCGATCGGCGTATTTGTACCGTTGGTGTACGATCGAATCATGACGATCGTGGAAAAGTAGGAGGGGGATTCAAGCGTCGGCTTCAACGAGCATCTCCCAGAGATCTTCGTAGGGAATAATCTCCACGGCAAAGGTCTGTCCGGCTACCTTGGGTTGTTCGGAGGCGAGAATGTCGAGTTCTTTCCGGATTTTCTTTTCCACGAGGTGGGCCTTGAAATCCCTGCGGGCGTAGGCGATGAGCAGGTTAAGGAAAGCGGCGCTGCGGCGGTTCATATCGCTTTCGAGGTAGCGTTTCCGGTATTTTTCGAGGTTTTCTGCCGAAATTTCGATGTTGCCTTTGACCAAGCTATGGATGACCGGGAGTAAAACCAGGGGAATGTTCATGCCTTCCTTGTCTTTGGCCACCACTTCGATTTCATTGTTCAGTTTGGCGAAACGGAACTCGCCGACGATTTTTTGCACTTCGGCGGTATTCAGTTTGCCGAATGCGGCCAGCAGGTGCAGGTATCCGCCGTAAAGTTGCCAGTTGTCGCGCACCGCACCGGCCAAAGAATCAAATTTGGGGTGATGGGCGGCCTTTTCAAAAATAGCCAGCGCATCGGCATAGCGACGGGCAAAAAGGCAGTAGTGGAGGAAACTTTCGTGTACCCGAAACCAATTAAACGAACCTTCTTCGGAAAGTGAAATGCAATATTGGGCCAGATCATTTGCAACTTGATCTTCAAAAACTCGCAACTGGGTGATACAGGATAGTTTTTGAATGGCAATCGCTACTAATGCATTTCGATTAGTATTTTTTCGGTTTTTTAAGATTTCCAGGCTTTCATCACATACTTTCAATGCTTCAATGCAATTATTTACAGAAAGATATTTTATTATGCCTATTTGGCTTGTGTGGAAATAAAACTGTGAGGTATCCACTTGTTCGACCATTGGGATCAATTCTTCGTAATAAATACTGGCCTGATGATGTAAATCTTTGTTGGGTGAGCGGCGTAGAATATAATAATTGATCAGGTCTTCAAAATAATCGAGCGCGATCATTTCCATGCGGCGTTTTTCCTCATATTCCTTGTGTATTCTGGAAAATCTTTCATGCAATGAGGCGCTACCGATGATACGGGCGTGTTCTCTACGTAAACGTGAGGCAATTTCAGCAGCTAATTCAACAAACTCGTAACGTACAGCCTGCTCAAGTACTTGTTCAAGCAAATGAACTCCCGCCTTTCTCGCCTCACGCCCTAAAAGAATATATGCTGCTGCAAAATCACGATAGCAGTTGAAATGCGCCTTGGCCCTTTCGTTGAACATGGGCTGGTTGACATCCACGAAGAAGGCGGTATTGAGCAGGCTTCTTTCCAACCGGCCTTTTAATCGCAGGTAGGCTTGCGATTTCGGGCTTTCATTTTTTCCATAAAGAAATTTGGCAGCCTCTTCATCAGATCCCACTTTTTCGCGGGCAATGGCATCGTAAAGGGTTTCCACCATACTCCCTTCCTCCCCCGGGTTGCCCAATACCTCGATCTGTTTCACCTTGTTGCGGGTGATGGTTTTCACCAATTCTTTTAAAGCATCAAAGTCCATGAATGCTGTAAATGTGTAATTTAAACAGGATTAAGCGCGCGCAGGGGATTTTTTATCAAGTAAACAAAAGTTTAGCGCTGCAAAGAAGCATCAATTTAATTATACTTCAATGTATTCAAAAAAATCTGCCTGTATTGAATTCGCAGTATCTGTCCTTTTTTAGCGCCTTTCGCCGCTTGTACCTTTGTCGCACCGAATTACACACAAAAGTAAGAACCATTTTGTCAAAGCTATAATCATATAATATGCGCAAATTCCCAGGGAGGGAGTTTTTTAGCGCATCTGCCTAAGGTATCATCGTTCATTGACCTGTCCGTGGCTCGGTCGCGGGGTGTGGGGTAACCCCGCACACCAAATCTGCCTGTATTGAAATCGCAAGTTCTGTCCTTTTTTTTGGACACGGGACGCCCCCACCTTTGTGCCAGATTTATTTCTGTTTCACACAAAAAAACGTCTCGTCATGAACTTGGTACTTTTCCTCCTTCAGATCCTTTTTGCTTCCTACACTCCGGCTGCTACAACCAATGGATACACCAATAACGGCGAAGGTTCCACCATCAACGAACCAGGTGGCGGTCGTGGAAAAGATGGTACTTTCGGTAATAAAGATTACATCATTTGTGATGATGTTAACCCCTGAATCACCATCAATTAAGTAAAAAACAATTTACCCCTTTTACCCCATATATCATCCTGATTTTGACGGCCTCCGCCTTTGATAATCCGCTTCGTTTAAACAAAGAAATTGTTCCTTTTAATCCCCTTCAATTTTGGACCTTGCTACCCCGATTTTCTTCCTACCGTATCGGGAATAAAGTACTGAGTTAGGCTCCGGCTGCTTGAAAAAATGAGCAGTCGGAGCTGGTTTCAGCAAAAACGAAGGTTATGAAAGCAACCTTTTTAACATACTTCATTCGCTGAAAAAGCGATTTTTTAATCTTTCTACCGTGTTAAAACACGCTTTGTTGCACTTCATTTAGCTAATCCTCAAACCGGAGCGTTGCCTTGCGCTCCGGTTTATTTTTTTTTAAAACCTTGTACCGTATCCGGCGAATGACACAGGCATTGCTATGCTATTCGCCGGATGCGGCATTAGCCGCTCCTGTTTCGGTCAAAAAAGGCCAGATTTTGCCCGGCCTTTGCCGTTTTTTCGCTTTTCACCCCCGCTTTTCCACCTTTTATCCAATCTTTTGTCTTTACCTCCAACAAAAGCGGAATTTTCGCGCCCGACAGGCAGGGAACTTGTTTTTGATCGTTCCCAAAGACCTGCCGCCATTGCGTTCCTAACGCCGACTTTTCACCAAACAAATGTGTTTTTTCATGAAAAAACTACTGCTCTTCCTGCCCGCCTTCTTGCTGGCAGCAGGCCTGTTTGCACAGGACCTGCCCACCTACGACCCCGGTTCAATTGACGTCCCCTACAAAAAATTTGTACTGCCCAACGGCTTGCGCCTCATTGTTCATGAAGACCATAAGGCCCCCATCGTCGCCGTAAACGTATGGTACCACGTGGGTTCAAAAAATGAAAAACCCGGCAAATCAGGCTTCGCCCACCTGTTCGAACACCTGATGTTCAATGGTTCCGAACACTTCAATACCGACTACTTCCAGGCGCTCGAAGCCATCGGTGGCACCGACCTGAACGGTACAACCAACGACGATCGCACCAACTACTTCCAAAACGTACCCGTCGGCGCCTTGGATCAGGTACTTTGGCTCGAAAGCGACCGCATGGGGCACCTGCTCGGCGCCATTGACCAGGCCAAACTCGATGAACAGCGCGGCGTGGTGCAAAATGAAAAACGCCAGGGCGAAAACCAGCCTTATTCCAAGGGCTGGGACATCCTGCAAAAAGCCGCCTACCCGCCCCATCATCCCTACGGCCATACCGTTATCGGTGAAATGGAAGACCTCAACGCGGCCAGCGTCGAAGATGTGCACGAGTGGTTCAAAACCTACTACGGCGCCGCCAACGCCGTACTGGTCATCGCCGGCGACGTAACGGCAGAAGCTGCCTACGAAAAAGTCCTCAAATACTTTGGCAACATCCCGGCCGGCCCCGTCATCGCCCGTCCGGAAGTGGACATTGCCAAACGCAGCGGCAGCAAACGCCTGCATTACCAGGACCGTGTGCCCGAATCGCGTATTGTTATTTCCTGGAATACCCCGGAATGGGGCAACAAAGAAAACGCGGCCCTCGACATTGCCGCCAATGTGCTGGCCTCTGGTAAAAGCAGCCGCCTGTATAAAAAATTAGTGTACGAAAAACAAATCTGCACTTCTGCCCAGGCATTCAATGGCCCCTCTGAAATCGGCGGCGCATTTGGCATCATTGCCAATGTAAAAAAAGGCAAAACCGTAGAAGAAGTGGAAATCGCCATCCATGAAATCATGGCCGACCTGATCAAAAACGGCCCTACCGAAGAAGAATTGAAACGGGTAAAAGCTGCCTATTTCGCCGGCTTTATCAAAGGCCTCGAGCGCATCGGCGGCTTTGGCGGCAAAAGCGACCTGCTCGCCGAAAACGAAGTGTATGGTGGCAACCCTGACTTTTACAAAACCTACAACAACTGGTTCAACGCAGTCACCGCTCAGGATGTAAAAGCCATGTGCCAAAAGTGGCTGACCGACGGCGATCTCACCCTGATCTGCGATCCATTCCCGGAATACTCCGTCACCGGCGTAGAAGCCGATCGCTCCAAAGCGCCGGAAGTGGATACCAAAGTGTCGGCATCTTTCCCTGCGTTGCAACGCGCCACGCTGAAAAACGGCATGAAAGTCGTACTTGCCCGCCGCACCGAAAGTCCGACCGTATCGGCCAGTATCATGTTCGACGCCGGTTATTGCACCGATAAATTCGGCGGCAAGTTGGGACTGGCCAAATTGGGCATGGACATGCTCGACGAAGGCACCAAAAACATGAACGCCCTGCAAATCAACGAACGACTGCAATTGCTCGGCGCCAACCTCAACACCGGCAGCGACCTCGACAATTCCTACATCAACCTCAACACCCTCAAACAAAGCCTCGATCCCAGTCTGGATCTGCTGGCCGACGTAGTGTTGAACCCCTCTTTCCCGGATGCGGATTTCAAACGCCTGCAATCACAGCAACTCAGTGGTATCCAGAATGAAAAGAAAAACCCGCAGAGCATGGTGATGCGTGTCATGCCCACGCTCCTGTACGGCGAAAACCATCCATACGCCATGCCTATGACCGGCTCGGGCGAGGAAGAAACCGTCAACAATATTTCGCTCGACGACATCAAGATGTTTTACAGCAAGTGGCTGCGCCCGAACAATGCTACCATCGTGGTGACAGGGGATATTACCATCGAAGAACTGACCGCCAAACTCGAAAAACGCTTTGCCGCCTGGCAAAAAGCCGATGTGCCCAAAAAGGTGATTCCGGAGGTGAAAACTGCCAACTCGACCAACAAAATCTTCCTGATTGACCGCCCGGAAAGCCAGCAAAGCATGATCGTGGCCGGTTACCTGACCAAACCATACGGTCAGATGGACGAAACAGCCATCGAACAAATGAACAACGTGCTGGGCGGTGATTTCACCAGTCGCATCAACATGAACATCCGTGAAGACAAGCACTGGAGTTATGGCGCGCGTTCGTTTATCCAGAACACCCGCGGCCAGCGCCCTTACCTCGTGATGGCCCCGGTGCAGACCGACAAAACAAAGGAAAGTATTCAGGAAGTCATCAAGGAGGTCAACCTCTTTGTCGGGGAAAAACAAATGACCCAGGCGGAATTTGACAAAACCAAACAAAATACCGTGCTGGGCATGAGCGGGATGTGGGAAACCAATGCCGCCGTCAATAACAGTGCACGCGATGTGGTGAAATACAACCTGCCCGACGACTACTGGCAGAAGTACAGTGGAAAAGTGCAGGGACTTACGCTGAAAGACGTGCAGTCTACCGCCAAAACAATGGTACAGCCGGGCAATCTCGGCTGGTTCCTGGCCGGCGACGCCAGCAAAACCCTGCCCGGTTTGAAAGAACTCGGTATGGAAATTATCCAGATTGATGCCAACGGCAAGGTGGTTTCCACCAAACCGAAGCCGTAAAATGTGATTTTCCGGCATGGCAGGACAATCCCGGCGCGACTTGTTTCGCGCCGGGATTTTTTTGTGGAGTACGTAAAGTATGTAAATTTGCTGTTCTATGACGAAGCCACTTTCTTTCTATTCCTGGATTGTCTGCGTATTACTGCTTACATGCGTTTCTTTTTGCTATTATCCAAGGT
>JANRLZ010000548.1:0-8781 GCA_033762055.1 Saprospiraceae bacterium
CCGACCCACAACACACACAACACTACTTTTCTGCGGCCCCCAATCCGTTTAAAGATGAGCTGGACGTGCTGCTCGACCGCGTCGCCGACACACCCGTGCGGCTGCAATTGGTTAACCTGCAAGGCCAGTTCGTACTCGATCAGGAGATGGAAGCCGGTCAGTCGGCGTACAGCCTTTCCACCGCTCAACTCCCGCGCGGGTTTTACCTGCTTCGTGTAGAAGCTGATGGAGAAACACAGGTATTAAAGGTGGTGAAATCAGAATAATTCGCATCGGCTGTACACAACAGGCGTTCTGTTGGCAGAAAATGGCACGCAATTCCGGGTCTTCCGGGTTTGCGTGCTTTTTTGTTAAAAAAATGACAAGTTCAAAAGGAACTCGTCTCTTTGTAGCACAAGAGGCTGCACCCGGAGCAACTTTCCACGCATCCAGTCAATTTTTAAAAATTTTCTTCCGCTCTGGTAAGGTTTTTGCCTTGTTACCGATTCTCTTTAAACGACACCACATTTCAACCAATTTTTCAATTTCTATATGCAACGAACACTTCTTGCGCTGCTCTGCATTACACTGGGCGGCATCCCAGTCTTTTGTCAGGTACCGGGGTACCTGGGTAAAAGGCTCAGTATCCAGGCGGAATTTCACTCCATGCCTGCTCTGAATGGCCCTACGGCCAACAACCGGGGCCTGCAAACCCACTACGGTGATAAAGGCGGCGGCTTTGCCCTGAACTGGAACGCCGGGTTACGCGCCGGGTATGTGACTTCCCGATCCAATCAGGTGCTTGCTTCGTTAGACTACTTCAAAACGGGTATGATTCAGGACGCTTATTCCCCGAGCTCTTCATTCGGCAGTCCGGAGTACGATAGTCACGCATTGTTTTACAATATCACCGGTATTACCGGCGGTATCGGAACGCGGGGTTTCGCTACGGAAAAAGGTGCGCTTGCGCCCATGGGCCGCTACTCCGGCTTTTCGCTCAATGCGACTTTTCTCCGCGGCGATATTCTGGACAAGCGCACTTCTTATTCAGATCCTTTTTCCGAATCCCATGCCCCGCTGGGCATAGATGCCAAAGCCTTATTGTTCTCGCTGGGGTTTGAGACCGGCGTAAACTTTGTTGTGAAGGATCGCCTGCTGCTCAATGTCGGCGCTAAATTCAACCTCCCGCTGAGTCCGCGTGTATATCGTTACGCATTCGGAGAAGAATACGACTGGTATCCCTACAACCCGGATACCGACTACACATTTGCCGAAGGCAATACCGAAAATTTCAAAACCCTGGCTACTACCCGCGCTGCATTGCACAACCTGGTGATGTTGTACATCGGCGTCGGTTTGCTCCCGTAATCACTTCCAAAATCGAATTTTCCATGAACATGTATAAAATCGCAGGACGGTTGATTTGCAGCCTGTTTTTGCTTGCCTCCTGTTCCAAATACGAAACCCAGTACGAAGGCCCTTATTCCGAAAATAGCGGCGGCCCCGAAGAGCCCGCCTATTACGATATGGTTTTTGCGCTCGACAACCAGCTTTACATGGCCAGCGCCGACCTGAAAAAAGTCAAGAAAATGCCGGTCAGCGTTCCGGTTGCACGCGTCGCTATCAATTTTTCCCACGACCGCATCGCATACCTGCCTGCCTTTGGCGGCGACATCGTCATCATTGACACCTCCGGCGCCCAGATCGCCACCGTACCCAACAGCGGAGATGCCACCGATTTCGACTTCCACGCCAACAACCAGACCTTGTATTTTCTGGACGACAACCAAATCCGTTTCCACGGCCCCAATGTAACAGTCGCACACACCGATCTCGATAATGCACAGCCTTATTTCGGCGTGCCCTACTACCATTCTGTCACGGTTTTGCCCAATGGCGCTGTGGCTTTTGGCTTCAGCGTGTCGGGCGGCCCCAGTTCCTATACGGGTTTCCGGATTGCTTATGTAACGCAACAACCCGGACAGCAAGATCGCAACCTGCCTGTTTCCAGTCAGTTCCCCGGTAAAATCCGCACCACACTTGATGGTTCGAAGTTGTTTGTCATAGCCGGTTCGCAATGCGGCACCTTCAACAGCCAGGGCAGTTCCGCATTAACCCAACTTGCCGGCGCCGTCAGCCAGGGCGCATTGTCGCCCGACGGCACGCAGTTTGTCTATTGGCTGCCTTCAGAACTGACCCTGAACATTCTGGGAACCCAGTTCACCGCCGGTATTGGTTTTGGGCAAGTGAACGACATTGACTGGTAATTTACCCTTCTTACCATTTTCAAAAAAAATACAACATGAAAAAGATAATGTTTTTTGCGCTGCTTTTCCTCGCGCAAACGGCGTTGCACGCGCAGGATTTTGATCACTACGAGCCATTGATGGCCAGCGGTAAAATTCCCGCCGAGTTTATCACGCCTTCTTCCAAAAAATACAAATCTGATCTGAAAAAGATCGAAGCAAAGGAATATCGCAAAAAGAGCGATAAAAAAGATCGCAAACGCTTTGCCCTGGAATCGAACTTTGTAATTGACAACCTCCTGCAAAGCGGTTTGGTTCTCTACAACGATCCGGTGAGCAACTACCTCAACGAAGTTGCAACCAAACTCACCGAAGCCGACCCGACGATCAAGAAAAAAGTGCAGGTGTATGCCTTGCGCTCCACCACCGTCAATGCGTTTGCCACCGATCGCGGCACGGTGTTCGTAACGCTGGGCCTGCTGGCCCAACTTGAAAATGAAGCGCAATTGGCGTTCATTCTCTCGCATGAAATCACCCACGTACAGGATGGTCACACCCTTGATCTGTTTTTGAAAGCCAAAAAAATCGAGCGCAAAAGCGACCGCAAATCGGTATTGTCCGAATCCGGTTTCGACGAGCAAATTCTGGCCAAAAACCGCTATTCCAAGGAACTGGAAACCGAGGCCGACAAAAAAGGGATCGAACGTTTTTTGCGCACCGAGTACAGCACTGCTACGCTCAACACCGTTTTCGATGTACTTAAATACGCTTACCTGCCTTTCGATGAGGTACGCTTTGAGCGCAGTTTTTTTGAAGCCGGCGATTACAAATTGCCTGAATATGCATGGCTTGAAACGGTAAAAGCCATCAAGGGAGAGGACGAGGCGGTAGACGATGAAAAAAGTACGCACCCCAACATCGGCGCACGGCGCAAAGCGCTGGGCGAAATACTCGACAAAGTGCAAAACCGCAAAGCCGGCAGCGATTATTTGGTATCAAAAGTGCGATTTGAATCCGTACGCAAAATTGCCCGTTTCGAATTGCCGATGCTTTACCTGCACCGCCAGCGTTGCGCCGATGCCATCTATTCCTCGCACCTTTTGCTTCAACAACACCCTGACAATGCCTATCTGGAAAAATGTGTGGCCAAGGCCTTGTATCTCAATACCAAATTTGAAAACGATGCCGATTATACCCGCTCTAAATCGTATGCCGAAGTGGAAGGCGAATCGCAACGGGTACATTACCTGTTCGATACGCTCAGCGCCCGCGACGCCAATGTACTCGCCCTTCGTTATGCCTGGATGCAAAGCCGGAAACACCCGGAAGACCGCGAATTGAGCAGCATCGCCAACGATCTTTTTATCGAACTGGGCATGCACGTCAGCAATGCCGCCGATTTTCATGCAACAGCGCCTGAAATCAGCGCCACCCCTGCAAGCGAACCATCCGCACCCGCTGCCACCGATGAAAAGAAAGAAGCCTCGAAGTACGACAAAATAAAAGCCCAAAAAGCCGAAACAGAAGTCATTGCAGCAACCGATCCCTGGCGTTCGGCGTTCATTGGGCAAAAGGACGAGGCTTTCCAGAAAGCCTTCGACGACGGACAAAGCAAGTACAAAAAGCGAAAAGAACGCATTGATTATTACCGTTCGGAAAAGGGCCGCCGCGAACTGGAGCGCATTTCCGCCCGCAACAAAAAGAAGGGACTGTCGCTCGGCGTATCGAAAATCGTAATTGTCAACCCTTTCTACCTGCGTCTCGACGAACGCAGCGACAACGCCGTGCAATACGTGCAAAGCGAACAGGGGCAGGCGCATTTCCGTGAGATCATGGAAACCGTAACGCCCAAAGCAGGCATGAAAGCCACCATTATTGATGTAAATAACATCAAAGAAGGGCAAACTGAACAATTCAACGACATCCGAACGCTCAATGAATGGTTTTCGGAGCAGGTCAAATACGACGAATTGCCGATCACTTATGGCACCCGGCAGGACAAAGTGAATGCCATAGCTGAAAAATACGGCACCGATCAGTTTTTGTGGACAGGCGTGGTGTCGCTCCGCGAAAAGAAACCCAGCGCGGTGCTGACCATTTGTGCAGGCATTGTCTTTTATCCTATTTTGCCCTTTGCCATTTATCAGGCAGCCAAGCCGGAGTACGATATGTTGTATTACGCCATCTTGTTCAATGTCAAAGACGGCACGTACCAAACCATTAAGTACGAGTACTTCGACAGTCGCGATACGGATGCTATTTTAAAAGCGCATTACTACGATACGCTGGTACAGATTAAAACAAAGCCAAAGAAAAAGTAGGAGAGTTGCGCGACATCGTTCAATTTTGCATCAACGATGTCCAACTATTTTTTCACCGGCAAATAAAAAGCGCGTTGTGCGGGAGTAGCCCGTGCAACGCGCTTTTTTTGCCATCCATCCGGTAAATCATGCGACACCTGTGCCACACCCTGCTTTTTGTTTTATCCTTTGCTGCTTCCATTCGCGCACAGCCACAGGAAGCGCAAGTCGGGTTCTACCTCATGAACCTGTACGGATTGAACATGGATGAGCATTCGTTTTATGCTGATTTTTATGTGTGGTTTAAATGGAAGGGCGACATTGACCCCACCAATATTGAGTTTGTCAACTCAATTGAAAAATGGAGTATGGATAATGCCGGTTTCGACGGCGACAGCACCCCGGTGGTGTTGAAAGACGGGACGAAGTACAAAATTTTCCGGATGGAAGGGCGGTTTTTCCATGCGTTTTCTCTCAATCGTTTCCCCCTGGACCGGCATACGCTCGACATACAGATTGAAAATCCGGAACACCCGGCCGATTCGCTGGTATATGTACCCGATACCAACGCGGCGCTCATTCGCAGCACCTTGCATCTGGTGGGCTGGGAAAGCGAGGGCTGCCATCTGACCACACAAACCAACGATTATCGCTCCAATTTTGGCAACCCGGAAGAGAATGCACAAGTGTACAGCAACCTGAGTTTTAATATTTCGATGGCGCGGCCTTTCAGTTATTTTTTGCTGAAAATGTTTTTGCCCATTCTGGTGGTCATGCTGGTCGGCATCGGAGCCCTGTTGCTGCATCCTGAACATATTGATACGCGTTCATCATTGCCCATCGGTGCGCTGTTGACAGCGGTTTTTTTGCAACAATCGTACAGCGATGCCCTGCCCGACACGGGATATATGGTTTTGATGGACAAAATCTATCTATTGAGTTACACCCTTATTTCGTTGGTGTTGTTGCAAATCATTCGCGCCGGCAATGCCACAGCCAAAGGGGGAGGCATCAAAGCAACGATCCGGCGCGAGCGTTTGCTGGCCAAAATTTATCTGGGCGTGTTTTTGCTGGGTGTACTGGTGTTGTGCCTCTGGAAATAGTTTTCCAATTGTGTTATTGCTTACCGTCGGACCACTTTGGCAGGCAATAAAACAGTAGGCCAATCTATCCAAATCAAAAAAATCCTGGCATAACTACGGCTTCAGGTATTGATCCAGCCAGCCAAAAAACTCTTTTTGCCACAACACCGAATTCTGTGGCTTGCTCATCCAGTGGCCTTCGTCCGGAAAACTCAAAAAACGCGACGGAATGCCGCGCAACTGCGCCGCCTGAAAAGCCTGCATGCCCTCGCCGAACGGCACCCGGAAATCCAGCTCATTGTGAATAACCAAAATGGGCGTATCCCAGTTTTGTACATAGCGGTGCGGACTGTCGTTGACATACATACGCGGGGTGTTTTTTTCCCAGTAGGCGCCTTCAAAGTCGTGTTGCGGAAACCAAACCTCCTCCGTCGTGCCGTAAAAGCTTTCGAGATTGAATAAACCGCAATGCGAGATAAACGTTTTGAAACGCTTGTTGTGGTTGCCGGCCAGCCAATACACGGCGTAGCCGCCAAAACTGGCGCCCACCGCGCCCATACGCGCCGCATCCACAAACGGTTCTTTTGCCGCCGCATCGGTGGCGGAGAGGTAATCTTTCATTGCATCGCCCCAACGACCGGTGATGGCGTCGTTCCAGGCTTCTCCCGAGCCGGGCATACCCCGGCGGCAAGGCGCCACCACAACGTAGCCTTGCGAAGCCATCAGTGCCAGGTTCCAGCGATAAGAAAAGAACTGGGTGAGCGCCGATTGCGGACCTCCCTGACAATACACCAACGCCGGGTATTTTTGTTTCGGATCAAAGTTGGGGGGCAGTACCAGCCAGACATTCATATCCTTGCCGTCGAAGGTCTTTACCGTGCGGCGCTCTACCGTTGGTTTGGCCAGGTTTTTCCACACTTCATCGGTCACAAACGTGCGCTGCACGGCAGCGCCGTTTTGCGGATTGACCGTATATATTTCCGCCGGCTGAACCATCGAAATGCGGGTAGCAACCAACTGGTTGCCTGCCAGTTTCAGTGCGGTGTAATCGTGCGTTCCATTGGTAATGCGGCGTATTTTTTTATCCGACAAATTGATTTGATAAATCTGCTGGGTAAAATTCTCCGAACTCAAAAAATACAGGGATTTGCTGTCGGGCGCCCAAACCGGATTGTTCGCCTCATACGTCCACCCCAAGGTCAGCTCCTCGCGTTGTTGCGTTTGGGTATGGAGCAACATCAAGCGATTTCGGTCGGCTTCATAACCGCCTTTTTCCAGACTGGTCCAGACCAGATATTTGCCGTCGGGCGAAAAAAGCGGGTCGCGATCGTACCCTTTCAGGTCTTCGGTGAAATTCAGCGTGCGGCCGGAAGACAACTCATAGGCGTACAAATCGGAATTTGTACTCTGCGCTTCTGCCGTACCGTTCAGTTTGCGGCAGGTATAAAGGATGAACCGACTATCGGGACTCCAGGTCAGCTGCTCCATTCCGCCGTCGGGCGTAAGGGGGGTGTCGAAACGTTCGTTCTGGATATTCTTCGGTTCACCCGTGATTTTTCCGTCGGCATAATCTGCCACAAACACATTACTGTAAGCGTAGTCGTGCCAACTTTTCCAGTGGCGATAAAACAAACCTTCCGAAATCCGGGCCGATGTTTTCGACAGTTCGGGGTACAATTCGGCGGGTGTTTTATCCAGTTTTACATCCTTGCAAAACAACAACTTGGTCCCGTCAGGCGAATAGTGAAACCCGTTGATTTCCAGGTCGCTGACTTTCATCGGCGCTTCGTTGCCGTTCAGGCCGGTTTCGTACAGCAGGCCATCCATCAGGAACCCGATTTTTTTTCCGCCGGGATGAAATTCCGCATCGCCGCAGGTTTTGGAAAAATCGGTAAGCCGACGGGTTTCTCCACTCGACAAGTTGAGGGCAAAAAGTGCGCGGCTGCCTTTGTTTTCGGCCAGATCGTAACGCTGAACACCATAAACGACCCACTGGCCGTCGGGCGATACGCATTCCAACCCTACCCTGCCGAGTTTCCAGAGTAGTTCGGGGTTAAGCGTTTGTGTGTGTGCGGATATTGCCATAACAAACAGGCAAGCAAGGAGGAAGAATTTTTTCATGGTAGTGATGGCAGGATGGAATACGTCAGACTTTGGCCAGTTCTGCTTTCAAAAATTCGATTACTTTAATTTCTACGGGATCCACCTGGCGCAATTCGGCAAGATAGACGGATACCCAATCGCCAAGGTGAACCAGCCACATGGCTTTTTCGATGAGCGACTTGCCTTTGGAGTACACCTGCACGGAGGTTTGGGTGTAATGTTCCACAATTTCCTTGTTAATGTCGGTGCGAATGGCGGTACGTTGGTAATCGTCGTGGTTGCGCAACCAGATCACGGCAACGTCGGGGCGCTGGTCGCGCCAGCCCACCAGTTCGTTGTGGTTCATTTCCGGGATGACGTGGTGCCAGCAGAGCGATTTGGCATTTTCGTTGATTTGCTGGCGCCAGCGCACGGCTACCGCCTCCATCGTGTCGGCGCAGTAGAGTACAGGTGTTTTACCTAGCAGGAAGCCGGCGATTTTCCGGGCGTGTTTCTGTATGGATGCCTGGTCGCGGGCGAGCAGTTTTTGCGCAGCGGCAACCTGGTTGAGCAATTTGCCGGGAATAAGTCTGGCGGCGCGAAATACCCCCAATTGCGCCACCACGGAATATCCGAGACAAGCACGGGGACTGCTCCAGCCGCCGGGCAACTGCACATAATCGTACCCGTATTTTTTTGCAATTTCTATGAGCTGGCCACCGGAGGCAATACAGACGATCTTACAACCGGTGCTGCGTAGTTGATCCAGGGTGCTGAGTGTTTCTTCGGTATTGCCGCTGTAAGAGGAGCAAATAGCCAGCGTATGTTTGTTGATCCAGGCCGGCGCGTGGTATCCTTTACTGACGACGACGGGGAGTTTGCAAACATTTCGCACAAAATCCTGTACAAAACCGCCGCCGATGCCACTGCCGCCAAGTCCGGAAATAAAGACCGAGCGGTAAGGCGAAGTGTGTTTTTTCAGTTCAATTTTTTGGGCAATTTCGAGGGCTTCAACCAATTGTTCGGGGAAGCGGGCGACCATTTTATCCATGTATGTATGTAATTGATGTGAGAATGTTTGGTCGCTGTCTC
>JANRLZ010000549.1:0-4158 GCA_033762055.1 Saprospiraceae bacterium
CCAATTTCTACTTCGGGGTTTTTATCATTCCTGTGGGCTGGGTTTTGTTGTACAGCATTTTCGGGCATTATACCGATATTTATCGGATTTCAAGGTTGAATACGCTGACCAATACTTTCCTGATTTCCTTTGTCGGGGTCATGTTTTTGTTTTTTACCCTGATTCTGGACGATGTAGTGAATGATTACCGCACTTATTACCGCTCGTTTTTTGCGTTGTTCTGGCTGCATTTTTTGTTGACCGCCCTTTCTCGTATGATTCTGCTCACCCGAGCCAGCCGCAGGTTGAAAGCGGGTAAAGTGACCTTCAATACCCTCCTCGTCGGCGGCAACCAGAACGCGCTGAGTTTGTACCTCGAAATCAACAACCAGAAAAAAGGCCTCGGCAACCGGTTTGTCGGCTTTATTGACACCAATGGCGGCGCCGAGCAGGTGCTGGCAGACCACCTGCCCCGTTTAGGTTACCTACCCGATCTCGACGCAGTCATCCGCGAATACCAAATTGAGGATGTCATCATCGCCATAGAAACCTCCGAACACAACCGGCTGCGCAACATTCTGAACACACTATTCGACTTTGGCGAACAGGTGCTGGTAAAGATCATCCCCGATATGTACGACATCCTGCTCGGCAGCGTCAAAATGAACCATGTGTACGGGGCCGTGCTGATCGAAATTCGCCAGGAACTAATGCCACGCTGGCAACGCACCATCAAACGAGCCCTGGATGTACTCGTAAGCGCTTCGGCGCTTACCCTGTTGTCCCCCTTGCTGCTTTACATCGCAATCCGGGTGCGGCTTTCCAGCAAAGGTCCCATTTTCTTTGCCCAGGAACGGTTGGGGTTGAATGGCCGGCCATTCACCATTTTTAAATTCCGTTCCATGTACACCGATGCGGAAAAACATGGCCCTCAACTCTCGCACGACGGCGACCCGCGGTGTACCCCCTGGGGCGCCATTATGCGCAAATGGCGCCTCGATGAAATCCCTAATTTCTGGAATGTGCTGCGCGGCGACATGTCGCTCGTAGGCCCGCGACCCGAACGCAGGCATTTTATTGACCAGATTCTCGAAGAAAATCCGCAATACCGCCATCTCCTGAAGGTTCGTCCCGGCATTACCTCCTGGGGACAAGTCAAATATGGATATGCCTCCAATGTAAAGGAAATGCTGCAGCGCCTGCGTTTTGACCTGCTTTATATCGAAAACATGTCGCTGGCCCTCGATTTCAAAATCATGTTTTATACCGCACTGGTTTTATTGCAGGGTCGGGGCAAGTAAGAACATGCCTGGATTTTTCTCATCCAGACATGTAAAAAAAACGCCCGACAGTCTTTCCTGCCGGGCGTACACGGGTCATGTGAATATTCTGACTTAATCTTCAAATACGCTTTTATCCTTAAAGAAATAGGTCAAAGTAAGGCGCATCGAACTGCTGTGGATGCGGTGACCTTCCGGTGCGAAAGCGACATTGTTGTAAAGGTTGCGAGCGCCGAGATAGTACCGCGCATTGACGCGGAAACGGCCTTCTCCGGCGCTGATGCCGAATGCCGGACCAAAGTCAACCCCGGCCAGCGATTCATTCAGGGCTACCACCGGCGTTGCGTTCACGATATTTTCGTAATCGCCAACGTACAAATCGTTGTTGTTGCGATCCAGGTTATGGAAGTGGGTACCAAAAAAACCGCCTGCCTGCAAACGAATCGGGAGCGTGGTAATTGGCTTGTACCCGGCGAAAATCCCGGCTTCAAAGGTGTTGTAATGAAAGTCGTAACTGCGGGATTGCGCGAGGTTTTCAGGGTTGAAAGAAACGGCTTTGGCGGTAGCGCCTTTTTGCGCATAGGCGATTTCCGTGTTCAATTCAAATTGCTGGCCAAAACCAAGTGCAATGGAAAAACCCGCGGCTGCGCCCAGTCGCCCGGATGCAGTGGTGTAAAGGTCAGAGCGGAGGCTGGAATAGTTGCTGCCAAAGGTGAAGCCCATTTTGTAACTGCTTTGGGCATTGGCAACTTGAGTGGTGGCGATGACAGCGATGAGCGCAGCCGAGGCGAAAACTTTAACGTTCATGAATATCGGATGGATTTAATGAAAATTCCGTAAAATTGTTTTTCGTAAAATTTTATCCGATAATCCTGATCGTTATTGTTTTGATTTGAAATTAAATTCTGCGCAAAGGTAAGTGTGCGGGCCCGAGCAAAACAAGTGTTACAAGAATATTTTACAAAAAAAACATCTTGCCGCCAAATCATACTCGGTCAGAATCGGACTTAAAACGAGCACACAAAACAAATGGTACATCGAGGCGCCCTCAATGTACCATTCTGTCTTTTTTCTGACAAATGCTGGTGGTCAGCTTTTGCTGTACACCCGGAAAAACTGGAGCGGAATATTCCCTTCAAAAAAGGCTTTGCCCACAATGACGCCTGCGCAGCCGATGGCACGCAGGGCCTCCAGGTCATTCACATCACGCACCCCGCCACTGGCCACCAGGTGGATATCCGGGAATTGTGCCAGAATATCGCGGTACAAATCCAGCCCCGGCCCGGTCAACTCGCCGTCGCGGGCGATATCGGTGACGGTGAATTGGCGGATACCAAGGCTTTGCATTTTTTTCAAAAAATCAAAAATACCGACTTCAGTCTGCTGCACCCAGCCATGTACGGCAATTTGCCGGTCGCGCACGTCGGCGCCTACCAGAAAACGGTCAGGACCGAATTTTTCGACCCAGGCCGAAAACTCATCCTGGGCCAGCAAGGCCACACTGCCCACCGAAAAAAGTTTGGCGCCGGCATCCCACACCTGTTTCAGGGAGGGAATGCTGCGCAAGCCGCCCCCGTAGTCAATTTCAAGGCGGGTACGGGCCGCCACTTCGGCAAGAATGTGTAAATTGGCCGGACGACCGGTGCGGGCGCCGTCGAGATCCACCATGTGAAGCCTTCGGATGCCGGCGGCTTCCAGCTCTTTTGCCAACTCAAGCGGCTCGGTATCGTATTCTGTTTTTTGCTCAAAATCGCCTTGCCGCAGGCGGACAAGTTTGCCATCGAGCAGGTCGAAGGAAGGAATGATCTGCATAGCGAAGATTGTCTCAGCGGTGGTTTGTTAGGGCGGGCAAAGGTGGAAAAACAAAACAGCATTTTAAGAATTTGTGGAAATAAAAATCCTTCTTTCTTTTTGTATTGTTATGGCTTGCCATGGAGCATCCTATTCAAACAACTTTTCTGCAAAAGGCCTATCGCAACGCCGGCATTGACCCCGGAAACTGGCATCCCGAACGGGGTTTTCGCGCCAACGAAAGCACACTCGAACGACTTTACCTGTACTATCAGGCGCTCTATTTCAAACAACCCGGTGCGTTCTGGTGGGCCGGACTCGCCCGACTCACCGGCGGACAAGTGCTGTTTGGTATGCGCAACGCCGTGCGCATCATGCGCGATCCCTGTGTGATGACACAGCAAATTGTGGCCGTGGCTAAAGATATTTTTGAAAACCTGGCCTGGCAACACGAGCTTTTTCTGCATGACCCCGAATTACTTTTTCAGGTCTGTGAAACCATCCATACCCGACACGAACACCCTTATGCCGACTGCTGGCGACTGCTGTATTCCGGCGATGCGGAGCGCATCGGGCGCGGCAACAGGATGTTGCTTGAAAACGAGCAATGCCATACCATCCAGCCGCACTACGACATCATCAGAAAAGACAATTATGCCCGCCCCTATTTTCGCCTCACCCGTTTTGTGATGCGCAATATTCACCCGCACCATCGTCGGTTTATTGTTGAATTCCCCTTGGGCGATATCACCCGCTTTGCCGACCGCTGGCGCTGGATATCTCACCCCCGCGGCATGTGGGCGCGCTGGGTAGCGGCCGGCGAAACCGAACGCAGCCGCCTTGTAGCCTTATCGAACGAAGCGGTGGTAAAACACAGGTGGTAACAGGAATCCGGTTGCCGAACACTTTCTCCCCTTTTGCCACCCGAATTTTTGCGTTTGCCACCCATTTTTTCCTGGCTGCCGGATATTTCTTTCCGTTTGTCGCGTTATTTTTTTGTCTGCCGGATATTTTGCCTGGTCTGCCGCAAACATTTTTCCGGCAGCCGCCAAAAGAAATCCGGCAGCCGCGATAAATGGCGCTTTGCCGCGATAATTTCATCGGCTGC
>JANRLZ010000550.1:0-2563 GCA_033762055.1 Saprospiraceae bacterium
CAGCCCATGTAGAGCGGAATGATCCCCATGTGGTCGCGGGCAATCAAAAATGCATCATTTTCAGTATCGTAAAGTGCAAAGGCAAAAATGCCGTTGAGATCCTCCAAAAAGTCTTTCCCTTTTTCAGCATACAGCGACAAGATGACCTCGCAGTCCGACTCGGTTTGGTATTCGTAGCGTCCTTCAAACTTTTTACGCACACTGCGATGGTTGTAAATTTCGCCATTGACTGCCAGTACCAGTTTTTTGTCGGGCGAGTAGAGGGGCTGACCGCCCGAGGCAGGATCAACAATTGCCAAACGTTCGTGGGAGAGAATTGACTTGTCGCAGGAAAAAATTCCGCTCCAGTCGGGGCCGCGGTGCCTGAGTTTTTTCGACATACCGAGCACCTGCTCGCGCAGCGGGCCGTTGCCTTTCGACCCGAATTGACCAACAAATCCGCACATGGGTAGTGTTTGTGTTTTGAATGAAAAAATGCGATTAGGGCGCGCAAAGATAATTGATCGTCAAAAACTGCTCCAAAAAAGCATCTTCAATGCAAATCAGGATTAATACTTTCCGACATTTCTCTATAAATCTCCTGCCAATCGGGGTGAGCGGCCAGCAATAAAAGATGTCGGCGCACCGTATCCGCATCGCCGCGCATGGCGGGGCCGGTCTGCATACGAGCGGGGGAATCCTGCAGGGCTTTTGCCAGGGTTTCTTCCATCAAGGGGTGAAGCAGTTCGAATGGCAGGTTTTTTTCATCCAGTATTTTTTCAGCGATAGCGAAACAACGGTTGGCAAAATTGTTGGCAAAAACAGCTGCGACGTGCAGCAGTGCCCGTTGTTCATCGTTCACGCGATACACCAGATTGCCAATGGTTTTGGCAATTTTTTTCAACATCAACACATCCTCCTCCGATCGGGCGTCCACACAAAAAGGAATTTTTGACCAAACCGGCGTGTGTTCCAGCGAAAAAGACTGAAGCGGATAAAAAACGCCGTAACGTTCGAAATATCGCGACAAAACCGCCCCTGCCGTTCCGCCGGAGGTATGCGTTACCAGAGCCGTTTTTACATACGGACCCAGGGCTGCTGCCACGTCTTCGATGGCATCGTCGCGTACGGCAATGATAACCCAGTCAGCATCGGGAATCAGGTCGGAAGGCTGATCCGACCAGCCGGCATGCAGCGCTTCTGCAAGCGTTTCAGCATTTTCGGCGGTTCGGCTCACCACCTGCGCGATCGGCAAGCCTTTCCCTTTTAGGCGTTTACCCAGATGCCAGGCAATACGACCGGCGCCGATGATGACAATTTTCATATTCAAATCAGTATTTGAGTGCAGCAATCGCTGCTGCGAAAGTAGCATATCGTTAAATGTTCAGCAAGGAATGCGGCGCTTTGTCGCTTCCAAAGCCGCAACTTGCTACCTTTGCGCAAACATTTCCCAAGTCGTATGCAAAAACTCGTTGCTTTACTCTTTTCCCCGGCAGTCGCGCTGGCATTTGCAGGCTGCTTCATCCTCCTCCCAAACACCTATTCGCAGGACAAACATTTCACCCAGTTTTATGCGTCTCCGCTGACGCTCAACCCGGCACTGACAGGCGCCATGGAAGGCAGTTATCGTGTAGGCGCTATATACCGCGACCAGTGGCGCAAGGTTTTAGACAACCCGATCAAGACGTTTTCCATGGCTGCCGACCTTCGTTTTGAGGCCAATCGCCGCAAAAACAGCGAAGACGCCATCGGGCTGGGAATCATGTTTTTTAATGATAAAGTAAGTGTGGTTGACTTTAGCACCACCCAAATTGCCGTTTCATTGGCATATCACAAAGCCCTGGGTATCAATCAGGATCAATTCCTGACGGTAGGTATTCAGGGAGGACTCACCCAGCGCAACGTCAATTATGAATCACTGACATTTCATGATGAGTTTGACGGACTGACCGGGTATACGCTGGCGTCGGGCGAAGTGTTGCCGGCCAACAACTTTGCCTTTCCCGATCTGAACGTGGGAATCAATTACACCTCTCAATTTTCAGAATCCGGCCGCTTTTTTGCCGGGGCTTCGCTGCATCACGCATTGCAACCCAAAGTTTCTTTTTACGACGATGTAACGCCTGTGCCGGAAGGAGGAAAATTGTATCCGAAACTGAACACCCAGATTGCTGCCAGCATTCCGTTCGACCGCAGCAACCGCGTTTCTATGCAGCCGCGTCTGCTCGCTGCCTTGCAAGGGCCGCACATGGAAATCAACGCCGGCACCAACTTCCGCTTTGCCATGGGGCAATATGGCGGCTCGGCTCTTCACTTCGGCACCTGGGCCCGTCCGGTGCGCAACGACGGCGGTTTTGGTTTCGATGCGGTCGTCGCGTTGTTTGGACTGGAAATCAATTCCATGCTGTTTGGCCTCAGTTACGACCTGAATCTCCGTGCATTGCAAGCCAATCAGCGCCAGGGAGCGCTTGAAATTTCCGTCTCCTACCTCGGTAATTACGACAACGAAAAAGTGTTGTGTCCCAAATTCTGACCGACAAATAACCCCGAAAAGTCAAAACCAAAAAACCAGCGACCTTTTTTT
>JANRLZ010000551.1:0-3284 GCA_033762055.1 Saprospiraceae bacterium
TTCCTGCCTATGGACAGGATCAAGCGGTTGCCGCCTATCTTCGTGAAAACTATACCAAACGCGAGGTGATGATTCCAATGCGCGATGGTATTCAGTTGTTTACGAGTATTTACACACCCAAAGACCAGAGCCGCCAATATCCCATCATTATGCGTCGCACGCCCTATTCCTGCGGCCCATACGGCACTGAAGCATTCCCCGACCGATTCCAGAACATGAATCTGGCGCGTGCCGGTTACATTTTTGTTTTTCAGGATGTTCGGGGGCGCTACATGAGCGAAGGCGAATTTGTGGATGTGCGACCCTATATCCCCGCATCCAACCCTTCGCCAAAAGGGAAAAAACAAACCGATGAAGCCTCCGACACATACGATACAGTGGAATGGTTGTTGAAAAACGCCGTCGGCAACAATGGAAAAGTAGGCGTCATGGGCATTTCCTATCCCGGTTTTTATGCCTCTATGGCCATCCTCGCAGGGCATCCGGCCATAAAGGCCGTTTCGCCACAGGCGCCGGTGACCGACTGGTTCATTGGCGACGATTTTCACCATAACGGGGCATTTATGCTGATGGATGGCTTTTCTTTTTACTCCGGATTCGGCAAGCCCCGCCCGAAACCTACCACAGAAGGCCAGGCCGGATTCAATGACTGGAAAACTCCCGATAACTACGATTTTTTCCTCAAAGCAGGCGCCTTGCGCAATTATTCGACCCGATTTGGCATGGATAAAATTCCGTTCTGGAAGGATCTGATGTCGCACCCCGATTATGATGCCTGGTGGCAAGCCCGCAACCCGCGCCCTCACCTGAAAAATATCCAGCCGGCCGTGATGACGGTAGGCGGTTTGTTTGATGCGGAAGATTGCTGGGGCGCCTGGAATACCTATAAAGCCATAGAAAAACAAAACCCTGCCGCTCATTCCAACCGGATCGTAATGGGCCCCTGGGTACATGGCGGCTGGGCGCGTGGAACGGGCGATCGTTTGGGAAATGTGACATTCGGCGCAGAAACCAGTGTGTTTTACGAAAAAGAAATCGAATTCAAATTTTTCGAACATTACCTAAAAGGCGCCGGTGATATGGCGCTCCCCGAGGCCTTTGTTTTTGAAACAGGCAGCAACCAGTGGAAAACCTATGAAAACTGGCCACCGGTTAATGTGGAAGCCCGCAAATATTACTTTCAAGCCAACGGGAAACTTTCAACAATGGCGCCCCGTGAGGCGGGTAACGGCGGTTTTGACGGGTACATCAGCGATCCGGCCAAACCGGTTCCCTATACTGAAGATGTTCACCTGCGCCGTACGCGCGAATACATGTGTGACGACCAGCGCTTTGCAGCCCGCCGACCCGATGTTTTGACTTATGAAACCGAGGTGTTGACTGATGCAATTACGGTTACCGGGCCGGTCATTGCCGATTTATGGACAAGTTTGAGTACAACGGACGCCGATTTTGTAGTAAAACTGATTGACGTTTTTCCGGATACCTTGACGGCGGTGGAAAATGGCGTTCCTTTGGGCGGGTATCAAATGCTGGTGCGTGGAGAAATTTTCCGCGGGCGCTACCGCGAAAGTTTTGAAAAACCCGAGGCTTTTGAGCCTCGCAAGATAACATCGGTGAAATTCGAATTGCCCGACGTTTCGCATACTTTTTTACCCGGGCACAAGCTGATGGTACAAGTGCAAAGTTCCTGGTTTCCGTTAGCAGACCGCAACCCGCAGCAGTTTGTCAATATTTACGAGGCCCGCGACGAGGATTTTGTTCCCTGCGAAATCAAAATTCATCGCAATCAGTCGGGCGCGTCGGGAGTTATTCTTCCGGTGATAAAAAAGTAAAAATCATTTTTCGGGGCGGGTAATATGCCCGCCCCGAAAAAAATCAGCTGTAAATTTCGTTGTGGCCGCGTCGAATGTAACGTTTGACATTCATCCAGAATGCGACGAACAGATACAGGATCAGAGGAGATCCCATGCCGATAAAAGAGGTGTAAATGAAGTACTTGCGTACTTCCGAGGGCGCAAGACGCATGCGTTCGCCCAAGTGTTGGCAAACGCCGAATGCGTGGCGTTCTACCAGATCTTTAAACCAGTTTTGAAGCATGGCGTATTTATTTTGAGGGACAAAATTAGCGGATTGATTGAACAGAACAAGGATGAGTGAGAGGTGAAATTATTCCCGGGTTAGTTGCCTGGCGCATTGACTGTTTATGGCTGGGCTTTTGCCACTTCAATCATCATGCTCAATTCTTCAGCCAACCCTTCATCGCTGCCTTCAAATCCGATGCTTTTAAATCGAATTTTGCCTTTACCGTCAATTACATATTTGGTGGGAATGCCGGATACACCGTAGGAAGTGATCACCTTGTCGTCGGTGTCCATCAACACATTGAAAGTATAGCCTTTGCCGGTGATAAAATCGGAAGCATTTTTCAATTTATCAGCGCCCTTTTCCCATGAATCAATAAAGACGAATGCAACATTCGGGTCGTCTTTGTAGTGATTAACAGCAAGTTGCATGCCCGGAAACGATGCTTTGCAGGGGCCGCACCAGGTTGCCCAAAAATCTACCACCACCACTTTGCCGCGAAGGCTTTCCAGGCTGACGGTTTTGCCTTCGAGATTGGTCAGGCTAAAGCCGGCAGCCGGTTCGTCCAACATTTTTTCCATCAATTCTTTTTGTTTGGCTGCCCGGGCGTCTGCTTCCAGCGCTGCAACCCTTGCTTTTATTTCGGTTTCGGTTTTACCCTGATTCGTACGTATTTTCTTGTACTGTTCTTTCATTTTTCCGGTCGAATGGCCGGTTGCAATGAAACCTTCGATGCGTTGAACCAATTCGGTGGCGCCGGCAGCTTCCAGATAGGCGCAGTACCGCTCATTCATCTCCGCCTCTTTCCCGTTTGAAATTTCAATCACTTCCGCCTGCAAGGTGGCTGCTCCTTTTACATCGCCTGATTTACTCAACACAAAAGCATACGTATCGCCGTAGGTGGTAAAGGTTAATTTGCGTTCTTCAGCCCACTGTTTATTGGTGGTAAACGGAGGTTTAGGACTTTTGGGTGCAGTCATTTCCTTTTTTGCCCAATCGGCGGCATTGGCGGCCATGATACGCGCTTCATCAAGTTGGTTCCCTTTTTCGGCCAATTCCCAGGCCAGGTTGTTGTAGGCACTAGCGCGTTCGGCATCCGGCAATTGAGCGGCAAGGCTGCGAAATTTATTCCAGTCGCCGGCATCAGCTACCTTATTGGCCAGATTGGCGCGCAGCATACCGATGGATTGCCGTTCGTC
>JANRLZ010000552.1:0-4824 GCA_033762055.1 Saprospiraceae bacterium
CACTTCACTCAAAATTGTCGCTCGAAAATGGGTTGGCTTTCCAAATTTCTATCCTCGTCCATCGGCCAGAAGGTCGTTATGTCGCTGACGGGGCTTTTTCTGATGCTTTTTTTGATTATACACCTTCTGGGCAATTTCCAATTGCTCAAGGATGACGGCGGTGAAGCGTTCAATACGTACGCTTTCTTTATGACCCACAATCCGCTGATCAAAATTATTTCCTACACGTTGTACGCATTTATTTTGCTGCATACCGTGCAGGGATTGCGTTTGTGGCTCGGTAACCGCACGGCGCGCGGCGAACAGCGTTATGCGGTTGCGCATGCACGCAGTTCGGAACGTTCGGCTCGCAACATGGCCTGGCTCGGTATCGTCATTTTTATTTTTCTGATCCTTCACCTTTGGCAATTCTGGTTGCAAATGAAAATGGGCGTACTACCCCCTGTTGAAGTTGAAGCATATGACCACCCGGTACAAAACCTGTATTTGCCGGTTGCAGAAGCATTCCAGAATCTTTATTACGTCATTTTTTATGTCGTTTCGATGGTGGTGGTAGGTTTTCACCTGTGGCACGGATTCTGGTCGGCTTTTCAGACCCTGGGCCTCGAACATCGGAAATATACGCCGATTATCAAAGGACTGGGCATGATTTACAGCATCGGTGTTCCCCTGGGTTTTGCCATCATTCCGATTGTATCCTATTTTTCGCGCTAAGCAGCGGTTTTTTTCTTCGCTGTATTCAAATCAACCATTTACAACGCACACAATATGGCTACCGCCTCCAATAAGATACTCGATTCCAAAACACCTGCCGGCAAAATGTCGGAAAAATGGGAAGAATACAAAGGTCATGTGGCATTGGTTTCTCCCAACAACAAGCGCAAAATTGATGTGATTGTGGTTGGCACCGGTCTGGCCGGTGCATCTGCTGCTGCTTCGCTCGGCGAACTGGGCTACAACGTAAAAGCTTTTACGTTTCACGATAGTCCGCGCCGTGCACACTCCATAGCTGCACAAGGCGGTATCAATGCCGCCAAAAACTACCGCAACGACGGCGATTCGGTGTACCGTCTGTTTTATGATACCATCAAAGGCGGCGATTTCCGTGCCCGCGAAGCCAATGTGCATCGCCTGGCGGAGGTAAGTACCAGTATCATTGACCAGTGTGTCGCACAGGGTGTACCTTTTGCCCGCGAATACGGGGGCTTGCTCGACAACCGTTCTTTTGGCGGCACCCAGGTGTCGCGCACCTTTTATGCCCGTGGTCAAACCGGTCAGCAATTGCTCATCGGGGCTTACCAGGCCCTGAGTCGCCAAGTGTCGCTGGGGGCGGTCAAACTGTACAATCGCCACGAAATGCTGGATGTGGTGGTCATAGACGGCAAATGCCGGGGCGTGATTGTCCGCAATTTGCTGACCGGCAAAGTGGAACGTCATTCAGCGCATGCTGTAGTACTTTGCACAGGCGGTTACGGCAACGTGTTCTACCTCAGCACCAATGCCATGATGTGCAACACCACCGCCGCCTGGCGAGCGCACCGCCGCGGCGCATTCTTTGGCAACCCCTGCTATACCCAGATACACCCGACCTGCATTCCCGTTTCGGGCGATTACCAGTCGAAACTCACCCTGATGTCGGAATCGCTGCGCAACGACGGTCGCGTGTGGGTACCGAAATCGGCCAAAGACCGGCTGACCGACCCGCGTCAGATTGCCGAGGCCGACCGCGATTATTACCTCGAACGGCGTTATCCCGCATTTGGCAACCTCGTTCCGCGCGACATCGCCAGTCGCGCCGCCAAGGTAGCCTGCGATGAAGGCCTGGGTGTGGGTAAAAGCGGCCTGGCGGTTTATCTCGATTTTGCCGACGCCATCAAACGTTTTGGTAAAGCAACAGTAGAAGCCCGTTATGGCAACCTGTTTGAAATGTATGAAAAAATCACGGGCGACGACCCGTATCAGGTGCCGATGCGTATTTATCCCGCCGTTCACTACACCATGGGCGGTCTTTGGGTGGATTACGAACTGATGACCACCATTCCCGGACTCTATGCCTGCGGGGAAGCCAATTTCAGCGACCACGGCGCCAATCGCCTCGGCGCCTCTGCATTGATGCAGGGACTGGCCGATGGTTATTTTGTATTGCCTTACACCATTGGTTCCTACCTTTCCAATGAAATCCGTACCGGCGCCATTTCAACCGATCATCCCGAGTTTGAACGCGCTGAAAAAGAAGTTAACCAGCGAATTCAACAACTGACCGGCATCGGCGGCAAACAAAGCGCCGAAAGTTTTCACCGCCGTCTGGGCAAGATTATGTGGGATAAATGCGGCATGGCCCGCAATGAAAAAGGCTTGCAACAAGCCATCAGTGAGATACAACAATTGCGCAAGGAGTTCTGGAGCGATGTTTTTGTGCCGGGCCGTACCGACGAATACAACCCCGAACTGGAAAAAGCCTGGCGGGTGGCCGATTTCCTTGAATTGGGCGAATTGATGTGCCAGGATGCCCTGCACCGCAACGAAAGCTGCGGCGGACACTTCCGCGAAGAATACCAGACCGACAAGGGTGAAGCCGAACGCGACGATAAAAACTTTATGTACGTGGCCGCCTGGGAGTGGAAAGGGGAAGATACCAGGGCCGAACTGCACAAGGAAAAACTCGAATATGAAGAAGTAAAAGTAGCGCAACGTTCCTATGAATAATCCGGTGTTGACAACACGTTCATAACAAACACATTTTAAACACTTTACATCATGAAGTTCAAACACATTTCGCTTTTAACCCTGCTGGCACTTGCCCTTGCCTGGGCCGGCTGCAAAAAAGACGACAACCCGGATGAAGAAGAGCCAGCTGTGCAACTCATTGTGCCAGGAGAGGGGCTTAGCGACCTGAAAATCGGCGCTGCTGCACAAGTGGCCATTGATCTTTATGGCACGGCGGTACCATCTTTTGGGGCGGCCAACGGTATTTACTACCACTTTCTGATCTATGCATCCAAAGGGGTAGCCATTTATCTGGAGCCAACCACCGAGGCGACATTCAATGCGCAGATGAAAATCCAGAGCCTGACGCTTTCATCGCCTTTTGCCTCCAAAACCGACAAAGGCATCGGCATCGGCAGTACAAAAGCCGAAGTAAAGGCCGCATATGGCGACCCGCAAACGTCGAGCCCGAATTTTGGCGATACCTACAATATCGGCATCACCTTCGTGTACGACCTGAGCGACAAGGTGGCTTCGATTGAAGTGGAATAAATAAAAATCGGACCAGCCCTTCCAGATTTTTAAAACCTGGAAGGGCTATCACTACAACCATGCGTTACCCGGTTCTACTGCTTGTTTTCGCGTTGCCGGCGTTTTTTTCTGCGGGAAAAAGTGCTGCGCAAACCGTTATCAGCCTCAAAAACCCCGGTTTTGAGGCGGACGGGCGCGCGGCAGGAACTAACATTACCGGCTGGATCAATTTGGGGGCAAATGATGAAACGCCGCCCGATATCCAACCCGGCTGGTTTGGGGTAAAATTGCCGGCGCAGGAAGGTGACAATTATATAGGTTTGGTCGTACGTGAAACGGGCACCTGGGAAGGCATTGGCCAAAGGCTGTCGAGTGTAATGGAAAAAGGATCATCTTACTCATTCAGTGTGTGGTTGGCCCGATGTAATACTTATTCATCTCCCTTAAGAGGAGGGGGCGAACCCAAACAGTTTACAGCGCCGACCATCCTGAAAATATGGGGTTACAATACCCGAACCGCTCAGGAGGAGTTACTGGCGGAAAGCACGGCAATCGGTCATTCGAAATGGGTGTTGTATGAATTTGAATTGTCGCCTTCCCTGGCCGATTATGATGAAATTGATCTGATGGTTTATTACGCTCCGGGCTACGAGAACCAAAATGGGAACCTATTACTTGATGCCTGCTCGAACCTTGTGAAAATTGAAAAATGAAGCGACTGACCCTGTTGTTCTTACTGTATGCGGGAATATTGTCGGCCCAGGATCGCGCCCTACATATTGTGCTGGGCAGTTCGCTGGGGACATTAGGAGAAAATAGCGCCGACTTAACCCCCCAACCCGGTTTTGTCATCGGTATGGAGTACTGGATGAAAAATGAAAAAGGAAATGCCTGGTCAGTGAACGCTACCTGGAATTCCTTTAGAAGAAGCAATGAAACAAAAAAAGAAACTTTTGAATACCTGACCCTGCGCGCGTTGCCGCTGGTGTGGAACCTGGATAAAAAAGCAATGTGGCATATTGCCGCAGGCGGGTTTGCCAACTATCTGCTGGTTCGAAATCTTCGCGACGGCGGTTCTGTATCGAATTCCACCGGAGATACCCAGCGCACTTATTTGGGACTTAGCGCAGGATTGGGTGCGCGATTGGGCGAAGAAGGAAGAAGCCGGCTTCTCATCGGATTGCGTGATGATTTCGGACTGCTTGGTTTTGGAAACGGGAATGCGTTGAAATTTAATACCATCAGCCTCATCGTTGGTCTTGAGTTGTGAAGACGACGGACGGTGTACGGTAGACGGCGGACGGTAGACGGCGGACGGTAGACGGCAGTTAAACCACATAAAAACAATCGAATCAATCGAATCAATCGAAATAATCGAATCAATCGAATATATGCGTCTTACACTCAAAATCTGGCGGCAGGGCGGCTCGTTCAAAGGGGAATTTGTGACCTACGAACTGCCTGATGTGAATCCTGATATGTCGTTCCTCGAAATGCTCGACGTATTGAACGAACAACTCGTGGCGCGTCGCGAAGAACCCGTAGCATTCGAACACGACTGCCGCGAAGGTATCTGCGGCACCTGTT
>JANRLZ010000553.1:0-18879 GCA_033762055.1 Saprospiraceae bacterium
ATGCAGGATGGTTTTATTTTCAATGATACCATTGCACGAAATATTGCCCTCGGTGAAGAAACCATTGACCGTCAGCGTTTGCTGGATGCCGCCAAAACTGCGCATATTCATCCGTTTATCGAGATGCTGCCCCTGGGTTACAATACCAAAATCGGGCAGGATGGAACCGGGTTGAGCCAGGGACAAAAACAGCGACTACTCATCGCCCGTGCCTTATACAAAAACCCGAAATACATCTTCTTCGATGAAGCTACCAATGCCCTTGATGCACACAACGAGAAGGTAATCATGCGCAACCTTGAAACTGCTTTCAAAGGCAAAACGGTGGTCATTGTGGCGCACCGCCTCAGCACCGTGCGGAATGCAGATAATATCATCGTGCTGGAGAAGGGGGAAGTGCTGGAACAAGGGACGCACCAGGAGTTGACCAGCCAGCGAGGCGCCTATTATCAGTTGGTACGAGAACAACTGGAGTTGGGTAATTAACCAGGTCGAAAACTCAGAAAAAAAATGCCGATTCGCGCCGCGTTTTTCCCGGCAAGTTCGTTCATTTGACATCGTTAAGAAACAGTCGTTTTTTCAACCTTTTTCGCTATTATTTTTTTAATCTTTCTTACCCGGGCAACCCTGTTGAAAAAACTTCGCCTTTAATCAACCATGCAGCAAAATCAATCAGTTACCGAAGCGATTCAGCACCTCGAAGCCAAAGGATATCATTTAGCCGATCAAATTGCCGACCATGCAGAGGAATCCATTCAGTCGAGCGACTGGCGGCTGGATTCTGTTCAGCAGGTACAGGAGGAAGGCAAAAATTCCATATTAATTGCGGTTTCATCAGCCAGTCGGCGTTTGAAACTGGTTTTTGTCGAATCCACTTTCTCCAAGTCGGATTTTTCTCCCATGAATTTGTTGCGTAAATTATTTCCCAAGCGCAACCGCTGATGACCATCCATTGCTCAGGGCATCTCTTGGACCTTTCCCGTCCGGTTGTGATGGGGATACTGAATGTTACTCCCGATTCATTTTATGATGGCGGCCGGTATGCGGCTTCGGTCAAGTATTTGGAACAGGCTGAAAAAATGTTGGAAGAGGGTGCGGCCATCCTGGATATAGGCGGAGCGTCATCCCGCCCCGGCGCAGCACTCGTCAGTGAAGAAGAAGAAAAAAGACGCGTTATACCGGCCCTGGAAGCCATTTTGAAACATTTTCCGGATACAGTTTTGTCGGTCGATACCTGGCGTGCCGCTGTTGCCCGGGCTGCGGTGGAAAGCGGTGCTTCTATCGTGAACGACATTTCAGCGGGAACCATGGATGCTGCCATGTTGGATACAGTTGCTACCCTGGGAGTGCCGTATGTTTTGATGCACATGCAGGGGACGCCCGATACCATGCAGCAAGCCCCCCGATATGAAAATGTAACCCTTGAGTTGCTTGATTTTTTTATCCGAAAAGTAGAGGTTTTGCGGAGTAAAGGCGTAAAGGACATTCTGCTGGATCCTGGTTTCGGGTTCGGAAAAACGGTGGCCCATAACTATGTTTTATTGAAAGAATTACACGTGTTTGCGGCCGTACTCGGTCTGCCTGTTTTGGCAGGAATTTCCCGAAAATCAATGATCTGGAAACCTTTGGGTATTTCACCCGCCGAAGCACTGTCCGGCACGGCTGCCTTGCACATGGTGGCGCTTCAACAAGGCGCTCGGGTACTTCGCGTACATGATGTAAAAGAAGCCAATGAAGTGATTCAATTGTGGGACTTGCTGGAACAACAGGTATAGTGAAAATTTCGGTTTGCGGCATCAGGGTATTGTATTTACCAGATAAAAATACTATTTTTGGGCTTTCATTCATGTAAACAAACTGCTTATGAAACCCATTTTTTTTACCTTTCTTTTCTTGGTTTTTTCGTTGCACGGACGGGCACAGGGGATCTATCCCCCCACAATCTGGACCTCGGGCGTTACGGCATTGGACCCCGGTATTGAAGATTCCGGCCTTGAGTTTCTGGATATTGCCGTTACACCGGGAACCAGTGACGACGTGTACGCGGTAGCGGTCATTTATTCTCCGGTTAATGTGAACGGTATTACCGTGATGCCGGACGAGGAAAACGGAACCTCCATGCTTTTGTTGAAATACAACTTGAACGGCGAATTTCAATGGTTGAAGAATCTGGGTTACCTGGGAGAATCCATCATACATATTTGTGCCGGTTCAAATGGGCAGGTTTTTCTTACTTCTTCCATGACAGTCGAAGAGATCAACTTCGGAAATGGCGTTAGTGTCCTTCGCGCGTGCCTGGACGGATGCCAGGAAATGTTTGTAGCCTGTTTAAACGGCAACGGACAAGCGCTGTGGGCAAAATCTGTCTCCGCAGGAAGCAATGCCTACCTGGCATCGGCCGGTATTGCAACCAACCCTGCCGGTAATGTGGTCGTAGGCGGTAATTATGAAGGAACCAGCGCCAACTTTGGCCCGGGCTTTGATTTTAACAATCTTGCCGAGGGCGGTTTTTTTCTGGCTGTTTACAATGCCGCCAATGGAACGCCTCAAGCGGTACAGTTCCTTGCTTCCGACAGCGATCCGGCTGATTTGCAGCACCTCGCGATTAACCCAAACGGGGTCATTGTCCTCTCCGGCAGTTTTTCCGGCAACCTCAAATTTGCAAACGGGGTCGGTATCAACACAACCGGTTTTTTTGACGGTTTTGTGGCCGGGTTGTCGCCCGGCGGCGCCGCGCAATGGGCCAAGAGCGTTACTTCCAGCGATTATCTGGATATTCTGGGGATTGACATAGACGATGCAGGTAACGCCTATCTGGCCATTGATGCCAGTACCGATTTGCGCCTCGACAATTCGCTGATTTTGAATATCAACAATGCTTATGCGGGTGTTGTACTAAAGGTGGGAAGTACCTTGTTTTCTTTACCGGTAGTCATTGAATATCCGACCTCGGATTATGCGGTCATGGACGCCAAACTCGATCATTGGGGGAATATATATACCATCGGCTACCTTAGCGAGCCGGTTCCTTATGGTCCCAATAAAGCGGCCATAGATGGTTGTGTTGACGGCTTTATGACCGGCACCAGCAACGAGGGATTGCCGCAGTGGTCGCGTACTGTAGGAGGAAGCGGTTGCGAGGGTCTGATAAACGGCTATTATGGCGCTGCGATTGCCATTGATGACGCCGGTTTTATGTATTGTACCGGCTTGTTTATCGAAGGATTTTCGGAAGACGGCATTTCTATCCCCGGTGCAGGCGGATTTATTTCCAAATTCAATACCAGTATCGTGGATACCGACGAGCCAGGTTCGCTGGTTCCCATGCAAATAGCACCCAATCCGAGTACGGGCAACTTTGCGATACAACTGGCATCCATGCCACCTGCAAATACAGAATTTTTGCTGTATAACATGCAGGGAAGCATCGTTTACCGTCAAGCAGTGACAGCTGAACAAACCGAAGTGCAGACCGATTTGCCGACGGGAGTTTATTCCGCCGTATTGCGCAACGGTGCACGGATGGAACGGTTCAAACTGATCGTACAACGCGGATAAAACAGTGCCGGTTTTTTGGGCCAATTACGTTCGTTTGAGCAAAAAAGCAGCAGACCGGGCGATACAACATCGTCCGGTCTGCTGCTTTATACGGATAATGACAGAATTAATCCTTACGGTTTCTTAGCCACTGTCCCGTGTATTTCGCGCCAGTTTACTATGGGTATATCCATAGCCAAAATAGATGGTCAGGCCGGCTACCAGCCAAATAAAGAAACCCAGCCAGCTTTTTGCCGGTATCTGGGCCATCATATAAAGGCAACAAACCAGGCCCAGAATAGGGATAAGTGAAAGGTTGTGCCGGAAAGCAAACCAAGCCATGACAAGACAGGTAAACACAAAGAGCCACATCGGAATTTTGTGTTGAAACAAGGCCCAGCCTGCTTCGAATTTAGCCGTTTCAGGTATCGGTAAACCGGCAACTGTTTGTTCGTAAGCGGTTGCATCCAATCCTTGAAGATAATCGGCTACTACCCCTCCGGCCTTTACAAAACCGGAACTGTCGCGTGAGGCCAGATAAACTTGCAGACCTGCAACCTCATTTTCCGGCACATGATGCAGCAAATCTTCCACACCATACATAACCGGCGCGTTGGTCAGCCATGCCAGGGTGTCTTTTTGATAACGAGTCAGTAAAAATGCCGCTGCCGCCACCAGCATCAGCGGGAAGATGAACTTTGCATTCAGATAAGGAGTGCGAAACTTGCCCCGCGGCGCATCAGGCTGGATTTGTAATTTCAGTACCCCGCCGCATACCAGCACAAAGGCAAAAAGTGTACCCATGCTGCATAAATCCAGCACGGTATCACTTGGAATGAACAACATGGGAATGACCACAAAAAAGCCTGTGACTACCGTCGCAAACGTGGGTGTACGGTATTTTGGATGAATGTAAGAAAAACGTTTGGGCAACAACCCGTCGCGGCTCATGGTCATCCAGATGCGCGGCTGCCCCAATTGGAAAACCAAAAACACCCCTGCCATAGCCACCACTGCGCTCACCGCGATAATACCGGAAAACCATTTAAGGTTCACTTTGTCGAATACGTAAGCCAAAGGGTCGTTGACGTCCAGCTCCTTGTAATTCACCATGCCGGTCAAGACAAGGGCAATGATGATGTACAACACCGTGCAAATCACGATCGAATATACCATGGCTCGCGGCAGGTCGCGCTGCGGATTTTTACACTCTTCCGCCGTTGTAGAAAGCGCATCAAACCCGATATAGGCAAAAAACACGGATGAAACGCCCGCCATCACTCCGCCAAAACCGTTGGGCATAAAGGGATGCCAGTTATCGACATCCACATAACCCGCGCCAACAATTATCACCAACAGCACTACGAGCAACTTCAGCGCTACCATGACATTTCCGGCAGTTTTGGATTCTTTCATGCCGATATAAACCAGGGCAGTGATTAAAATGGACATGATGATAGCCGGGATGTCCATAATCATACGCAGGCTGCCGAATTGTGGCGCCGATTGCCAGGCGGCATAGGCCTCCTGTTGCGCCTGCGAAAAATCAGCCATGGTTTTGCCGCCTTTAATGAGCGCAGCCCCTTCTTCATACCCGTTGTGAGCGGTGGTATAATCTACCGCTGCCCAGGCAGGAATATGCCAGCCCGCGCTTTCGCACAAACTGGTAAAATAACTCGACCAGGAAACGGCAACCGTAATATTGCCTACGGCGTATTCCATGACCAATGCCCACCCGATAATCCAGGCTATCAGTTCGCCGAATGCGACATAGGAGTACGTGTAAGCGCTGCCTGAAACCGGCAACATGGAGGCAAATTCGGCATAGGCAAAAGCGGCAAAGCCGCAAGCCAGGGCCGTAAAAATGAAAAGAAAAACCACGGAAGGGCCGCCATTATAACTGGCCGAACCAATGGTGCTGAAAATGCCTGCGCCAATGATAGCCGCGATCCCGAGAGAGGTAAGGTCGCGAACTCCCAGGTTTTTATCCAGGCCGCCGGCGCCATGAATTTCTTCGTTCTGCGCCGAAGAAATGGCGTCTTCAACAGATTTTTTTCGGAAAAGACGGTCAAAAATTGCCATACAAGAAGGTTTAGGTAATGTCCTTTTGCGAGGCAAAGTAGGGCTTTCCTTAAAATTTATTCCTGTTCAAATTTTATCCGCCAACCATTTCGAACTTCCCAATATGCCGGGTCAACATCCGGGGCACCGAACCGGACTTGCGTTCAATGACCGGTTGGAAGCGCGCATTCCAGACAATATCACTAGCTATGTAGGAACGACGGGCATGAACACCTTGCTGCGAAGCTTCATCCATGCCTTTTACCAGTACCATAATCTCTGCGTTTGCTGTCAAAAGATCATTTTCTGAAAAATTGTAGATAGGACTGGTTTCATTAAGGGCATGAACGATGGTCCAGGATAGGGAAAAGAAATTGATTTTGTTGATTTCCAGATCGAGCGGGTAAAATTTACGACTCAACGAGCCGTCTTCCTCGCGCTGATTAAAAGCCAGTAATACCTGTACTTCTGTTTCAATTAACTCGCTTTTGCCCGAATTCCCCATTCGGAACATCAACCCTTTGCTATCTCGATAAGGCGCTACGAGCAAGTTGTCGCTAAATACAATTTTTGCGGTGGGACGGGAAAAACGCCCGTACAACAAACCTGTCATTAAAGCAAAAGCCAACAAGCCGAGAAAAGATTCAAAAGAAGCCAATATGCTGATAATGACTCCGTTGGGAATAATATGTCCGTACCCGACCGTCGTGAGAGTCTGGCTGCTGAAAAAAAAGGCTTGCATAAAATTATGCCAGCCGTCGCCGAGGGTTACCCCATTGAATTGCTCAATGCCAATGAGCAGATATAGTCCGGAAAAAAAGATGTTTAACAATAAAAAAAAGGAAAAAATCAGCAAAAAAAAACGCCGCCACGGCATTGTCACGAGGTGATAATACGTATTGTCCCAGGGGCCAACCGGTTCGCGTTCTACATTGAATGTACCATCGGCATTCATCAGCCGACCATCTGTCGTAACATTGCGTCCAAATCCGAGCTCCCGATCAAGCGGTTGGGCCTTGATCTTTCTGAGTAAGGTGCTGAAATTGTTATTTTCCTTGTTTTTCATAATTCGGTGCGACAAAAATAGGCAGTTTGCCAAACAAATCACCGCGCTACAAGTTTAACGGGCATGAAACGCCGCGCAATAGTCTGGTTCCGTCACGATCTCCGCTTACACGACAACGAGGCCCTCGCCACGGCAATCCGCATGGCCGATGAGGTGGCGCCTGTATATATCTTCGACGAACGTGTTTTTAAAGGAGAAACCCGCTTTGGCTTTCCCAAAACCGGTAAATTCCGTGCTAAATTTATCCTGGAAAGTGTGGAAGACCTGCGTCGCAATTTAGCGTCGCTTGGAGGCAATTTGCTTGTAAGGGTGGGGCGACCTGAAACCATTCTGGCAGAAATGGCGCAGCAAATCAAGGCTTCGTGGGTGATTTGTAACCGTGAACGCACCCAGGAAGAGGTATTGGTACAGGATGGTCTCGAGCAAAAACTTTGGGGGATTGGTGTGGAGTTGTTGTACACCAGAGGAAAAATGCTGTATCACACCCAGGATTTGCCGATGCCAGTACAACATACCCCGGATGTGTTTACACTGTTTCGCAAAGAAAACGAGCACATTACACCGGTGCGCGAGCCGCTTCCATCACCTGCGGCACTGCCTCCGGCGCCGGCCCAGTTGGAGCCTGGAGACATGCCAATGCTCGAAGATTTTGGCCATGAGTCTTTTATAACCGATTCGCGCAGCGTCTTGACATTTAAAGGAGGAGAAACAGAAGGCTTGCGACGTTTGCGGCATTATTTCTGGGAAAAAGACCAGGTATCGGTGTACAAAGAAACCCGCAATGGCTTGATTGGCGCCGATTATTCTTCCAAATTTTCGCCCTGGCTGGCACAAGGTTGCCTTTCCCCCAAATTAATTTACCACGAACTAAAACGCTACGAAAGAGAACGTATCAGCAATGAAAGTACCTATTGGCTGTTTTTTGAATTGTTGTGGCGCGACTTTTTTCGATTAATGGGAAAAAAATACGGGAATCGAATTTTTCTCAAAGGCGGAACCCAGGGGAAAGAATTACGGCAACTGAAAAATAACCGCGAAACATTTGATCTGTGGGCGGAGGGTCGTACCGGCGTTCCTTTCGTTGACGCCAATATGCGCGAACTGGCGGCTACCGGCTGGATGAGTAATCGCGGCAGGCAAAATGTGGCCTCCTTTCTCGTGCGCGACTTGAAAGTAAACTGGCAAATGGGCGCCGAATATTTTGAAAGTTGCTTGATTGACTACGATCCGTGCAGCAATTGGGGCAATTGGAATTATGTAGCGGGCGTTGGAAGCGATCTGAGGGAAGACCGCTATTTTAATATTCTCACCCAGGCAAAAAATTACGACCCGAACGGCGATTATGTCCGCCTCTGGTGCCCGGAACTTTCAGAAATTTTACCCGAAAAAATTCATAGACCGGATCTGTTAAGCAGTACAGAACGCAATGGTTATCCCAAAGCAATCGTGCGTATTGATAAATGGGCGCAATAGGGTTTAATGCAGTTTCCAACCACTGAAAAATGCCGTCTTGAAATAACCAATAAAATGGCCTGCCCGTTTGAGCGAGGGTAATTGGTACCCGATTTCAAACGGACAGGCCGGTATGGTTAAATCGCAGGGGCAACAAGAATTAGTAGTCCGGATAATCCGCCAGATCGTCTCCTTCATCATCACGACGTCGCGTGACAATGATGTGATCGTCTTCATCGGAAGAGCCGTCGGCGAGTTCATCATCATCTTCACCCTCGCCGTCGAACTCATCGTCCACTGCAACGTCGGCGATTTCCTCTTTCAATTGACCCTCGTCGTCAAAATCCTCGTCTTCTTTAACGATCCGTTTTGCTTCGAGTACGGTCATACGAATAAGGTAGTAGGTATCGTCGGTCTCAAAAGGGAGTGCCGATACTTTTTTGCCTTCCTTGTCATTGTAAGTGACCAGGTTTTCGGCATATCCGGAAGGATATTTTTGTTTTACCATCCGGACGATGTCCTCTGAAAGGGCATCATAATCTTTTACAACGCGTTTTTTTGCCAAGGTCAGGGAGCGTTTGGGTTTTGATAAAGGCTGTTCAAAAGAATCTGGCAGCCTTGATACAGTCCTGTTGAGTAATTTGAGTTGCTAATGCTGATGGCAGCAAATTTATGGGCGGGTTTTTCAAACGCACAAATTTTTTTTGAAAGAAAAATTGGCTGCGTTCTACCTTTCGCTCGAAATATTTTTTGCACGATCATGCGCCAACTCGTCTTTATCGCTACTTTCTGGGCTTTAGCCACTTGTTCAGCTACCGCCCAGGTTGCACTTTTTACCGAAAATTTTAATGCTTGCTCCCTCCCGGCCGGTTGGGAAGTAAACAGTATCGGGAACCAAAACCCGGTCTGGTATGTCGGTGATGCCAATCAAAACGACGACAATAACGGGCAAAGCATGAACGGCTCCTGCTTTCTTTTTGTTGACGACGATGCTACCGGCGATCAAACGCCGGCCTATGTTATTGATTTTGTGTCGCCTCCCTTCGATGCTTCACAACACCCCGTCGTGGAGTTATCGGTTGACGTACACTACCGCGACTGGGGGCAGTCGGAAGAATATTTTGATGTACTCATAACTGACGGCGTACAGGAAACGCTGATCCGCCGCTATGATAAAAACCGCAGCACCGGCGGCAACCTCTACGAATTTGAAACCCTGGTTTTTGATTTGTCGCTGGTTACCCAATCTCCCAATGTACGACTGATTTTTCGCTACGATGATGCCGGCGGCTTCGCCTGGTGGGCAGGAGTAGACAACATCAGCGTGGTAGGCAAAGGCCAGGGGGTCAATGTGATCACGGAGTCGTTCAACGGCTGTGAAAAACCGGGCGGCTGGGAAACCCAGGTGGTGACCGGGGTGGATGACTGGAAATTTGGCGTCATCACGGAAGGGGTCGCGCTGGGTGGCAGCAATTCGATGAATGGCTCCTGTTTTGCATTTTTCGACGACGATTTCATCGGCCCCGATACCCCTTACAGCACCATACGCCTGGTATCCCCGTGGTTTGATGGAACCCAGTTTGGTCAATTTAATCTCAATTTTGATGTCATTTTGCGCTATGCCACCGAAAAAATTGCCGTCATCGTGCAAAATGGCTTCGGCGAAGAGTTTATCGTCCGGGAGTCCAGTGGCGATGTAGGAGGGCCGTTTTTCCAAAATTATGTCAATGTTGATCTCGATCTCTCTCCTTACCGTTCACAGCAAATGCGGGTAATTTTTGAATACGACGACGGGCAAGGCTGGGGTTGGTGGGTAGGTATTGACAATGTGAAAGTAACCGGATTCGGTGCTGCCAACGACATCTGTGTCAATGCAGTACCGGTCACTACCGGCACTCCCTGTACCGCCGGCAATAACGCCAATGCACTGCTCGACGGTCCCGATGCCCCCTGCGTGGAAAAAAGTATGGGAGGTCTTTGGTATTCCTGGACCGCCGACTTTACAGGGACGGCCCGGCTGCACACGCAAGCCAACTTTAATGATGTGGTAAATATATTCTCCGGCGACTGTTCCAGTCCGCAGTTATTGTTATGTGATAACCGCGATGAGCATGGATTTACGGGGGAAAATACCTATTTCCAGGTGCAAAGCGGTACTTCATACCTGATTCGGATAAGCGGTCGCGAGGGTGGTTTTGGCATATCAAGAGGAGAGTTTTGTATCGCAATAACCCAGGTTGCCGCACCGCCTGCGGTGCCGGCCAACGACGAATGCTCGCAGGCCATTCCGCTCGAACTGGGTGCAACCTGTGCAGCGGGAAATAACCGCAACGGGGCTACCTCTGCGATGATACCGTCGTTGAACGAATTGGCGCGGCACGATGTCTGGTACACTTTTGTAGCCCCCGCGCTTGCCGCCGATGAAGTCCTGGAAATACGCAGTAATGCCGATTTCTCTGATGTGATAACCCTGTATTCCGGCGATTGCGGCGCGTTGACGGAAGTAGCCGGTAATCACAAGGGACATACGCTGGAAAGCAATAGCCTTACCGCCGGACAAACCTATTACGTTCAAATTTCCGGCACATTCGCCACGATTGAAGGCGCCGTTTGTCCGCAAATCCAAAAGAAAAATGTCAATGCGCCGCCCAACGACAACTGCCTGGCTGCTATTACGATCCATATTGGCGACAACTGTACGAGTGGCAGCAACATAGGGGCGACTTTTTCGGGCATAAAACCGCCCTGTGTGGTGAATGTGGCGCATGATGTATGGTATCAATTTACCGCTCCGGCTTCGGGTGCGGTTCGCATCAACACCGGCGCTGATTTCCCGCATGTTTTGACCGTGTGGAAAGGAGATTGCGGCAATTTTGACCATAAAATATGTGCTGAAAATCCATTGCGCTGCAATGGATTCCTGACGTTGGGCGCGCTTTCTGCCGGTGAAACCTATTATTTACAGATCGCCTCTCAAATTGCTGCAGCAGGTCCGGCAACCGGTGAGTTTTGTTTGCAAATATTGGATGGAGCGCAACCTGCGCCCTTTGAAGCCTTGCAACTGCAGGTCACAGAAAAATGTGTGAGCACCAATATTTCCGAACTGCTGGTGCAGGTAATCGGCGGAGTACCCCCCTATACCTATCAAGGCAACCTGCCCGGCGAACTGCTGCCATCCGGTACGCATTATCTGGGCGTAGTAGCCGACGCCAATGGTTGTGAGACCGCTTTTTACGGCCAAACGGAAGACTGCCAGGCTTTGCCCTGTGCGGTTACGGGCGTTTTGACCGCCATTCAGCCGCTTTGCCACGACGCAGCCAATGGCGCGCTCTCCGTCATGGTTACCGGAGGTACCGGCGCTTACAGTTACCAATGGTCGAATGGCGCAAGCAATGCAAGCCTTAGCGGTCTGACTGCCGGCGCTTACGCCGTGACGGTGCGTGATGCGGTAGATTGTGAACTTGTACTGACTGACACCCTGCTCAATCCCGCTGCCATTACGGCGGTTCCAACCAGCATCGAACAACCCCATCAAGGATTGAGCGACGGAGCAATATTTGTGGATGTGGCAGGTGGCGACGGGCAATTCGACTTTGCCTGGCTGCTCAATGGACAAGCATTTGTCAATTCGGAAGATTTGACCAACGCGGCTGCCGGCGATTATACGCTGGTGGTGACCGACGGGAATGGATGTGCGGCTGCTTTCGATTTTACCCTGACCGAAACGGTAGGCAATCAGGATGTTTCCACTGCATTTTTTACCGAGGTTTTTCCTAATCCCGCCCAGGAGAAAGCCTGGCTGGCGGTATCGTTCCCAACCGTGCAAAGCCTGCACCTGACGATGACAGATGCCGCCGGCCGGATTATTCATGCCTGGACGGTGCGCAATGTTACGGAACAGAATATTCCACTTGATTTAAGAGGGCTTCCCGCAGGCACTTATCGCTTGCAGATCCGGACGGAAAAAGAAACGCTGTTTGAAAAAGTCATTGTGGGCAACAGCGGCATCCGTTGATATGCCCCCGGACGGGCATTTTGAAGGATAAAAATTTCGGGTACACGACATAAGTCAATTTTCCGACAGTGCGTTGGGAAAGCAGGATGTACGTTTGGCGGACGTAATTTTTTCACGTCATCCCAACGTATTAACAATCATCTACTTATGTTTTTCAACATCACCCGAACCGTATTTGCGCTCTTCCTGGTATGGAACAGCGTTGTGGCGTTCAGTCAAAATCCCGACTGTCCGCAGACCACCTTCTTTAAAACACTGGGAAACGAAAACCAGGCCGAGTACGGAACCGTACTCATCCGCAGTGGCGACGGCAATCTCTACCTGGCCGGTCGTAATGGCAATAAAACCTTTATCCAAAAAACCAGCTCCGGCGGCCAGCCTATCTGGTTGCGTGAATTTCAAATCAGCCCCTTCGAACCCATCACGCCGGTACAAATAATCGTTGATTCTGAGGGCATGATCGTGGGGTGTGGCACACAGAGTCAGTTTGCCGGTGTCCGTCGCGGGTTTGTGTTCCGTTATGATCCGGTAGCCGATTCGTTTTTGTGGGCGCATCCGGTGGTGAGCAATAACCCGAATGCTGCCGGTATTATTGAAAAATCGCCTGGAGACGGGTATGTTTATTTTCAAAATCCGGTACTTACGGACGGCGAAACGGACATTGAAATACTCAACCTTGAGCGAACCACCGGAGCCATCATACCGGCATTTGCCAGCCGCTACGAGTTTATCTCCCACGATGTTCTGACTAAAATGATCTCGGTGGAAGGGTCACTCTTTGCCATCGGAACTGCTGGCTCCCGACCCGGCTCAGGTGCTGCGAGCCTGCGCCGTCCGTTGCTGACGCGTATTGACCCCGTAAACGGCATGCCTATCTGGGCCAGCCTGAGTCATTTGGATACTACCCAGCAAGCCGATCTATATGGCCGCGACCTGGCGGTGGACGGAGATGCGTTGCTGGCTGTTTATGCCGGCGATGAAGATGTAAACAACCCCGGCGCTACTTACATTTACCTGCAAAAAACCGATCTTGACGGTAATATTTTCTGGGTAAAAAGATATGAACTGGGCAGCAACTTTCTGCGATTACAGGTGGTGGCAGACGGCTACATTATTTCAGGCCAAATAAGCACCGGGAATGAAAATTTTGTATTCAAGGTAAATAAAAACGGCGATTTTATTTGGGGGCGTAATCTGACTTACGGCCCCGCCGCCAATATCAACTCCAATAACCTGGGGCCCGATCAGTCGGTGTTGTTGTCCGACTCATTGTATATAACCGGCTTTGCCACAGGAAATAACCTCAATGTGATGTTCTGGAAAATGCTTTCCGACGGGGCAATGGTAGATTCCTGTGGCTTGATGGATACCCTCACTTTGCAATCGGAAGCCGTGGCCAACCCCCTGCGCCTTGCCATTCCTTTGCAGCAACTGCTCAGCACGGCGGTACTAAGCAATGTTGATGTGCCCTGGACCTCTAACACGTTGGCGGAGAGCCTTCAATGCCCGTTCTGTGAAGAACCGCCCAACCCATGTCCGGAAGGTGTGGATTTTACTGCGTTCAACTATGGCGCATTTTGTGTGGATGGCGATATTCATCTCGGCGTCATCATCTGTGATTTGGAAGGTGGAACGATACCCGAAATGGATGTTACTTTTTACGATGGCAATCCTTTCCTTACCGACGCCAATAAAATTGTAACGCTCCCGCTCACGCTGACAATTATGCCCGATTCCTGTACCACATTGAACATCACAGACCTGGTAGGAGAATTAGGGCAGCAATACATTCAGGATGGGGCTACCATTTATTGGGTGGTGAACGATTCGGGTAACAACGATACTCCCTTCTCACCCGATGAATTCCCGCTTTCCATTATGACGGAATGCAATTATTACAACAACCTCGACAGCACCATCCTCGACCTCCCGGAATCGCCCACGCTCCACCTCGGCGATGATCTGGTGATTTGTCCGGGCGAGACGGTGACGCTGGATGCCGGTGCTGGGTATTACCGCTATCAATGGTCAAACGGGCAGTCAACCCAAACAGTCACAGTGGGAACCGCCGGTTTGTACCGGGTTACAGTGACGGACGATTGTGGTTTCCGGCAATTTGATACAGTAGCCTTACAGGTTCGTCAGCAACCGTTCAAGAATGCGAGCGGATCGTTTTGCCCGGGAAAATCAGTAACCGTGCTTGGGTTTACTTTCGATCAGGCAGGTACTTATCAGGAAACAATTCCGGGTGTCGGAACGGACTGCGATACGGTGGTCACCTTCGATATTTCCGAACTGCCTTATGAAGAAAAAATTGAACAAGTCTTTTTCTGTCCCTTCGAAACGGTCACCATCAATGGCGTAACGTATGAAGATTCCGGGATCGCCCGGGATACCATTTTTTCAACCGACGCCGGATGCGATACGATCATTCTCTATTTCCTCAATCAGTTGCCGCTGCCTTTCCGCAATTATCAATTTAATATTTGCCCGGGCGATTCGGTTGTTTTCAACGGGAATGTTTACACGCAATCCACCGGATTTACGGATACGCTTTACAGTACCGGCATTGGTTGCGACACCGTCGCTTATGTGTCCATCACCTTGCACCCACAGGTAACGACCAATGAAACTATCCAGTTTTGCCCGGGTAGTTCGGTAGTGCTGGGCGGACAAACCTATACGCAACCCGGCTTGGTAACGGTATTGTTACCCAACTCCAATCCGACTGGTTGCGACACCATTGCCAACTATACCCTCGAATGGCTTCCTGCGCCTGAATTGACCGAAACCATCCAGTTTTGTCCGGGTACGTCTGTGGTGATTGACGGGGTGGAATATTATCAACCCGGCACCGTCACTTCTGTTTTGCCCGGTGGGGGAGGGGGCTGTGATACGGTCATCATCTACACCCTGGAATGGCTTCCGCAAACCGAACGCTTCGAAACCGTTCAATTCTGCCCGGGAACGTCCGTCGAAATTGATGGTGAAATATTTACCCAGCCCGGACAAACCCTGCTAACTATCCCGTCTACTACCGGAGGCTGCGATACACTGGTGACAATCACACTGGAATGGCTGCCGTTGAATACCCGCGCTGAAACCGTGTCTTTCTGTCCCGGAGGATCGGTTGTTATTGGAGGAAATACCTACAACTCACCCGGCACAGTCCTGGATACAATTCCTTCACAGACGGCCGGATGTGATACGGTCGTTACCTATACGCTGGAACTGTTGCCCCCCAACACCCGTGCAGAAACCATTGAGTTCTGTGAAGGGGAAAGTGTGGTGGTAAATGGCCAAACCTATAACCAACCCGCAACGGTCGTCGTTACCCAACCCGGTGCGAATGGCGCTTGCGATACGGTGGTTACCTACACCCTGCAATATGTTGTTACAAGCGGCTCCAGCCTGACACTGAATTGTCCCGCAGCCATTAGTGTGGCATCTACTCCCGGCACCGGCCCCGTTGTGGTGAATTACAACCAGCCAACGGTGGCCAGCGATTGTGTTTGCCCGGGTATTGATCTGTCTTTAACTTCCGGATTGGCTTCAGGCAGTTTATTCCCGGTGGGTACCACGCAGGTTTGCTATGCTGCTCAGGACAGCTGCGGCAGTGATGCGAACTGCTGTTTCACGGTGATAGTACGGGAAGAACAGCCCTGCGACACCAAAACAAGCGGTTGTGTCAAATACGAATTGCTGGCATTGAGTAAAAATGCCCAACAGCAAGTTACCTATCGGATTCGGGTGACGAACAACTGTACCAACAAACTGATTTACACCGCCATTCAATTACCGGCGGGTGTGACAGCCGTGGCGCCGGCCAACCTTTCCAATTACGTTTCGCCTGACGGGCGCAACTATTCCGTGCGCAATCCGAACTACACCCCGTTCTATTCCATTCGCTTCAAATCAACCAGCGACAGCATTGCAAACGGGGAATCGGATGTGTTTGAATATACTTTGCCCGCGCAGTCGCAGGTGACGTTTATCAATATCACTTCCCGACTCGAACCGCAGGTATTCTATGCAGCGCACCTCAATACGTTTAATTGTCCGGTGGGTACGACTACCCAGAATCAGAATCGCGAGGAAGACCTTTCGCTGGAACAATGGATTCAACTGGAACATCCGGTTGTGTTGTTCCCCAATCCGAGCAGTGGCGAATTGTATGGCGAGTTTTCCCGTTGGGAAGGCCAGGCACTGCAAATTCAGGTGCTGGACAGTCGTGGTCGGCGGGTACAACTGCTGAATGCGGTTGCTGCCGGGGAGCCGCAACCCATTGCGCTTGAACAGCATTTGCCTTCAGGAATGTATTTCCTCGAAGTTGCTGCGGCCAATGGCGAGCGGGAGGTTTTACGTTTTGTATTGGAAAAATAAAAAAACGGGCGAATCGCCTGTCGGTGTTCAATGCTGCGGTCAATCAATTTGGCCGCAGCATTTTTTATGCCCCCACTCAACTTTAATAAACCTTAAACTTCATAACCCCTAAACTTTAATAGACCTCCCCAACCCCGCTTCACTGCTTTTTTCCGGCAATTTTAACCAGTTCATTCAGTTTCCAGAGCGCATCCATGGGCGTCATGGTGTTCAAATCGAGCGAGAGCAGGGTTTCCTTGATTTTGAGGGTATAATCGTCTACATCAAAAATATGGAGTTGGAGCGGCGCCGAAATGTCTTTTACTTTCTTTTTCATGTCGGCTGCTGCGGGCAAACCGGGGGTGGTATTTTCTTCCTTATCAGACGTAACACGCTCCACCGATTGTTTTTCGAGGGTTTTTAAAATCTCGGTAGCCCGTTCCACGATGGTTTGCGGCATGCCGGCCATGCGGGCCACATGAATGCCGAAAGAGTGGTTGGAACCGCCTGGTGTGAGTTTGCGCAGAAAAACCACTTTGTGTCCCACTTCCTTGGTGCTGACATGGAAATTATGGATCCGTTCATGGCTTTCGGCCAGTTCGTTCAGTTCGTGGTAATGGGTGGCAAACAGTGTTTTGGGCCGGGCGCGTTCATTGTCGTGCAGGTATTCCACCAGGCTCCATGCAATACTGATGCCGTCGTATGTACTGGTACCACGCCCGATTTCGTCGAGCAGAATGAGGGAACGTTCGCTTACATTGTTCATAATAAGCGCTGTTTCGTTCATCTCAACCATAAAAGTACTCTCGCCGCCACTGATATTGTCGGAGGCGCCTACGCGGGTAAACACCTTGTCAACGAGTCCGATACGGGCGCTTTGCGCCGGTACGAAACTGCCCATCTGGGCAAGCAGGGTAATCAGGGCGGTTTGGCGCAGTAGTGCTGATTTGCCGGCCATATTGGGGCCGGTAATGAGGATGATTTGTACCGATTCGTTGTCGAGATAAATGTCGTTCGGGATATATGGCTCGCCGATAGGCAGTTGTGTTTCGATGACCGGATGTCGGCCTTCCCGAATATCGAGAATGGTTGAATCGTCGAGTTCGGGGCGATGGTAGTGATTTTTCTGCGCTACTTTGGCAAATGAAAGCAGGCAATCAAGTCGTGCGATCCCTTGTGCATTGAGCTGGATAGGTGGAATGTACTGACCAATTTCTTCTACCAACTCGCGGAAAAGCCGTTCTTCCAGTTCCTGAATTTTCTCTTCAGCGCCTAGAATTTTGGCTTCCAGTATTTTCAGTTCTTCCGTGATATAACGTTCGCCGTTGGCGATGGTTTGTTTGCGGGTCCATTCGGGCGGCACCTGGTCTTTCCATTTTGATGTGACCTCGATGTAGTAACCGAAAACATTGTTGAAAGCCACCTTCAGACTGGGAATGCCGGTACGTTCGCTTTCGCGTTGCTGTATTTCGAGCAATAATTCGCGGCTGTTGCGCACGATATGGCGCAGTTCGTCCAGTTCGGGATGGGCGCCGTCGGCGAGTGCGCCGCCTTTTCGCACATCCACCGGAGGGTCGGGGGCAATGTCACGTTCGATACGTTCGCGTAAACCGAGGCAGGGCTGGAGGTTTTCGGCCAGGCGTTTGAAAATCGGAGCGGGGGCGCTCGTGTCGGACAAACGTTTTTTGATCCATTCGATGGCCATCAGGGCGCGCCGGAGTTGCATCACCTCTCGCGGATTGATTTTACCGACCGAGGTTTTTGCCATCAATCGCTCCAGGTCGCCAATGTGCCGGATATGCGGCTCCATTTCTTCTGCAAAATCCTGGTTTTCAACAAAAAAAGCGACGGCATCGTGTCGTTCCCGAATTTGTGCGAGGTTGGTAAGCGGCAGCAGTACCCATTTTTTCAGCAGGCGCGCGCCCATGGGCGACACGGTTTTGTCGAGTACCTGGAGCAGCGAAACGCCGTTTTCATGGTTGCTACCGACCAACTCAAGGTTGCGGATGGTAAAACGGTCGAGCCACACGTATTTTTCCGTTTGCAACCGGCTGATGGCGGTGATATGCGTCAGCCGCGTGTTTTCCATGGCAGCCAGGTAATGCAGCGCGGCGCCGGCTGCAGTCTGGCCCAGATCGAGTTCTTCCACACCAAAGCCTTTGAGGCTGCTGGTCTGGAAATGGTTCAGCAGTTTTTCGCGGGCAAAGTCGCGGGTGAAAATCCAGTCTTCGAGCGTGTTGGTGTAGAATTTATCGCCGTAGATGGAATTGAATTCCTTGAGCCTGCTTTTTGGCAAAACAATTTCAGCGGGTTTGAAACTTTGCAGCAGCTTATCCACGGTGCCGGCGTCGCCTTCCGACACAAAAAACTCGCCGGTCGAAATATC